>CAZZDG010000023.1:0-15021 GCA_964652415.1 uncultured Pseudomonadales bacterium | reverse complement strand
ATTGATACTTTTTTTCTTTCTCTTTGTTCTAATTTTGATTTATAAAATACTTTTCTGAGAATTGAAAAATCAGATTTTATTCTAGTACTTGCCAACACATAACCAATATCTCTAACTTTTCTCATTCGACAGTTAAATTTCTTGATGTGAAGTTCAGTGCTCTTGTTTTTTTCTAAAAATTTTTGAGCTTTTTTAAGTGATGAAAATGTTGCGATGCACCTATTTGTTGTATTACTATGAACTGCATAAATATCTTTTTCAAAAATTGTTCCATCCAATCCTTCATAGAGTTCGGATTCGAAAAGTGTTTGGAACGAATTTAATTGGGTTCTATTTTGGTGAGTGGTGTTTTTCTCTTGTAGTTCTGTAAACAAGAGAGCTAGTAAATCTTGTCGTAGCATTTCATATTTCAACCTTGAAGTACTGCTTTGAGAACTCAATAACCTAAGTCTTGTAGCAAAATTTGATGTTGAGGTTGTTGTATTATCAAGCAAACTTAATTCAAATTGCATTTCAAAAAAATAGTTTGCAATGAGCTCTTTAATAAAAGTGTCAGCCAAAGCATATGTCTCGCCCATTTTCTTTTGAATTTGTATATCTGTAAACGATGATAAGTTTGAAAACAGTTTTCGCAGTGTTTCTATAGATATTCTATCAATATTCCCATCTGTTTCTTGAGAAGGTGGTTGAGCAAGTAAAGATATTATTGTTCTTGCTTGCTCTTTTCCAATAAGTTCAATTAAAAAACGTAATAAAGCAAATGAGTTATTCTCGACTGAGTTTTCGAAGACTGAAAATGGAATCGCAACTTCTACATTTTTCATAAAAAGTCTACCCATGTGTTGTGTTGGGCTGATTATACGATGATATCGTATATGTGCAACTTTCTAAATTGGTGGTAAAATGTACTCTGAATGAAAAATACGCCAAAAATCTGCTAACAACAGAGAAGTGTTTTATACCGCGTAGCTAGAAATAGCCGGGTAAGCCCGTAATAGCAGGAAAAAAGTATTAGACAAGGTGGCACCGCTTTTTGCTCAACACGCACAAAAGCCCTTTCAAAAATTAGAAAGAGGCATGGCGTGTTTTTTTGTGTCTCAAAGTAATAAGGAGTATGTATGTCAAAAATTCGTACACTAGTTGAAAAAACACCAGAATTAGTTGGTGAAGTTGTAACACTCAAAGGTTGGATTGCAACCAAAAGAGATCATGGCAAAATTACCTTTACCGATCTACGTGATTACACTGGAAGCGTCCAATGTGTTGGATACAAAATGATGGGTGAGTTAACTACTGAGTCTGTAGTTAGTATCACTGGTTTAGTGAAAGCTCGACCAGAAAAAATGGTAAATAAAGATTCAGAAACTGGAACTGTTGAAATTGAAGTTCAGGAGTATGAAGTATTAAACAAAGCAAAAGAATTGCCAATCCAAGTTGAGGGTGATGGCTATGAAATTAAAGAAGAAGTTCGTTTAAAATATCGATATTTAGACTTGCGTAGAAACAGAATGAGAAAAACTCTGAGAATGCGTTCCGCTCTCATTCAAGCTTTCAGAGAATACTTATTCGAGAAAGATTTTGTTGAAGTTGAAACACCAATGCTTTCTTTAGCAACAAAAGAAGGTGCTCGTGATTTTATTGTTCCATCAAGGTTTAATCCTGGAAAATTTTATGCACTGCCACAAAGTCCACAACAATATAAACAATTATTGATGACAGCTGGTGTGGAAAATTATTTCCAAGTTGCTCGTTGTATTCGTGATGAGGATTTGCGTGCTGATAGAGGTTTCGAGTTTACCCAACTCGACCTTGAAATGAGTTTTGTTGAGCAAAAAGACGTCATGCAAACAGTTGAAGATATGACTAAGTTTGCTGTCAAGAAGGTTGGTGGCAAACTCAAAGATGAAACATTCCCAGTGTTTAATTATGATGAGGCAGTCAAAAAATTTGGAGCTGATAAGTTTGACTTAAGAACTGAGGAAGAAAAGCAAGCAGGTGTTTTATCATTTGCTTGGGTTGTGAGTTTTCCTTTTTTCAAGAAAGTTGATAAAGCTGATGCAGCAGAAGTTGCTGATGGGAAAAGTGGTTGGACATTTACACACAATCCATTTTCCACACCAATCCCAGAGCACGTTGAGCAACATTTGGCTGGAACTGATATTGCCCAAATTGTAACTGCTCAATATGACTTAGTCTGCAATGGGCATGAAGCTGGTGGTGGTAGTATTCGAGCACATAGACCAGAAGTTTTGAAGGCAACTTTTGGGATAATGGGCTATACAGAAGAGGAAACACAGGCAAGTATTGGTCATATGCTTGAGGCTTTTGAAGTCGGAACTCCTCCACATGGTGGTATTGCATTAGGATTGGATAGATTAGTTATGATGTTAGCTGGTGAAACCTCACTCAAGGAAGCAATTGCATTTCCTATGACTTCTACTGGAAAAACAGCTGTTATGGATGCTCCTGAGGCAATTAGCGAAAAGCAACTCGCCGAACTACATATTAAAGTTGTGATGCCCGAAGTTAAATAACTTGTTACAATTAGAGTGGAGTATGAAACGTTTAAAAGCAAAAAAAAATTACTTGCTCGCTAGTTTTTTGGTAGTTGCAGTAACCCTTGCAATTTACAGTAGTATTGATGCTCTTATTTTAAATCAAAAAAAACAAGAGTTAATAAATAACGTTTATTTAGTACCCATTACAAAGATCCCTGTTTTGAGAGATACACTTGCCTACGAAATTTTTGCACAAGGAATTACTGCAAAATCTGCATATGTTGAAGATATAGATACGGGCACAATTTTGTTTGAGCGAAATAGCCATAGAATTTTGTTGCCTGCTTCAACAACTAAGCTAATGACAGCGCTTGTTGCACTTGACGAATACCAAGTTACAGATGTTATTACTGTTCCCAAGATGCCACAAATTGATGGGCTCAAGTATGAGTTTACACCAGGTGAACAATTAACAGTTGGTGATTTACTCAAAGCGGCACTGATCCAATCAAGTAATGATGCTGCATATATTTTGGCCTTAGCATCAGGTAAAGGATTTGATGGGTTTGTGGGTAGAATGAACGAACGAGCAATTGAACTTCAGTTAAAAAATACTACATATCAAAATCCCGCAGGGTTTGATACTGACTCCCAAAGAAGCTCAGCTCGTGATTTAGTTATTTTGAGTAAAGAGTTCATGAAAAATGAATTTTTAGCTTCAGTTGTTGCAACAAAAGAAACGGTAATAACTGATGTGTCTGGAGAATTTGAATACTATCTATTAAACACTCATCAACTACTTGGAGTTGATCCTACAGTTGTTGGAATAAAGACAGGTACAACAGAAGGGGCAGCTCAAGTTTTAGTGACACAGTTTGTCAGAGATGGCCACACAATACTAGTAGTTGTCATGGGAAGTGATGACAGGTATCTTGAAACAACAGAACTAGTGAACTGGGTTTTTAATGCTTATGAGTGGATAAGTCCTCAAGATATGATCTACTAAGCTGTAGTTAAAAGGTGTTATACTTGGAAATAGAAAGCATTTTATGAAAGTTACGATTATTGGGACAGGATTTGTTGGAGTAGTTACAGCTGCTGTGTATGCTTCTTTTGGTCATACAGTTGTTGGCCTTGATATAGACGAAAAAAAGATTCAGGCTTTACGGAATTCAAGAGTGCCTTTTTACGAACCAAATCTTGAAGAGTTATTAGCTCAAACTCAGAAAGAAGGAAACCTTACTTTTACTACCGTATATAAAGATGCAATTACCGATTCAGATGTAGTTATTGTTGCTGTTGGAACTCCTTCTGCTTCTGACGGTAATGCTGATCTGAGATATGTTTTTGCGGCTTGTGAGAGTAGCGCTCCATTCTTAAAGGAAAAGGCTGTCGTTGTGGTAAAGTCAACAGTTCCTCCCGGTACTTTGCCAGAGGTTGAAAAACGTATTGCAGCGTTAACAAAAGTTGATTTTGCAACTGCATCAGTTCCAGAATTCTTAAAAGAGGGAACTGCTGTTCATGACACACTTCATCCAGATAGGGTTGTGATTGGCACTAGGAAAGACTATGCATTTGATGTTTTATCAGATCTACATAAACCACTACAAGCTCCAATTATTAGAGTTACCCCTGAATCTGCCCAGATGGCCAAATATGCAGCTAATGCTTATTTGGCAACGAGAATTACCTTTATAAATCAAATTGCAGATTTGTGTGAAAAAAATGGTGCTGATGTGCAAGAAGTCATCAATGCAATTAGTGAAGATAAACGTGTTGGTGGACACTATTGGTACCCTGGGTTTGGGTATGGAGGATCATGTTTTCCTAAAGATGTAAAAGAGTTGGCACATTACTCTAGAACTGTTGGTGAAGATGGTAATTTATTCAATAAGATTAATGAGATAAATGAGAACAGAATTTCAAAACTTTTAGATCAATATTCTAAAAAAATCGGTGGTTTTGAGGGCAAAACAGTCGCAGTTCTTGGACTTTCGTTTAAGCCAAACACTGATGATATGCGTGAGGCTCCAAGTGTAAAGGTTCTTCCATATCTTGTTTCTCAAGGGGCAACAGTTCGGGGTTTTGATCCAAAAGCATTAGAAGTGGTAAAACATTTTATTACTCAAGATGAGAATATTTCATATCATGATCAAATTGAGAAAGCTTGCAAGGGAGCAGATGTTATTTTAGCCCTAATTGAATGGTCAGAAATTGTTGCCTTCGATTTTGCAAAAGTAAAAGAAGTTGATGAGCAATTTTTCATTGATGCTCGCAATCAATTTGATGCAAAGAAAATAGAAAAAGCAGGATACAAATATTTTGGAGTTGGAAGATAATAACATATGGAGCAACCAAAAATTTTAGTAACAGGCGGCACTGGTTTTGCAGGTTCACATTTAGTAGAAGCACTACTTGCTCAGGGTTATACAGATATTCATGTCACCAGTTATTCGGGAGAAGATGCATTTACTGCAAAATTGATTGGCGCACATAATATACATAAATTGAATTTAACTAATAAGCAGGAAACTGCTGAGCTTTTTAGTAAGCTACAGCCTACTCAAATATATCACCTGGCGGCTCTTGCGTTTGTAGGCAAGAGTTTTGATGAAGCCGATACAGTTTTGATGAATAACATTACTCTTCAACAGAATGTATTGCTTGCTGTTCGTGATCATTGTCCTAAGGCTAGATTACTTGTGGTTGGTTCTGCGGAAGAGTATGGAGTGAGTGTTTCAGATGCAGAAATTCCTGTTACTGAAGCTCATCCTTTTAGACCAATTAATCCCTATGCGGTTTCAAAAGTTGCCCAAGATATGTTGGCATATTCCTATTTTATTTCGTATGGACTAGATATTGTTACTGTGCGCCCTTTTAATCATATTGGTGAGCGTCAGTCTATTGATTTTGCTGTTCCTGCATTTACAAAACAAATCGTAGCTATTGAAAATGGAACTCAAAGTGAGCTAAAAGTTGGAAGTCTTGATACTGTTCGCGATTTTACTGATGTCAAAGATATGGTTTTGGCATACATCATAGCAATGAACAAAGGTGTGAAGGGTGAAGCATACAATATTGGATCAGGTATTGGTATGAAAATGAGTGAGGCACTAGAACAATTGATCAAACTTTCTCATACAAAAATTATTGTTGTAACCGATGAATCTAGGATGAGGCCACATGATATCCCAAAAATGATAGCAAATAGTGCTAAAATAAAAGAACTCGGTTGGAGTCCAACAATTCCAATTGAAGAGACATTTAAAAGAATTATGAGTTGGTATAGGATTAATCAATAGTAAGGATATTTATGAAAAAAGCATTTATCACTGGTATTACAGGACAAGATGGTTCATATCTTGCGGAGTTACTTTTAGAAAAAGGGTATAAAGTGTATGGTTTGACCAGAAGAACGAGTACCCAAAATTTTGAACGCATTGCGCACATTATTCATCATGAAAATCTTGAACTCGTTTCTGGTGATTTAATTGATCAGCATTCGATGACCTACGCTCTAAAAGATATTCAGCCAGATGAAGTTTATAATTTAGCAGCGCAGTCATTTGTGAAAGCAAGCTGGGATCAGCCAGTTTTGACTGGTGAATTTACTGCGCTTGGTGTCACGAGGATTTTGGAGGCAGTTCGATTTGCGTGTCCGCATGCAAAATTTTATCAAGCAAGTTCGAGTGAGATGTTTGGCAAAGTACAAGAGGTACCGCAAAAAGAATCAACACCATTTTACCCGAGATCGCCATATGGCGTTGCCAAAGTGTATGGTCATTGGATTACGGTTAACTATAGAGAATCTTTTGATATGTTTGCTGTTTCTGGAATATTATTCAATCATGAATCTCCAAGAAGAGGTTTAGAGTTTGTAACCAGAAAAATTGCCAACAGTGTTGCAAGAGTGAAGCTCGGAAAACAAGACTTTGTTGAGTTAGGCAATCTTGATGCGAAACGTGATTGGGGATACGCGAAAGATTATGTAGAAGCAATGTGGCTGATGTTGCAACAAGATAAGCCAGATGACTTTGTGATTGCAACAGGGGAAACACATTCTGTGAGAGAATTTTTGGAACTCAGTTGTAAATTTGCTGGTGTTGCTGATTGGGAGGCAATATACAGGCATAATCCTAAATTTGATCGTCCTGCAGAGGTCGATCTTTTGATTGGTGATCCAAGTAAAGCGAAACAAGAACTTAGTTGGCAGCCTTCTATTAGTTTTGAAGGTCTAGTAAAATTAATGGTCGAAGCTGAACTTGAGCGAGAAACAGAATTAAAAGATTAAATAACAGAAAGTAATGAGAATGCAACAAAAAGCTATCGTTATTATTCCAACGTATAACGAACGAGAGAATATTCAAAAAATTGTTCCATTACTTTTTGAGCAGTTTGAAAAAGTTAAAAACTGGGATATGGGAATCTTGGTTGTTGATGATACTTCACCTGACAAAACATACGATGCCGTAAAAGAAATGCAACAGAAATACAAAAAATTGCATTTGTTGGTAAATCCAAATAAGGCGGGACTTGGTGGCGCTTACTTAAAAGGTATGGCCCAAGCTTTTAATAACTTAAATGCAGAAGTTATTTTTGAGTTTGATGCGGATCTTTCTCATGATCCGACCAAAATACCAGTATTTATGAATGCTATTGACGAGGGTGCTGATATGGTTATTGGATCAAGATATATCCCTGGTGGTGGTATTCCAGAAAATTGGGGGATTCATAGAAAATTTATGAGTGTTGTTGGAAATTTAGTTGCTCAAACATTACTCACCAATTTTTCTATTAAAGATTGGACGGGTGGGTTTAGAGCACTACGTAAGAAAGTGTATACATCGGTTGTCCATAAGATAACAAGCAAAGAAACAATGGGCTATACTTTTCAAATTGGTTTTTTAAATGAGGTAATTCGCTCAAAATTCAAAGTTGTTGAAATTCCATTTCATTTTGTTGATAGGAGCATAGGAGAATCAAAGTTGCCGCTTTCTTATATGCAAGATACTCTTATGTATTTATTTAGAGTTAGGTTTAATGATTTGATGTCTAGCAGAATATTTAAGTTTTTGGTTGTTGGTGGAACAGGAACAATAGTACAGTTGACAGCATTACAGATTTTTAGAACTGTATTACCAGACTTTGAGATTGGTTTTTTATCAAAGTTTTTACTTGCAACACTGTTGAGTATTGAAATAGCAATTGGCACAAATTTTCTTCTAAATAACTCCTGGACATTTGCAGATAAAAAACTTGAAAAATCAAAGATGTTAGGTAAGTTTTTGCAGTTCAACGTAACATCTAGTGGGTCAATTTTAATTCAGCTCATAGTGAATTTTTTTGGTGAAAAATTTATTGGTCTTAAAGAATTATTTACAGTTCCTGTTATCGGAATGGTTTTTGATACCGGTGTACTTTTTGCCATGACGGGTATCGTCATTGGTTTATTCTGGAACTTTTTTGCATACAATAAGTTCATTTGGAAATCAAAATAAACAGCAATCTATGAATTGGATAAAAAAAAAGCTGCCTAAAAAAATTGAAATAAAACATGTTTTTTTGTTAGCTTTTTTGATGATAGCAAGTTTCTTACGTTTATATAATATTCCAAATACCGTTCAATTTCTTGGTGACCAAGGTAGAGATGCGATTGCAGTTTCGAAAATTTTTACTGAATTTAATCCGGTGTTTATCGGTCCAGTTACCAGTGTTGGAAACATGTATCTAGGGCCACTTTATTATTACTTTATGTTGCCGTTTTTAATCCTTACGTATCCTAGTCCAATGGGTCCAGTGTATGCGATGGCAATTCTTGGAATTTTGACAGTATTTTTAATGTACTACATCGGAAAACAGTTTCTGAGTGAGAGAGCTGCGTTAGCAGCGAGCGGACTCTTTGGTTTGTCTGCTGTTGTTGCACATAATACAAGATTTAGTTGGAATCCAAATCCTGCACCAATTGTTTCCTTATTTTTAATATTTTTTACTTACAAAGCAATAAAAAATGACACTAAATATTGGATTTTAGTTACTGTTTGTTTTGCAATTTTAATTCAACTTCACTATTTAACACTTCTTTCTGGAGCTGGATTTGGAGTTGTGTGGTTGTATCAGCTAGTCTCAAAAATGAGAAAAAATAAATCTGTGAAGCAGATGCTTTTAAATACTGTTTTTGCTGTGTTTATTTTTTTTATATCACTTACCCCGTTACTTCTATTTGATCTAAAACATGATGGACTAAATAGAAAAGCATTCATTGAGATACTTACAAAAGAAGATACTTTTTCTGGAAGTTCCGAAAATAGTTCAAACTCAATTACGAAAGTAATGTATGGATTAAAAGGAAGAAGTGAGCAAATTATTACTGATATATCAATTGGAAAACATGTGGGAATAATAAATATAGTGGTGTTGTGTATTGTTATCATAACTTTTTACATGCATATATATGAAAAATATAAGCAAAAGAAAGATGTTGCTGGTGAACTAATATTGGCTTGTTTTTTAATTACTGGAATTCTTGGAACAACTTTTTATCAACACAATGTGTATGAGCATTATATTGCGTATTTATTTCCAGTATCGTTTTTTGTTTTAGGTGTTTCTTTTGATTATTTAATATCAAAACGATTTCTTGGCGCTCTGATAGTATTGGGATATCTGATTTTATTTGTTCGTTTCAATTATAGACATGCACAAGTGATTTTAAGTTCTTTGGGTTGGACAATTGCACATACTCAAGGTGTTGCAAAAACAATAGAAGACAGAGTTAAACCAGGAGAAAAATATAATATTGTTTTACTTAATGATACTGGTGATATCTATGGTCAGAACTATAGATATTTTTTGTTAGCTTCAGAAAAGCCACCAGTTTCAGAGGAGTTGTTCGGTGATATAGATACTTTATTTATTATAGATGAACAAAGAAAAGTAGAAAAGGAAGTTGATTCCCCAGTATATGAAATTGTGACTTTTCCGAATAAAGTTCCTCAAGAAAAATATGAAATTCCGAATGGTCCAGAAATCGTAGTCTTAAGGAAAACAACCAATTAGTGTATGATTCAAGTATGAAAAATCCATATTTATCAGTTGTTATACCCTCATATAATGAAATAAAAAATTTGGACAGAGGGGTGCTTAATGAGGTATTTGAATACTTGCAAACCAGGGAATATTCATGGGAATTAATTCTCAGTGATGATGGTTCAACAGATGGAACAGCAGGGGAGTTAGACACATTTGCAAAAAAGGATTCAAGAATAAAGGTGCTTCACAATGTACATGCAGGTAAAGCTCCAACTGTTAAGGCTGGCATGCTTGCCGCTACTGGTGAGTGGAGATTGTTTACAGATTTTGATCAGTCAACACCTATTGGGGATGTCGAGAAGCTATTGCGATATGCCAAAGAAGGTTCTGATGTCATTATTGGGTCAAGGGAAATTGTTGGTGCAAGAAGAGATAAAGAATCATTTTTACGTCATTTGATGGGTAGAGTTTTTAACATTCTTGTTCAGTTCTTAGCAATTCCAGGATTTCTTGATACCCAATGTGGGTTTAAGCTGTTTTCAGCAAAAGCAACAGAAGATTTGTACAACTCCTTGTATGTATATGGCAACATGAAAGCAAGAAAGGATGCATTCACGGGAGCATTTGATGTTGAGTTGTTGTATTTAGGCTTGAAAAGAGGTTATACTTTACAGGAAGTTCCAATAAATTGGCGTGCTCATGAGTCAGACAGGGTGAGTCCTATAAAAGATTCGCTTCGCATGGTTCGAGATATTATAATTATTAGAATTTCTGATTTGCTTGGTAAATATAAATAGTATGTTATTTTATATCATATTTTTTTTGACGCTTTGTTTATACGCACTTTTTTCATACATTTTAACTGAGCCAAACTTAGTTATGAGTTCTCATCCTTTATATTGGAATTTTCAAACATATATGTGGGAGCATTTTTATGCTAATTCTCAATTTATAACTGCAACTTACATTTTTATTGTAATGGCTTTGTTCAGTAGTTATTTGTTGATTGTGTATGGATTGGCTCAAAAGAAAACAGAGTTTAATTTGAGTATTAAATCAAAATATTTTTGGCTTTTTATCTTGATACTTATACCATTACTTGTTTCTTACAATGCTCTATCTCATGATGTGTTTAACTACATGTTTTATGCAAAGATGATTCTTGTTTACAATGCAAACCCATATATTTTAACTCCGCAAGATTTTGAAAAAACAGATCTTTGGGTGCGTTTTATGCACAATGTAGAAGTTATTAATGTGTATGGATATGCATGGACTAGCCTTTCTTTGATTCCACTTGTAGTTGGATTTCAGAAATTTTTACCCACACTTATTGCATTTAAATTTTTAACAGTTTTTGGAATTTTTCTTTTATATCATGGGTTACAGCATCTCTCAAGAAGTATTAATAATCGGAACTTGTATCTTCACGAACTAGCAATAGTATTTTTAAATCCACTATTTTTATTAGAAGCTATTTCAAATTATCACAATGATTTATGGATGATGATACCTGCGGTTTTCTCAATCAGTATGTTGATTAGGTTATTAAATAATTCATGGCGTCAAACGACTGAAGTAAGTAAGTATGTTTACTTTGGTCTTTCATGTGGCTTGCTCTTTATTTCAATCTTTGTAAAACTTGCGACAGTGGTGTTAATACCACTGTATATCTTCGGCGCTATAATGCTTTTTTACTTACCCCAATATTCTGTGTTAATTCAAAGAAGATTTAATATTCCAGTTCCTGCAGTTTTCATTTCTGGTGCTTTACAGTTTATAGTGCGTTTTCTTGAAAAATATATACCAACAATTGTGGCTTTATCACTTTTTGCGACACTTTTCTCTGAGAGATCGAGGCAATTTTTACCTTGGTATTTACTTTGGATTCTAGTTTGGGTGCCGTTTGTACAAAATAAAACTATAAGAAATATATTCTTAGTTTTTTCATTGAGTTGTTTACTGAGATATGTACCATGGTTGGAAAACGCTTTTGAGTACTCACCAGAGATTACTTTTAGGCAAAAAGTTGTTACGTGGGGAATTCCTGCACTGTACTTACTGACACGATTAAAAGATACTGTATTTAGTATGAAAAAGTTAGTGAGAAAATAGTGATTTCATTCTTACACAAAAAATCTAAATTACTTCTTCTTTTGCTTGTAGCTTTTTATTTAGTTACACATCTAGTTGGTTTATTGGAGTTGCCTGTTTTTGCAGATGAAGCGATATATATTCGCTGGTCACAACTTATTATTGATGATGCAAGCCGTTACTTATTCTTTCCAATGAATGATGGAAAAACTCCTTTGTTTTTTTGGTTGTTAGCTCCATTTCAATTTTTATTTAGTGATCAATTGTTTGCTGCTCGATTTGTTTCGGTTTTGGTTGGTTTAGCACAAATGTTAGTGTTGATGAAGATAACCTCTGTTTTTACTAAAAATTTTAAAACAATATATTTGTCTGGATTTTTTGTGTCAGTTCTACCATTTTGGTACTTCCATCATAGAATGGCCCTAACTGATGGTTTACTTACTTTGTTACTTTCTTGTTCAATATTATTTTTAGTTTCAGAACTTAAAAAGCAAAAATCAAGCTCGGGGAGTGATCTGCAGGATATACTGAACCAACTGAAATCTAGAGATACAGTAATGAGAATTTTTTTTGCAGGTGTGTTTTTTGGTTTGGCTTTAATTACAAAAGTTCCCGCAATTTTATTTGCACCGAGTTTTTTCTTACTCACGTTACTTATAGAAAAAAGAACATTTCAAAATTTGTTTTTAGCAGTTTGTAAAGTTGTTATTATTTTGGGTATAGGAATTGGATTATTCGCAACGCTAAAATTTGTTCCTTCTTTTTCACAGCTATTTGGTAGAGGGAGTGATTTTTTACTTCCTTTTGGAGAAGTACTTTCAGGAAAATGGAAAGAAACGTTGCCAAGTTTGCCAGTATATGTGGGCTATTTTGCTTTTTATATGACGCCAACATTGTTTTTTTTGTTATTGATTGGACTTTTTTCAAGGCAAAATAAATCATTAGTACATATATTTTTTTGGTCAGGAGTTTTATTTATTTTTCCGATTGGGTTATTAGGTAAAGTTGTATATACTCGATACTTATTTCCAGCCACAATTTATTTTACTTTGGCAAGTGTGTTTGCCATTGAAGATTTGTTTGTATTTAGTAAACAATTTGGAACAAAACTTTGGCACACTTTTTTAGTGAGTGGTGCCTTAGTACTTTTGATTTCAAATTCAATTGCAAACTCAGGAACATTTATGGTTATATCAATGACTAATCATACTCAGTTGCCATTGGTGCAATCTGATGTAGTCCAGTATTTAACTGAATGGTCTTCAGGTCATGGGCTGTATGAAGTTTCTCAATTAATTAAAAATGAAGCAAAGCATACGACATTGGCAGTTGCAACAGAAGGATCTTTTGGATCGCTTCCTGATGGACTCAATTTGTACTTTCATAGAAAAGATGTTTCCAATATCTATATTGATGGTGTTGGCTTTCCCGTAGGTGGAATAACACAGAGTTTTGCTCAGAGAGCTGATTCCTTTGAGAAAAAATGGTTAGTCATAAATTCGCATAGAATGCATTTGAATATTGATAAAAAATATTTATTGAAAGAATATTGTAGACCATTTAATGCTCCTTGTTTGCAAGTGTGGGACATTACTGAAGTTTTTGAAACACTTATAATTCAGTAGAATCTAGAATTAAGAGCGATATAGCATTATTATGCTCAAATTGCCCTATTTACATATGCATACCTAATACATATAATAGGGGCTTGCCCAAAACATATTTGGTATAAAATGTTTAAACAGATTTTATTTTATATAAATCAGTTTTCTTTTGCAGACTCAATAATAAAAGTCAATAAATTATTTTTTGTTCAGGAAAAAACAAGTGATCTGATGCGGTTGCAAAATAACTTTGTGTTTCGTCACGCATGTATGACTCCACTCACAATTCTAAACTGTACTTTGGAAAATTTAGAGAAAGAGCTGCATCATAAAGAAAAAGTTGAAACTATAAGTATTGCGAAAGAAGCAGTTACACATCTTACAAAATTAATTACAACAGTTACTAAAACGAACGAGTTGGAGCAAAAATTTAATGTTCGTGATGCGATAAATGAAGCTGTTTTTCTTTTTAAAAGTAAAACAGGTTGTTCAGTTTATTATTCAAATTTTTTACCAAAGCGGCTCAAACTTTTCGGAAGTAAGTTATATTTTCAAGAAATAATTATTTGTTTGCTGAACAACGCATATGAGGCATATCAAGATAAAAAATTAGTGCATATTAGTTTGTCTGTGAGAATAATTAAAGGGCAAGTGTTTCTAGGTGTAGTTGATTTTGCAAAGGGAATGACTCAGCTCGGTCAGAGGTTAGCTTTAGTGAAAGGGGTGAGTTATAAAGAAAATGGGTTGGGTTTAGGGTTAGCATTTGTGAAGAAAACAATTGAAGATGAATTTAAAGGTGTTTTAAAAATTATTAGCGGATACGGAGTTGGCACTCATGTGCAAGTTGCTATTCCTATTCCAGAGCCATGTAACCAAAGCCTCTTACGGTCTTAATATAGTCTTTATATTTCCCGAGTGTAATTCTCAGTCTTCGTACGTATACATCTAGAGTTGATTGGGTTGGCACATCATAGTTTCCTGACCAAACGATGTCAATGATTCTATCTCTACTAACTACTTGATTCTTATGGCGAATTAAACAGGTCAAAAGCTGAATTTCTTTTTTTCTAATTTGATGGGTTTTGCCATTGATAATTAGCTCACCTGATTCGGGATGAACGAGTAATTTACCTAACGCTAGCTCTTCTCGAGTTTTGATTTTCTGGGTATTGAGTAATTTGTTAATTTTTAGAGTAAGTTCTGTAAGCGAAAATGGTTTTGGGAGGTATTCATCTGCCCCTTTTTCTAAACCTGCAATACGCTCATTTGTTTGTGAAAGTTCTGAAAGTACTAGAATTTTTGTTTGATATGAGAATTCGGAAAGAAATTGAGCTACTTCGATACCATCTCCATCATTTAATATTCGGTCTAATAATACCAAGTCGTAAGAGAAGTTTTCGAGTTCAGTAATTGCAGCTTTCACGGTATCGCAGGTGACGCAAAAGAACTGTTTACTCTGTAGGTGAAATGTAAGTGTTTTTGCTAACTTTTTATCATTCTCTACAATAAGAATATGTTTCATAAATTGGGCTATTCTAACATATAGTAATAGTGGGCATTGTATGACGTGATTCTTACATATACCTTACCTATTTATGTGTGGGCTTCTTGGCTTAACAATTTATTGGTTTTGATTTATAATCACCTGTACCTTATGGTTCCCGAATAGTGAAGTGGCATCACAACAGATTCTGACTCTGTTATCCTAGGTTCGAATCCTAGTTCGGGATCAGTAATTTTCCGAGACCGTTCCAAAACGGTCACCTTTTTTCAAAAAAAGCTTGGTAAATCAATCC
>CAZZDG010000022.1:0-16322 GCA_964652415.1 uncultured Pseudomonadales bacterium | reverse complement strand
TGAATTCATTGAACTTACAAAAAAATTACTTCCTAACCAAGAAAATATTACTGTTTTTAACGATTATAAAGAGCTGTTTGCCAAAATTACGAGTAACAATGAATTTACATTAGACGGCGTCATACTCTCAGTTCCACATTTTTTATACTCTGACATAACTAAACTTGCTATTGCTCATAACATCCCTGTTTTTAAAGAGAAACCATTTGCCTTAAATCTAGAAGAAGCAAAGAAAATGAGCTCATTGGCAATGAAAGAAAATGTCCAAATATATACAGTGACAAAAAGACAATTTTATCCTTCATACTCAATGGGATTACAATTACTCCAAGATGGAGTAATTGGCACACCTTATATGTACAGCGCTAGACACTTTATCCCCCATGGCAACTTATACGAAGGATGGAGAAGTAATGCACAAGCGGCTGGAGGTGGAGCACTCATTGACATGGGCTACCATCTACTTGATGTCATCTTAAGATATTTTGGTGAAATTAGTCAAACAAATATGCATTTTTCAAATATAGCAAAACCAGAATATACCTATGAAGTAGAAGATGCTGTTAGTCTAAATAACTGGCATCCTATCGGAGTTCATGGGATATTCCAGCTAGCAGTCCTAAGTGGACCAAAAGAAGAATCAATTGAAATAAGAGGTACAAAAGGTATAATGTTTGTAACTAAAAAAGATGTAACAATTTATGATACCTTTGGGATAGAATTAGACCATTTTGCCCTTGAAGATGATTGTCTTAACGCAGTTGTTGCAGCATTAGAACAATTCTTATTAAATGATAAATCTATCTGGTCACAAAACATTTCTCACAACATGAAGATTATGAAAATGGTAGATATGGCATATAAAGGAAGATACTCATGAACTTAGCACTTGTAACTGGAGCCAGCGGAGGTCTTGGAAAAGAAATTTGTAAAACACTAGCACAAAAAGGATTTGAAATCGTTGCTGTTGATTTACTAGAAACCCAAAAATTGAAAAAAGAGTTGGCAGATATTGGGACAAACTTAAAAACAATAATAGGTGGCGTTGATTTTTCCAAACCAGAAACAATTATCGAAGCCCTAGGACAAATTGTAACAGACAAAAATTGGACTGTTCTTGTCAATAATGCAGGCATAAGCTTGGGTGGCAAACTTATGGATTCTACACTTCAACAGTGGAATTTAATGATGAATGTGAATCTCACCGCTCCTTTTATTTTGTGTCAGGCGTTTGCTCAAAATAATAAAAAAAATAACACCGCAGGCTCAATTATCAATATTTCATCTATGGTCGGTATCGTTGGCGCAAAAAAACCTGGTTATGCAGCTTCAAAAGCTGGTATTATAGGACTTACAAAATCAATTGCCATGCAATCTGGACCAAACATTCGTTGTAACGCTATTTATCCTGGTGCCATGGATACGCCAATGACAGCAGATTGGGATGAGGAAACCAGAAAAAAAATTGTCGAAAACACACCAATTGGCAGAATTGCAAAACCACAAGAGATCGCTTCTATTGTCGGTTTTTTGGCCGATGATAGCCAATCAGGTTATCTCACTGGCTCTGTAATTAATGCAACAGGTGGTCAGTATTTGGGACAATAAATATGTTCTCTTCATATAAAAATATTTGGTTTTGTGGATTAGCAGCATCAGGAAAGACTACTGTTCTTCGACATATTAATAAAGAGTTTAAAAATATTGAATTTCTGAACGATTCGGTTGAAATAATTGAATTCATAAAAAAAGATACTAAACAAGAACACCATACCAAACCAACTCCTGATAGCTTTGTTTTAACCGACTCACAACCAGTCTATTTTTCCATTGAACAGCTCCTAAAAAAAGTTCAGGCTTCCAAAAAAAATAAAATCATAGAACTTTCTCGTGGACTAGACACTTTTGAGATCGTTGATTTCACTTATAAATATCTTTTTTCTCATTTACCAGAGGATGTAAAGAAAAGTTCATTATTTGTATACATTTATAGCCCTATAAATGAAAGAAAAAAAGAAATAGTCAACGTCCCAAACTTAGTAAAAACGCAACAGTTTTTGAATCTTTTTTCTGTCCAGAACAAGCGTTCGAAAGATTTTTTCTTCATGATGACTTTTATTCTGCCGTACAACAATATCCCGTTGATTTTCTTTCCATTCCAAACATCTATAGCTTGGAAAACCTGAAAAGTAAGATAACTGGTCTATTTTCAAACCAACCCTCCTAATTTACCTGATTTTAAGGTATAATACCTACTCTTACTTATGACCACGCAAGATACTATTAAAATCACTGGCGCCCGCGAACATAACTTAAAAAATATCTCTGTTGAGATCCCAAAAAATAAGTTGATTGTTTTTACCGGACTTTCTGGCAGTGGCAAAAGCTCACTTGCATTTGACACGCTCTATGCAGAAGGGCAGAGACGCTATGTTGAATCACTTAGTTCATATGCCCGTCAGTTTTTGGGCGTAATGCACAAACCAGAGGTTGACCAAATTGATGGTCTCTCACCTGCAATTTCAATTGACCAGAAGACAACTTCACACAATCCTCGATCAACTGTAGGAACTATTACCGAAATCTACGATTATTTTAGATTGTTGTTTGCCAGAATCGGCCGACCACACTGTCCCAACTGTGGCAAAGAAATTGCCACCCAATCTGTTGACCAAATTGTCAATCAAATTTTAGAAGAAATTGAGTTACGCAGTAGCAGTATTGCCGTGCGCATGTTGTTGCTCTCACCAGTTGTCAGACAAAAAAAGGGTGAGTTTTCTGGACTTTTTGAGACTTTACGCAAAAAAGGCTACTTGCGGGCACAAATTGATAACCGCATGTACTCATTTGATGAAGATTTAACTCTGATCAAAACTAATAAACATGATGTAAATGTTATCATTGACCGTGTTGTTGCTTCAAAACAACAACTACGAAATGCTGAAGAAAGAAAAACTCTACGCAGTAGAATTGCAACTTCAGTTGAAGAATCACTCAAACTTGCAGACGGACTCGTCATTGCCAGTTTTATTGAAGACGATTCTTTAGAGTTTCCCGAAAATCCTACCAACCTCACCAGCAAACTCTTTAGTGAAAAAAGAGCTTGTAGCGACTGTGGTATTTCTATCTCAGAGATTGAACCAAGATTATTTTCTTTCAACTCTCCACAGGGAGCTTGTGAAACTTGTAATGGTTTGGGCACTTTGCAAAAAATTGATATTGAGAAAATCGTAGCGCCGAGCTTAACTTTAAGCGAAGGCGCAATTATTCCTTTTGCTCGCATGATGAGTAGCGACACTTGGTGGTCAAGATTGGTGCATAAGGTTGTTGAAACCGCAGGATTTGATTTTAGAAAAACTCTCTACGAAGAAATGGACGAAGCAACCAAAAACTTGCTTTTATATGGCAGTGACCTGGTATATAGAGTAGAGGGCGAAAACCGTTTCGGCAAAGAAACCATTATCCACGAACAATTTGAAGGCTTTATTAAAAATCTGGAACGCAGATATCACGAAACCGACTCAGAGTTTATTCGCAAAGAAATTGGCCAGTACATGCACAAACAAATTTGCCCTGTTTGTACCGGCAATCGTCTCAAAAAAGAAGCTTTGAGCATTCATATTGATGGCAAGAATATTGCAGAAATTACTAAACTTTCAATCAAAAAAACGCTAGATTGGAGTACAGCCCTTAAAAATAACGAAACCACAATTACCAAAAAAGAAACCTTTATCGCAGAATCAATTTTAAAAGAAATTATCATTCGTTTAGGATTCTTAAATTCTGTTGGTTTAAATTATTTAACACTCAATAGAGAAGCTTCAAGCTTAGCAGGTGGAGAAGCACAGAGAATTCGTTTGGCCTCACAAATTGGTACAGGCCTCACCGGTGTTCTGTACATTTTAGATGAGCCTACAATAGGTTTGCACCAAAGAGACAACCATCAACTCATTGATACTCTCAAAAACCTCCAAGAAAAAGGTAACACTGTGATTGTCGTTGAACATGATCGTGATGTCATGTTAGCAGCTGATTTTGTCTTAGATATTGGACCAAAAGCTGGTGTACACGGTGGTGAAATTGTTGCAATGGGAACTCCACAAGAAATTATGGATAATCCAAAATCTCTTACCGGCAAATATTTAGCAAGAAAAAAGAATATCACTCGCAAAAAAGCTACAACTGAAAGAACAGTTGTAAGTGAAGATGTAGTTATCAAACACTCTAGCATCAAAGTCACTGGCGCATCTCATCACAATTTAAAAAATGTTGATGTTGAATTTCCATTAGGTAAATTAGTTTGCATTACCGGTATTTCTGGCTCAGGAAAATCAACTTTGCTACACGACACCCTTTACACCCACGTTGCAAAGCATTTGGGAAAAGTAACCAAACGTATGATAGGTGAAATCGAATCGATCATCATTCCTGAAGAAGTAAAAAGAATTACTTTAATTGACCAAAGTCCTATTGGAAAAACGCCAAGATCTAATCCTGCTACCTATACAAAAATATTTGACATTATTAGAACTATTTTTGCAAACACTAAAGATGCTCAAATGCGTGGATATAAATCCGGCAGATTTAGTTTTAACGTTAAGGGTGGTAGATGCGAGGCTTGCCAAGGTGATGGACAAATTAAAATTGAAATGCAATTTCTACCAGATGTTTACGTGACTTGTGATGTTTGTAATGGCAAACGATATAACGAAGAAACATTGGAAGTTCGCTACAAAGAAAAAAATATTGCTGAAGTTTTGGATATGACAATTGATGACGCTGCAGACTTTTTCAAAAGCCAATCCTCAATATATAAAAAAGTCAAAACGTTGCAAGAAGTCGGGCTTGGTTATATAAAACTCGGCCAACCTGCGCCTACACTCAGTGGTGGAGAAGCACAAAGAGTGAAGTTGGCAAAAGAACTTTCGACCAGAACTTTAGATCACGTTTTATATTTATTAGACGAACCAACAACTGGTTTACACTTTGAAGATGTACAAAAACTGCTCCAAGTATTAGATCAATTAGTAAAACAAAATAACTCCGTTATTTTGATCGAGCATAATTTAGACATTATCAAAAATGCTGACTGGATTATCGATTTAGGACCAGAAGGTGGAGAAAACGGTGGTGAAATTATTGCTCAAGGAACTGTCGCAAATATCTGCAACAATCCAAATTCTGAAACAGGAAAATATCTTAAAGAAGAATTACTAGCTTCTGAAAAATAATTTTCACTCCAAATTCACTCACAAAGCAGTTACAATAAAACTATGTATAAATTCAAACAACTATTTTTTAGTTTGTTTTTTTTGCTTGTTTGCTGGCATAGTTCTGCAACTTCAATAATTTTTGCACAGGAAGAAGCTACACAAGAAAATTTTACAATTGCTGTAGAAACTACCTATAGAGTATCTAGAGAAGGGAGCACACAAGTTTCGCATCACTTTAAAATTACAAATAAAACTCCAACCATTTACCTCAAACAATACGCAATGAGAAGTAACTATATTGGACTACAAAATATTACCGTCACCTCCAATTCAAAAGAAATCACCCCAAACATTGTTCGTAACGAAAATGGCACGAGTATCGGCATTACTTTTGATGATGATGTCGTTGGTCAAGGCAAAGTTCGTGATTTTTCCATTGAGTACCAAAATCCTGACCTTGCCACAGTTGCCGGCAATGTCCTTGAAGTACATATCCCTGCTTTAGGTGCAGAAAACAACTTCACTTCAAATCGTATCATTTTATTTACCCCTGTCTTCTTTTCACTTCCTGTGAGGGTGACACCTACCCCTGTTTCTACTGAGTTTATCCAAACAGAAGTAAAAACAGTACTCGAACTTACCGATGGCAATACTTTTAGCAAATCAATCTCAGCGATATATGGCACAGAGCAAAACTACCAAATGACATTACGATACAACCTTGAAAACCCTTCAAGTAATCCTGGAATTGCTCAAATTGCCTTGCCACCAGATACAAAACACCAAAAACTTCACTATCATTCACTCGATCCACTGCCAGACGATATGAAACAGGATCCAGACGGAAATTGGATCGCATCATACCGAATTCCAGCTTCATCCGTGACAGTTGTACACCTAACAGCACAAGCAAAAATAACCCTAGAACCAAATGATGAAATTCCAATTATTCCTGTTCAAAAAAGCCATACAAATAGTGATAAGTATTGGGAAAGTGATGCTCAATTAATACAACAAAAAGCTGAAGAATTCTCAAGTGCAGAATCCATCTATAATCACATTCTAGATAGCTTAACGTATTCTAAACGAGAAATAACTTTAGAAGCATTTACCCGATTTGGAGCAGTTTCAGCCTTTAAAAATGAAAATCGTACAGATGCTGTCTGTCAAGAATTCGCCGATACTTTTATTGCAATTGCCAGAGCGGCAAAGATTCCAGCAAGACGGTTAGTTGGGTATGCATATTCACAAAACACAACATTACGACCGGCAAGTTTTGGGGGAGATATTTTACATGCTTGGCCAGAATACTTTGATCAACAAAAAAATGCTTGGATTCAAATAGATCCAACTTGGGGTAGCACTACTGGTGGAGTAGATTATTTTAACTTGTTTGATCTCAACCACATCGTCTTTTCAATTAACGGTAATTCTAGTACATTACCAAATCCAGCAGGTAGCTATAAATTAGTCACACAAAAAGAAACAAAAGATGTTGAAGTAAGCATTAGCCAAGAACCATTTCCAAAAATTGGTGCAGCAATCACAACAAAAATGGAACAGAAAAAATTCTTTTTTATTCCCATCCCCGGTATGTTTACCATTTCTATTACTAATGACACAGGACAAGCCTGGTATGATATACGACCACAGATCGTGTCACAAGATCCTTCTATTGAAGTTGCATTTGGAGAAGATAGTATAATACAAGCACTCTTGCCATTCCAAACAAGAAGCTTTGACGTAACATTCTTTACGAAAGGTTTGTCAGTTCCTAAAAAAAGCGAAATCACACTCAATTACTTATGGCAGAATACTGGGCAACCACTCTATGAACCAACACAACAATACATCATCAGCGGACCTCAGCTCGTTACCGCCCTCCAAAAACAAGAAACATACATTTACTTGGGAGTCGGTCTTGTCATCATTACCCTTATCACCGGGAGTATATTGGTTTATCGACCAAAACTCACAAGTTATATACGTCGGAAAAGCCAAGAGACTCAAAAACCGAGTTAGTTCTTACACACGATTTCCACAACTTTCAAACAAAATCAGACAGATGGTCTCTCAGGCAGTTGAGGTAAAATTTAAAATTCTTGAGAGTGAGTTGCAGGCATTGTTAGTTGAAGCTGAACTAATCAGAACTTACCAACCAGAATACAATACGTTACTCAAAGATGATAAAAGCCCGTTATATATTGAAATCACAAATGAGCAATTCTCCAGAGTTTTAAAAGTGAGGAAAAAAGAATTGCAAAAACGCACAAATTCTGGCACAATTTTAGGACCGTTCCCAAGTGCTTATAAAACCAACGAAGTATTGAATATTGCCCGAAAAATTTTCCCATGGTGTAACAAAAAATTAGTGCACGAAGATAGAAGAACTAGTGGTAGTCAACCATGTTTTTACTACCATATTGATTTATGTCCAGGAGCTTGTATCGGGGAAATTTCTCCAGAAAAATATAGCGAAAATATCCAAAACTTGATTTTATTTTTAAAAGGTAAGAAAAAAACTGTTACTAGAATTTTGCAAGAAAAAATGACAACTTCAATTGAAAGCCAAAGTTACGAAGAAGCTGCAATCGTACGTGACCAACTTAAAATCATTGCAGAAGTAACCAGTAAACAACATAAACTCAAACCAGAACTTACCACGGCTGGACTGAAAGAAAAAATAAGTGAGGATGGTATTATTTATTTACAAAAAATTCTGTCGCAATATTTAGGACTACCAAAACAATTTCCACTCACCAGAATTGAAGGCTTTGATGTCAGTAATATTCAAGGAACTAACCCTGCGGTTTCTATGGTGACTTTTGTTGATGGCAAACCAGATACAGACGAATACCGTATTTTTAATATTAAAACCTTAAACACACCAAATGATTTTCATATGCTCGCAGAAGCGCTCACCAGAAGACAGAACCACCCAGAGTGGGGAACACCAAACTTAGTTCTTATTGACGGAGGCAAAGGCCAAGTAAAATCAGTTCTCAAAGTTTGGGAGTGGTATGTGCCAGTTATTGGCATTGCAAAAAATCCTGACAGATTGGTATTGCCATATAAAGATTCAGGCAAACTTAAATACCATTTAGTTACTTTAGACCAATCACATCCAACTTTAAAACTGATCCAACAGATTAGAGATGAATCTCACCGATTCGCTCAGAAACAACATAAAAAGAAAAGATTAGAAAAAATGTTTGAGTAACTTTAGGACCACCAATATTTTCTTGACTTTTCGCCCTATTCTTTCTATACTCATCTCATGATACGAGCAATTTTAATCACCGCATTCTCACTTGGAATACTATCTTGGGCACTTCCAACAGTTGGTTTTTCGAGTTTAATCACGCTCATCATTGCCAGTATTGTGCTCACCATATTGTACTCACTGGTCCGCCCAGTACTCAAATTATTATTTCTACCAATCAATATCATCACTCTTGGACTTTTTTCAGGGTTTATTAGTATTTTTCTACTTTGGTTAGCTACATACCTTGTGCCAGGATTCCATATTCAAGAAATGGTTGTATTTGGTACACACCTCTCACAATTTTGGTCACTGGTCTTTGTCTCGGTGCTTCTTGGCTTTATCCACTCTACCATCAGCAAAATTCTTTGATTTAGGATATAATATGGTCATGAAAATGAGTCACCTGCTAGCTATAGTATTTTTTATGTTATTGAGTTTTTTTGCACTCATAGGACAACCGCAAAACGTAGCTGCAGTAACACTTGAAAATGCTGACATTCTCACAAATATAGAACTCACCGCAACAACAGAAGCATTAGCAACAGATTCTTCAAAACTCGCATCACCTTCTGCAGAAATTGTAGAGAAAATCCAAGAAAAAAAAGATCAAGATATTACCGAAACTGGTGGTAAACAAAAGAGTAGACTTGAAGCATATCTAGACGAAAATCCGCCTGCAAAACTCAACTGGAATAACTTTTTGCAACATGCTATCAGACAATCTGTTTCAAATGGTTTGCCAGTTAACGTTCTTGTTTTACTCTTATTATTTCCACTTATTGCATCATTTATTGCAGCTTCAAGGCACATTATTGGTTTAAGAGGTTTTGGAATCTACATTCCTGCAGTACTTTCTGTGGCGCTGGTTTCTACAGGTGTGATTGAAGGTTTGTTGATTTTCTTTGTTATTGCGTTCCTGGCAATCGTCGCCAAAAAATTCTTAAGAATTGCGAGACTATCATACCTACCTCGTACCGCACTCATGCTCTGGATTGTTTCAATCGGTATTTTTGCGACCTTGATCTTAGCCCCGTATGTAAAGCTAACAACTCTTCTGAGTGTGAACATTTTTCCAATCTTAATTCTCATCCTTTTAGCTGAAAACTTTTTAGATGCACAAGCGAAAACAAAACAATCAGAAGCATTAGCACTTACCATTGAAACTATTGGCTTAGCTGTTGTTTCTGGTTTTTTACTGAAATGGGAACCCCTCCAACAATTTGCACTTTCAGAACCTGAACTACTTATTTTCTTCTCAGGATTCATAAATATTTTAATAGGCAAGTTCATAGGCTTGAGACTCAGTGAGAGACTCAGATTTAGATCCTTAATTGAAGAGGAAGAATAAGTCCATGTCAGTAAAACCATCTCACATTCTTGGCATGAATGCCAGGTACCAATATACAAAATTAAACCCATACTCCGCTAAAAGTTATGGATTTTCTAAATTAAAAACAAAAGAACTACTCGTTGAAAATAATATTCCAACCGCGCAGATTTACCATGTTTTTTCAACACTACAAGATTTGGACGCCATCAATTGGGACACTATTCCCGTACCTTTTGTTGTAAAACCTGCAAGTGGAAGCGCTGGAAAAGGTATTTGGGTCGTTACTAAAAAACTCGCTCATAAACCACAATGGAAGCTGTCAACTGGATTAACCATTACAGAAGATGATTTATATCTTCATATAAATAACATTCTCGATGGTGAATTTAGTACCTGGGGCAGCACACACAGAGCAATTATAGAAGAAATGATCCCAGCACACCCAGATTTAAGCAAGTACTCATATAAGGGAACACCAGATGTTCGTGTCATCGTTTTTAATTCTGTCCCAATTATGGCAATGGCGCGTATTCCAACCAAAGAATCTGAAGGGAAAGCCAACTTAGATCAAGGCGCAATAGGACTAGGAATAGACATGGCAACAGGCTTCACCACATATGGCGTTAAGGGGAAAAAAGAGCGGATCACTCATTTTCCTGGCACGAAAAAAAAAGTATCTGGCATCAAAATCCCTCACTGGAATAAAGTGCTAGAAACAGCTGTAAGAGCTGCAAATGTTGCTGGATACAAATTTATGGGAGCAGATATTTTCATTCATCCTGAAAAAGGTCCTATGATTGTAGAGCTTAATGGTTATCCAGGACTTTCTATTCAGATCTGCAACAGAGCAGGATTAAAAAGAAGAATTGAAAGAGTAGAGGGACTAGAAATTACTAGCCCTAAACATGGTGTAAAAGTCTCACAGGCACTTTTTGCACATACATTTGCTGACGAAATGAAAATTGACACCGGTTTACAAGTTATTTCAACTCAACCCACTATTCTGATTTACGACGAAGACAAAAAAGAGCATGAAACAGAAACACTCGTAAACACTGGCAGGTATAGAAGCGCAATTAGTGAGCAATATGCACATGACTTAGGTTTATTTGATATCGATGACCTATTATGGAGACAACAAGAATTAGTTGAAGGTAAAGTTCCAGTTATTGAAATTAAAATGAAAATCAGAGAAAGAAAAATTACAACAGCAATGATTGTTGTTAAAAAATTGAACAAATCAAAACATAAAGTTGAGCTTGGTCGCAAAGATTTACAAGGATTTCTTGTTGGCGATGATGAAGCAGAATAACCAATATGTCTTTTTTATCCTCACTAATTCCAATCAATCTTAATGAAGAAAAAGCAAAATTTTTTGCTGATCAAACATACAATCCTCAGTTTATTTATTCCGAAGAAGTTGATCAAAAAAAACTCAACGAATGTGGAAAATCATCAGAAAAATACTTACAGATTGCAAGAAATATCTTACAAAAAGCTTATGCTGGAAGGACTGAATCTGACTTATTTTTGATGGAAGGATCAATTGTTACTCAAAAAGATGTTGAAAAAACCATTCATACTTTTTTACAAATGCATAAGCTAGAAAAAAGATTTAAAACAAGTTGGTCATCTTCGTATATTTCTAGGGCAACAATAACTTCAGACCTTATAAAGCTTCGTCTTCCTGCTGATTTTAGAAAAGAAGGATTGCTGGGAATGCTGTATCACGAAGTTGGCACACATGCATTAAGAAGACTTAATTATGAAGAACAACCTTGGTATAAAAAAAAGAAAAAATTCGGTTTTACAGACTACTTAAAAACAGAAGAGGGATTAGCAACTTTGCATGCAATGATTCCACATACAAATAAATCTGCTTTTATCTCTGCAATTAGATATGTTGCTGTGGCAAAAGCACAAACTAGCTCTTTTGCAGAAACTTGGAATTTTCTAAAACAATATATTGATGATCTAGAACGCCGATGGATGGTAACACTTCGACAAAAAAGAGGTTTAGAGGATACCAGGAAACCAGGTGGTTACACCAAAGACTTAGTGTATTTTGAAGGCATGGTAGACGTCTATAAATGGTTAGAAAAAAACAATTTTAATATTACAAATTTATATTTTGGAAAACTCGCACTTGAAGATGCTGCAAAAGCTGTTGAATTAAATCCAAAATTCACCCCAATACTTCCAAGTTTTTTTACAATAAATCCAGAAAATTACTCACAAGAAATTAAAAAAATAGGAGAAGTTAACGAATTATAATAATGATAATAATATGAAAAAAATACTTTTTTTAGTGAAACAATTTCCGTATGAACATGAAGAAATTTTTACTGCTGCTGCAAAGAAAAATAGTATTCAACTAACCATAGCATCGTACGAAGATGTTACTATTTCTTTCTTAAATAATCGCTCACAGATTTCAATTCACGAATATGATTTGTCACAATTTGATTTAGTATTTTTTAGATCAGTAGGAATGTATACAGAAATAGAAACCCTTATATCAGAGTACTGTTTTTCTAACTCAATTCCAGTAATTGATTCAGTATTTGAACATTCAAAACCATGGATAGATAGAAAAAGCTTTGAATATATGAGGTTGTCAAAATTTCATATACCAATCATTGAGACGCAATTTGTTTCAAAAAAAGAACTTAAGAATATTTCCGAAAAACTGCATTTTCCCATCATAGTCAAAACAACCGACGGCTCTCAAGGATCGGGAGTTTTTTTATGTAACTCACTAGAAGAAATTAGAAACATATTTGATTCAACACAAAAAAATTTCCTTCTTTTGCAAAAATATATACAAAATGATGGAGACATTAGAGTTTTTGTAATAGGAACAAACGTTATTGGCGCAATCAAAAGATCGAGTAGCAGTACTGAAGAATTCAAAAATAATATCTCACTGGGAGGTACTGCAAAACTTTATCAACTCTCTGATAACGAAAGAGAACTGGCACTTAATGCTGCAAGCGCTCTACAGTATGAAATAGCAGGTGTTGACCTAATTCTAGAAGAAAATGAAAGAGTGAAAGTCATGGAAGTAAATAGATCACCACAATTCGCAGGATTTATGAAAACAACAGGAATAAATATCCCTGAAAAGATGATTGAATACTTACTCTCAAAGTGTAGATAAATATTTTTCAATTTCTACTGCTACTTCAACACCAGTCGCTTTTTGAAAACCTTGGAAAGCAGGGTTTCTATTAACCTCTAGCACAGAATAGTTGCCATTAACATCCTTCATTAAATCTATTCCACAAAAATCTAACTTGCAAAGTTGGGCAAGACGAAGTGAGACCTCTTGCAACTTAGGATCATAGTCATATTTTGTTCCTATTCCACCAGCAGAAATGTTACTCACAATTGAAATAGCATTAGCTTTTCTCAGCATAACACCTAAAACTTTTTTTCCCAAAACAATTACTCTGTAGTCCTGCTTGTTAGGCAGTAGTTCTTGATAGAGTTCGTTAGAATTCATACTCAATTTCTCTTTTGAACTAACAAGATAAATACCTTTGCCTTGACTTCCAAATATTGGTTTGGCAATGAGTGGAAGTTGAAATTTTTCAATAATTCCGAACATTGTATCTGGAACTAAAAAACTATTTTTTTTGAAAATTTCGACTTGCTGAATCTTATTCCACCTGCATCCAAATGTGGAATAATGATTTGCATTAATAGTTTTGATCTTATTTGCTAAAGAGTAGTTGGCAACAATTTGTGCCAACCACTCCATGTTTAAACCCTTGTCATCTGAAGATCTAAAAAATATAACATCAAATGATTTTAAATCGATAGATTTATACTTTATGTCTATACCTTGTTTTGAAATTGTAAGTGATAATTGAGTAAATAATGCAAGTGTTACTTCATGATTTTTTTTTAAGTAATCATATATAATGCCAGTACTCATTTTATATAAACTTGGATCAATATTTATATTGTTTTTATCGTTAGCAATATCGCTCTGATATGTTGTTAGTAGTAATATTTTCATAGTGTTGATTACCATATTATAATATAGATATAAAATTATGATTATTCCAGTTTGGAAAAAAGTAGGCGAATCGACTCATCTACTTGCGCAATATGTTGGCAAGAAAATCGCAGAGAAAACTGGCAATCAGGAGCATCTAAAAGCCACACACACTGGTACCCTCGACCCAATGGCTGAAGGTGTTGTTGTCATTCTCACTGGAAACGATAGATTAAAAAAATCAGATTATAGCCAAGATCTAAAAGTGTACAAATTTGAAATTGTATTTGGTTTTACAACAGATAGTCATGATTTATTGGGGTTAATTCAAGAAACCATACAAACACAACTCAACTCTGAAAAAATACATCAACTAATTTCAGAAGTACTGCCAGATTTTTTAGGAAGACAAAAGCAAGTGCAACCAATGTTCTCCGCACAAAGAGTTAATGGTAGATCTGGTTTTGACCTTGCAAAAGTAAATCAATTTTTTGATCAAAAAATAAATGATGTTGAAGTTCACTCAATTATCCTTAAAAAAATAACAGAGATAAGTTTAGACACTTTCGAAAAAAATCTGTTTAAAAAAGTTAACCTCATTGATGGAGATTTCAGACAACCAGAAATACTTGCACAATGGAAAAAAACAATAGCACAACTCACAGAAGATTCCATTACAAAACTGCCAATACTGACACTGGAAACAACAGTTTCTAGGAGAACCTATATCAGAGCCATTACCAGAGACCTTGCCAAAAAAATCGGCATCCCTGCGACAACATATTCTATTATTCGCACAAAAAATGCTGGGTTTGACAAAAAAAGCTGTCAAAATCTGCTATAATATAGGACTTATGAAAAAAGTAGCACTCGGCATGAGCGGCGGAGTTGATTCTTCAGTCTGCGCACATTTACTGCTCGAACAAGGATATGACGTCACCGGAGTATACCTTGAGTGTTGGCGTGCCCCAGGGTGCAGGAGCGAAGAAGATCGTAAAGATGCACTCAAAGTTGCTCTAGAGCTTGGAATTCCTTTCAAAGTCTTAGACTTCAAAAAAGAATATCGTGAAAGAGTAGTTGAATACTTTTTTAAAGAATATGAAGCTGGTAGAACACCAAACCCAGACGTAATGTGTAACAAAGAAATAAAATTTGGCATGTTTTATGATTGGGCAATGAAAGCAGGCTTTGACTTTGTCGCAACAGGCCATTACGCTAAAATTGCTGAAATAAAAACTGAAAATAGCACAACCACTCAACAACTTACCATCCCTAAAGACACTCATAAAGATCAGACATACTTTTTGTATCTCTTAAACGAAAATCAAATACAACACACGCTATTTCCGCTACAAAATCTTTTGAAGCCTGAAGTAAGAGTAGAAGCAGAAAAACGTAACCTCCATGTGAGTATGAAAAAAGACTCTGTTGGAATTTGTTTTATTGGTGATATTAATGTTCATAATTTTCTCAAAGAACGACTTGGTGAAAATCCTGGACAAGTTATTGATACCGCAGGGAACATCATTGGCTCACACAATGGCTTATGGTTTTATACAATCGGTCAAAGAAATGGGTTTCAAATTAATGCAAAGACAGTAATCAAAATGGATGACGGCACTACTATAGATAAACATAATATTCCACCATTCTATGTAATTCGCAAAGATGCTAAAAAAAATCAATTAATTGTCGGCTTTGGGCACGAAACCCTCACTGACACATTTGTAGTCAGAGATATACACTGGATTATTGAAGAAAATGAAAAACTTGCTGTGTCCGCTAACAAGAATGATGTTCAACCAAAGTTTGGTGTATTCGTGAGAATTCGTCACACTGGAGAATTACTGGCATGTAGACTTAAAAATCAAAATACTGAAAATCGCCAAGACTATTGTGTACAACTCGCTCAACCAACCAAGGGTATTGCTGAAGGGCAATCCGCTGTTTTCTATAAAAAAATTGCTACTCAAATGGGGGCAGAATTTGTTTGCTTGGGCGGCGGGGTCATTTCCTGATTACCCCTTTGACATATACTCTTGGTATATGCTAAAATACGAATCTTCAAAGATAAAGTCCCTATAAGGATACTCATCTCCAAAACTTCCAAAACTTGGGAGTTTACAAAATAAATAACAAGAACTATACTATCGTTCTTGTGTTTTTTATGCTGCAAATATGTGACATAAAGACAAGATGAACATTAACAAGTTAAGAGAAACGATTTACATTTATAGCTAAATGTAAATCAAAGACAAATATCTGATATAAACATGGTGATAGAACTGAAATACTAGATCAACTTAAATTTTTAAGTGGATTGTACAGTAATATCCCAATTTATTGATGATGTTACAGCATAAAATATTTATATTTTATGTGTACAATCCGTTAATTTTTTAAATAAATCTAAATAATATATAGAGCCAAAGATTATCTTCTCGCAAGAGGGGATAATTTCAAACTTTTTTTGAGAGTTTGATCCTGGCTCAGGATGAACGCTGGCGGTGT
>CAZZDG010000021.1:0-17018 GCA_964652415.1 uncultured Pseudomonadales bacterium | reverse complement strand
AAAATTAAAAATAATAAAAACCGCTCGAGCTACAACTGCTCCGAGCAAAGTAGAAACCAAGAACCCATCAAAAATGTCAGTTTCAGAATAATGCTCTTCTCTTCCTTTACGCCAAAAAATAAAACTTGCCAAAAAAAATGCGAGCAACACAAACAGAGTCAAAGTTTTAAACTGAAAAGTTCCGATAGAAAAAAGAACTGGAAACATACTTTTTAATTGATTTTTACTTGCTTTATATCTTGATATCTGTCTTGTCCATTGTACAATGCTTTATCTCATTAGTATACTAAACCCTACTATGTTATCGATACCACATTCACTTACCGGTGCTTTTATTGCAAGCAAACTGCCACATCCAGTTTTGTATATTCCCCTTGCACTAGGAATGCATTATTTATGCGATTGGATCCCTCATTGGGACGTTGGCACCGGACTTTCTCATGGGAAACGCAAACGAAGCACTGCAGTTCTTCTAGAGTTGGTTGATTTAGGAATTACTGCTGTTTTGATTTATTGGTTTTTTATGCAAGATATGAGTTTGTCTGCTATGGCAAATAATCCTGCTTCTGTACATATTTGGATTGGTGCACTAACTGGAATTGCTCCAGATTTAGTTGAAGCTCCTCGTAATTTTTTGAAATGGGAACCGTGGTTTATTAAACCATTTAATAATTTTCATGGGAATTTTCACCACTCTACCCCAAATATGGTAGTTGGATTGGTGCCACAAATTATTTTAGTTACTTTGATTTGGCTGTTGAAGTAGGCTTTTTGTGCAAGAAAACATCTGTGCCGAGGGCGGGAATCGAACCCGCACGAAGTTGCCCTCATGGGTTTTTGAGACCCACGCGTCTACCAATTCCGCCACCTCGGCATATTCAGAAGACTGCTAGTATATCAAGAAACTTGCATTTTTGAAAGATATGTAGCATGATGAAGGGTATGGATATTTTACAAAACATCCTTGGATCGATATTTAAAGTAGATAGCATCTGGTCAGTTGTGGCGCGCGCCGTTGTTTGGTTTATTGTTGCAACCGTTGTTATTATTAGTGTTGATAATCCAGATTCAGAAAAGTCGATGAAAAGCCTCAAGTCCAACCTTGGATTTGCAGCTCTATTCCTTGTCTTGTCTGGCGGACTCGTCTATTTACTTTTCGGTTATCAACCAGGAGCTTAGTTTGTTAGAAAAAAATAAATAAAAGCCTCGCTCGGACCGAAGGTTCGGAGGCTTGTTTTGTTATTTTCTAACAAGAAAACTATACTTCTCTTTGCGTTTCCATGCCGTAGAATTTAATACGATCCCCTCTGAAGTAGAGATCAATATCTGCCATACCACCATTACGATGTTTGGAGATCTTCAAATTAACTGCTTCACGAATATTGTCATCTTTGCGATACAAGAACATAACCACATCAGCATCTTGTTCAATAGAACCTGATTCTCTTAAGTCAGAAAGCTGTGGTGTTTTTTCACTTCTACTCTCAACCGCACGAGAAAGCTGAGCAAGTGCCAAGACAGGGACCTTCAACTCACGGGCTATATTTTTCAAACCTTGAGAGATTTCAGCAACTTCTGTAACACGATTGTCTTTAGTTCGACCATGAGCCAGCTGCAAATAGTCAACAATCAGCATATCAATATCAAATTCAGCCTTGAGTCTTCGAGCACGAGTACGCATCTCAAAAATGGTCAGTGCAGGCGTATCATCAATAAAAATCTGTGAATCAGCCAAAACACCCATTGCATCAGATAATTTCAAAAAATCTTGTTGGTCTAACCGACCAGTCTTGAGTTTCCAGGCGTCAATATCTGCCTGAGACACTAACAACCGGTCTACCAACTCTTCTCTACTCATTTCTAGAGAAAAAAACCCGACTTTCTTCTTAGAAACCACGGTCATGTGTTGCGCCATGTTCAATGCAAAAGCTGTTTTACCGGTTCCAGGGCGTGCAGCTAAAATAATCAAGTTAGATTTCTGAAAACCAGCTAAACAACGATCTAAATCAGCAAAGCCCGTTGGAACGCCCCGCAACTCGCCAGCGTGCTTTTGTAACTCATCCAAACGCTCAAAACTCTCAACCAAAGTATCTTTAATTGGCAAAAAGGCTTTTTTGTTCTGAGTTTGAGACAACGCAAACACGCGCTGCTCAGCTAAATCCATGATATCAGTTACGTCTTTGCCTGGATCAAAAGCTAACTCATTCATCTCAGCAGACATAGAAATCAAGCGACGTTTTACATAGCTTTCTGATACTAATTGGGCATAGTGCTTGACATTGGCAGCCGTAGAAACTACATTAGAAAGCTCCGCAATTGCAGTTGTTCCACCCACTTCCGTGAGTTTCTTCATTTTTTTGATCTGATTGGTAAGTGTCACAACATCGATTGGCTGACGTTTTTCGTACAACGTCTCCATTGCAGCATACATATGTTGATGCCCAGGAACATAGAAACTATCAGGGGTTAAAATATCTGCAACAGTAACAATGGCCTCTGAATCGATCAAAATAGCACCAAGAACCGATTTTTCAGCATCTAGATTTTGCGGCGGAATTCTTCCAATTACATCTTGAGCCATATATTACCTCTAAAGACTGTTGTACTATACTTCACTCAAAACCACCAGCTCAGTTTCCTCAGGAATTGAAGACTTGCTTGCTAATTCGAGTTTCGCTACAGGAGTTGGACTAACCCCATATACCTTTAAGAAATCAGCAAGCGTTTCAAGATCACCAAATGCTTCTTTGTTATGTTTCTCTGTCTTGTAATGCATTGGAATCACAATTCCAGGCTCAATTGCTCGAATTGTCTTGACTGCTAGTTCTGGATCAATAGTAAACACTCCTCCAACAGGACATAGTAACACATCTACTTCACCAATTTCTTCAAGCTGTTTTGGAGTTAATTCATGACCTAAATCACCCAAATGACAGACACGAATACCGTCTATCAGTGTTGTAAAAACAATGTTTTGACCACGCTCAACACCACCATTTGCATCATGGTGTGTCTGCACACCAAAAACTGAAGTTCCACCGACTTCGTACTCTCCTGGTTCTGTCACAATGAAAGGGTTGTTCCTTCTTGTTGTACCCGTGAGTGTTTGAATTGCGTTGTGATCTTTATGATTGTGACTCACTGTTACAATGTCAGCACTCATCTTTGGCAACACTAAACCAATGTAGTCATCAAATGGATCAGTTACCACAGTTCCTGTTCTCCCTTTGATCTTAAATGTTGAGTGTCCATGGTATGTGATTGTCATATATCGTATGGTATCATTGGTTTGGTTGACAAGCAAATGGACTAAAAATCTCAAGCTAATCTATTGTATAATGGACAAAACCGCCTACCAAAAATATGAAAAAAGAAGTACTCGTAGCTGTTTTTGTTGGTCTGAGTATGGGCCTGATTATCACTTTTGGCGTTTATCGAGTTAAAAGCTCTATTACCCAAAAACCAACCGCAGAATTTATTCAAACCAACCCAGAAACAGAAGCCACCACAACTCCAACTGTTCTTGCTTTGCATAGTCCAGAAGATGGTACTATTCAACTAGAAAAAGAACTCACAGTAACTGGGACAACGATTGCCAATTCTTTTGTAGTGGTTTTTATTAACAACTCCGACTACGTCTCCACTTCAGATGGATCTGGTAATTTTACTGTAAAAGTTACCCTTGATGAAGGCGTTAATATTATTCGCGTACATGTTATTGATGAAAATAGTTCTTCTGTAGTTGAAGAACGACTCGTTGTTGTTTCTGATTTATTTGAAAAACTTGAAATAGAACAGGCAGCTGAAGAAGCACGCCAAGCAACCGCTTCTGCTCAACCAACAGTAACAGATGAGGAAAAAACAAATGAATAATACAAAAATAAAAATCAGTATTTCAACGCTTATTTTGCTCAATGTAGTAGCTTTTTCATTAATAAAACCTTGTTTTGCTGTAGGAGCCACTGTAGAAATTCCAGAAGATGACGCCACACAATCAGCATCATTTGAAAACATCAAGAAAATTATTAAGGAAAATATTGCAAACAGTAAAGTTAGGGGTGCAATAGACAACTTGCTCAACCGAAAAGTTGCACTACTTGGAGAGGTTAGTCGCGTTACTGACGAAACTATTACTATTTCAAATAGGCTTGGAACGAAAATTATTCCCTTAGCCGAAAATCTTTCTATATCTAGAGATGGCAAAGAAGTGAAGGTTGCGGATATTGCTGTAGAAAACTGGGTAACAATTCTTGGCAGAATTAAAAACGATGACTTTAGTCCTTCATTTATTATGGTAAGCACTGAAAGTTTGCAACCAAAAACTCAATACATCAAAATTGGTACTATTACAAAAGTTTCCAAAACTAGTATTACTATCAAGCCTAGATCTGATGAAACTGAAAAAGAAATTTTTGTGACCAAAACAACCAGTTTTGAAGATTTAAATGGTGTAGAAATGAAATTAACAGACCTTTCGCAGGATATTACAGTACTTGTTTCTGGTCATGATACTCAAGCAAAAGTTGAAGCAACAACAATTCGTTCACTAGCCCCGCTTAATGAAAGCGACAAGTAAGCTATGTTTCCAGATGTAGTTTACAAAGAGCGCATTGCTAGACTCAAAAAAAAACTTGAACCAGATGTCATTTATTTATTTTCAAAACCAAGTCATATCACCTATTTCACTGGATTTGAATTCTTAGTACATACTGAGCGCGAAGCTTTTTTCGTGTGTAGTACTACTACGGCAACACTGATTCACACAAGCTTTGCTCCTGTAAAACATGGTGATTTTATAAACTATTTATCTGGCACTTCCCCTTCTTACCTGCAGTCACACTTTGAAAAAATGATTTCCAATTTTGTTGATGATAATAAAGCAAAATCTGAGACAGAAACAAGAAAGCTTGTGCAACTACAGTTTGATCCCCAAACTTTGTTTGTCGCTGAACTTGACGTTCTGGAAGAAATTGAGAATATTGAAGCAAAAACTATGCCTACGGCACTTGTCTCTGAGTTTATGGTTAAAAAAGATATGGTTGAAATTGTGGCAATTAAAAAAGCGTGTGAAATCTCTATGGAAGTTTTTCAAGCAGTCCAACCTAAAATTGCTGTTGGAATTACAGAGTTAGAAATTTCGCAAATGATTTCTGAAGAATTTGCTGGGCGAAATATTGCTGAGCTTGCTTTCCCCACTATAGTAGCGTTTGGCGCGAATAGCGCCAAACCACACCATCAACCAAGTCAAGAAAAACTTGAAGAAAATATGGTCGTTTTAATAGATATGGGCGGAAAATTTGAAAAATATTGTGCCGATATGACACGCACTTTTTGGTTTGGCACAAATCCAAGTGAAGAATTCAAAAAAATTGAAAAAATAGTCTTGGATGCATATGAGTCTGCTCTGTTAGTCACCCAACAACATGCAAAAAAAACAGTTCTTGCAAAAGACATCGATAACGCAGCTCGAATACATATTGGCAACCAGGGATTTGGCGACAAATTTATTCATACAACTGGACATGGTCTTGGGCTTGATATTCATGAGCAACCTTCATTAAGCTGGAGAAACCCTGACCCAATCACAACTAATATGGCAATTACTATTGAACCTGGTATCTATCTTGAAGGAAATTTTGGTTATAGATACGAAAATACTGTGCTTACTACTGATTCTGGTTGTGAAATACTAACTAAATCAACAAATAAATGATATAATCACATATAGAATGTTACAGAATACTATTTTATTAGCAACTCATCATCACTCTCATATATAAGGGAGTTGATTTTAGTGGCTAAAATAGCGTATCAAACTCCCAATTATTGGGAGTTTTTTTATTTCGGACCCGCTATTTTGGCACAAAATGGCGTAGGTACGAAAGATGCTACAATTAAAAAGAAGTTACAAAAATTAAAAAATTAAATTAGGAATAAATAATATGCAAAATATACAAACACTAAAAGGTTTTCGAGACTTTTTACCACAAGAAAAAAGAACTCGTGACTATGTTACAAAAAAAATTAAAGAAACATTCGAATTATTCGGATTCGAACCACTAGAAACACCAACACTAGAATACGCTAGTCTATTGATGGGTAAATATGGCGATGAAGCAGACAAACTCGTCTACTCTTTCGACGACCAAGGTGGTAGAAAAATCGCACTACGATATGACCAAACTGTTCCAACGAGTCGTGTTTTGTCACAGTATCAAAATGAGTTGCCAAAATATTTTAGAAGATACCAAATTCAAAATGTATTCCGCGCCGACAAACCACAAAAGGGACGTTTTAGAGAATTCACCCAATGTGATTGTGACATTTTTGAAAGTGATAGCACAGTTGTTGACGCCGAATTACTCGCAGTGTACTACTTTGTGTACCAAAATCTGGGGTTAAAATCAATTCAACTTTTTATCAATGACCGTAATACTCTGATGAGCACTATTTCTCCATTCGCAACAGAAGAGGTCAACGTTTTCTCAATCATTCAATCAATTGATAAACTCGATAAAATGAGTAAAGAGGCTGTGGTTAAAGAATTAGTTGGCAAAGGTTTATACGAAAACGACGCCACAGAAGTCTTGAACAAAATCACCACTGCAAAAATGTCTGCAAACCTTGAAGAAATTGTTCAACGTGCAATACAACTTGGTGTTGCTCGTGAAGCGATTGTGTTTACTCCAACCCTCGCCCGCGGTTTAGATTACTATACCGGAATTATTTTTGAAGGAAAAATTCCTGAGTATACCGTTGGCTCCGTTGGCGGTGGTGGCAGATATGACCGTTTGATTGGTGAACTGTGTGGCCGTGATATCAAAGCAAATGGATTTGCAATAGGCTTTGATCGCACTGTAGAAGCAATCATTGAGTTAGGTTTGGTTCCAGAAAACACAAATGTAACAAGCCAAGTTTTGGTTACTCTCTTTGACGATTCTTTGGTAAATACTGCTTTAACTACTGCAAAAACACTTCGAGAAAATCAAGTAAGAACAGAGGTATATCCTATTCCAGATAAAATGGGCAAGCAACTAAAACTTGCTGATCAGAAAAAAATTCCATTTGTGATTGTGATTGGTGAGTCAGAACAAGCTGAAAATAAAGTCCAACTCAAAAATATGAAAACTGGTGAACAAAAATTGCTTACGCTTACACAAGCGGTTGAAGAAATCAAAAAAACTAAATAGATCTGATATTTGTAGTATTGTGATTTAGTCAACTATTTTTGTTATCAAAATCAGTCAGTATTTTTCTAAACAATGTAATAACTTCTGCTTCACCAACATCTTTAACAAAATATGAAAATCCTGGTTTTGAGTTTATTTCTAACAAATACATCTTCCCTACTTGGTCTACAGCAATGTCTAACCCCGCATATTGCAAATCCATACAATCGAAAATTGGAGCAATAAACTCTTGCAACTGAAGTATAAATGCAGCGTCAGCTACTAATACTGCCTTGGCATTCGCGTAGTGGAGAGGACTTATATTACCAATAAACTCTGCTGAAGTTTGTGTGTTATCTTTCTGATACACAAATTGAATTGTGTGATTGTAAACTAAAACACGATACTCCTTTTGAATTTTAATATACTCTTGCACCAACAAAACATGGTCATATTTGTATGAATTTTTATCGAAAATTGTGTTGACTGCGCGGGCAACATCAGAATCTGACTTACATTTAAAAGCATTAATTCCCATAGAACCACTATTAGGTTTTAAAAGCAGTGGAAATTCAGACAAAGATTTTTCACCACATTTTTTAATAATATCTTCAACAACGACATCAGTAGAATCAAATGCTTTAAAACTTGCATAAATATCTGGTGGATCTGGATCAATATAAGTATCAGTTTGAGGCATCCTAATATACTCACCTAATAAAGCATGTGAATACGATTTGTCTCTACAAATTTTTTCCACAACTTCTGAGTTCAAGCCTAAATTATTAGCAATAAAAAGCCGAGATCTCCCGCCACTAAAAAAAATTTCCAAAAAAACACCCGACTCGTCAACAGAAATATATTTCAAATCTAGTTGATCACAGGCTTTTTCTAATAATGATATAGTTACAGACATTTCACATATGATACCAGACTTGTTTTTTTTGTGATACGCTTATTGTTGTGACAAAACAAACGCGTACTCGCCTAACCTCTTATTTTTTCCTTCTCATCAATACCATTGTTTGGGGCTTAGCGCTCATAATCGTAAAACCAAGTTTAGAATTCACTACTCCCTTTCGCTATCTTTTGTACAGATATGTTATTGCAGCTCTTTGTAGTATCCCAATTTTGCTGTACTACTGGCCAAAAGTAAAAAATAAAATTGAAGCAATAAAAAAAGTAATTTTTGTTGAGTTTTTTGGCACAGCTTTGACCTTAGGATTACTCTACGTTGGATTATCCAAAACAACTGCAATCGAAGCTAGTTTTTTAACCACTACGACACCAATCTTTGTTGTTCTAGCTGGTATTTTTTATTTACGAGAAAAAGAAGAAATACATGAATGGGTTGGCATTACAACGGCATTTTTTGGAACTTTAGTTTTAACTATGTTGCCAGTCATTATAAATGGCATGTCACTGAAAGGACTTTCTTTAGAAGGAAACCTCTTGATTATCCTACAAAATGTGACATACGCAATTGCAATGGTACTCGCAAAAAAACACTATAAAAATTTACCAAAGCTGTTTGTTACTGGAATTAGTTTTTACTTTGGCGTTGCCGTCTTTCTACTTTTGAGCTTGATTGAAATTGGTACCACTAACTTAAATACTTCTACCGTAATTGGTAGCGAACATATTTCAACAATTTTTGCCCAATTCGTACAAACAGTTCAAGCAGACTTCACACATCAATCTGTGTGGCTGGCCTCCATATATATGGCCATCTTTGGCTCTATCATCGGACTCACTGCATACATAAAAGGGCAAGATGGCATCGAAGCATCGGAGGCCAGCCTCTTCTCATACTTACAACCACTGGTTTTTGTTCCAGCCGGAATTCTCCTCTTACAAGAAACTGTTCATCCATTACAGATTTTTGCAATGGTACTGATTCTTTTGGGTGTCTACATTGCTGAAAAAAGAAGTAAAAAAAGACGAGCAAAAGCAAACACTTAAAATGTGTTGCGTATATATTCCAGATTTACTTCACCGTCACACTCTTCGCTAAGTTTCTTGGTTTATCAACATCATACCCTTTGTGCATTGCCATATAACAAGTGAGTAGCTGCGAAGGCACAATGCTCATCAGTGGCATCATGCTTACTTCGCCCATCTGCAATTCAGGCACTTCAATCCACTCTTTGTACAACTCGTTATCCTTGCTTGCCACTACAATGGTATATCCGCCACGAGCATTTACTTGTGCAATGGCGTTGAGCATATTTTCTTTGTTCTCATCTTCCGCAACCAAACACAGAACTGGTGTACCCTGCTCAATCAATGCAATCACTCCATGCTTTAACTCTCCACCAGAAAATCCTTCTGCATGAATATATGAGATCTCTTTTAATTTGAGTGCACACTCTAAACTTGAGTAGTACAAGTCACCACGACCCAGCACAAATACCTGTTGTTTTTGTGCTAAATTCAGTGCCAAGTTGTGAATTTTTTGCTGAATATTTTTCTGTCTAAACCAATCATTTAATTGTTGTTCAAATTCTATAATATTTTTCTTATTGGCAACATATTTTTCGTTACACAGAAGAGAGTATATTGTCATTGACCACACCATATGACCGAAGAAAGCTTTGGTTGAAGCAACAGCCAACTCAGCACCAACGTTTAACATAAACGGCATGTGAGAAATTTGCGTCAAAGTACTCCCCGGCATATTCACAACACTGATAATTGTGGCACCTTTTGCTCGCATCCATTCCACAACTTCGTTGGTATCAGCGGTTTCTCCACTTTGGCTAAAAGCAATGCAGACACTTTTTTTATTGCACAGTGATTTGTAGGAATCAGCTTCATATGAAGCAACTGCATGTGCTTGTATTCCAAGCTTGCGTAACAAAAAAGCTGTGTGACCCGCAACGAAACTCGCTGTACCTGCACCAACTGTAAAAACGGTTGCAGCCTTTGTTATTGCTTGCGCCGCTCCTTGAAACTCACCTTCTTTTTTATCTACAACATTATGCAGTACTTTTGCTTGCTCGTATATTTCTTTCAGCATGAATGAGTCATATCCCTCGATATCGGTCACTGTTTGATTAAGTTGCATTTTGGTGTATGTGAATTTTATTGGAGCAAGAGTTTCTGTTTGAAATATATGCAACTTTTTGTCAACGAACTCAACCATTTGCCCAGATTTAATAACTACATATTCACTCACATCTCCGCTTAAAGATACAACATCTGAAGAAAAATAAATTGAACCCGGCTTTTTCTCGCGCCCTACAATTAATGGAGAGCCATTTCGTACCGCAAACATTTTGCCAGATCTTGCCAAAACTGCAATTGTATTTCTCCCAGACAGTTTTCTAAATACAGTTTGGATTATTTTTGCATCTGGCTCAATAACTTTTTTCTTTTCCATTTCCTGTTCTATTAAACCCACAATCACTTCAGTGTCTGTTTGAGACTCGAAATCGTACTCCCAATCAAGTAATTGATCTTTGAGCTCCTGAAAATTTTCAACCACTCCGTTTTGTGCAAGGGCAAAGCTCCCATTCTGAGCCAAATGTGGATGAGCATTTTCCTTTGTTACGCCCCCATGAGTTGCCCAACGGGTATGTCCTAGTGCACATCTGCCTGGGGCAAACTCAAGGCCTCCTAATTCACTTAACTTTCCGATCATTTTTTTTAATTTCAAACCAGAATCTGTCACAACGGCAACACCCCAAGAATCATATCCCCTATACTCTATTCTTTTTAGTCCTGAAAAAACTTTTTCGCCTGCCTTCATACTTTTAGCTTGCGAAGTCATATAAATACCACACATATAGTTCCTTTTTGTTTTGTAACTTTTTCTGATGCTCCCTCAAAAAAAGCACGCCAAAACGTAAAATTAGTATTTGAAATTGAAATCAGTCTGCACTCTCTTACCAAGTATTACTATTTGGTGTTAATACATCTGTTGAATTGGACGTTCAAACGCCCAGAAGGTCTCCGTAGATTCTCAAAGAATTGCATACTCTTACCTGCCCTTCTAGGCCACTACCAGGCTTTGCGGTAATAAATCGGCAATTATGCGTTAATATTCTTTGGTTCGATCGCTTGGCACTTGTAAAAAAAATACCAAACATCCTTCTTCCTCGTCACCCTTTTTAGTTTTTTGCTAAAAATAGGGCCACACGCTCAAAAAATTGTTATTGTCTCAACTGTTTCCTTTCTATTCTTCTTACATCTACATTTCATCATATCACAAACAATTTCTCCTCTACAATACATCCTAAAACGTGGTACAATACTACTCTTATGAAAAAAGGCATACATCCAAATTACAACAATCAATCACAAGTTACTTGTAGCTGTGGTAACGTTTTTACTGTAGGTTCAATCTTAGATACTCTCCAAGTTGATATCTGCAATAAATGTCACCCATTCTTTACTGGTGAAATGAGATTCGTTGACAGACAAGGTCGTGTTGATAAGTTCTTGAAAAAAGTTCAAGCTGCTGCTGAAGTTCAACAAACAACAAAAAGCAAAAAATCTAAAATGGGAGAACCAGAAGAGATAAAATCATACCAAGATATTTTACGCGATCAACAAACTGCTATGAAAAAGGCAGAAAAAACTGTTAAGGCCGAAGCACAAGTTGGCGCAAACAAAACTGTCTAACTTTTCACTCATGAAAACACACCTCACCCTTGAGAAATTTGGGGAATGTTGTGGTACTCTATAATTAAGAAAAATAAAAAATTCGTATGTTTAACCCTTATCAAGCCCAAATTGATGATATCAGTACAAAAATTCAGGAAGCAGAAGCTCTGCTCACTGATCCTGACTTTGCTGAGCTTGCAGCAATTGATATTGAATCTCTCACTCAACAAAAAAAAGCCCTTGAAGAAGTCTCTATTCAGTATGAACAAAATATTGACAGTAGCGATACCGCAGTGAGTGAAGAAAAAGTCAACTGTATTATCGAAATTCGCCAAGGTGCAGGTGGTGATGAGGCCAAACTTTGGGGCGGAGATTTGCTTCGCATGTATATTCGCTTTGCCGAAATGAATAATTTAAAAATTACCTATATTGATGACTTGATAGTTAAAATTGGAGGCAAAACAACCTCTTTTACAGAATTACATCCAGAAGGTAGTAGCTATATCACTGCATATGAGTTGTTAAAATATGAAGGCGGTGTGCACCGAGTACAACGTGTACCAACAACCGAAGCACAAGGCCGTATTCACACCTCTACTGCTTCTGTTGCTGTATTACCAGAAATCCATTCCAAAGAGATCGAAATTCGTGATGAAGACATTGAGTGGCAATTTATGCGTTCTAGTGGAGCAGGTGGTCAATCTGTGAACAAAACCAGTAGTGCTGCTCGCTTAACCCACAAACCATCTGGTATTGTGATTGTTTCTAGACAAGAAAAAAAACAGGAGCAAAATCGCCAAATTGCCTTAGATTTGCTTCGCGCACAACTGTGGGAACTTGAAGAAGAAAAAAAACAAAAAGAACTTGGGGTAGCAAGAAGTGCGATTGGCAGAGCTCAACGTGCAGAAAAAATTCGTACCTACAATTACCCACAAAACAGAATTACTGATCACCGTACCAAACAGTCTTGGTTTGACTTACCAAACATAATGGACGGATACATGGAAAAATTACTGACAGAATTACACCCTGAAATGGTTAAATTTTATAGTGGCGAATCAGTTGATTCACAAGATTCTGAATCTGATACAGATGAGTAAACTACTCTAGCTCTTACAAAACTTCAATTGCCTTATTTAATTGTTCGTCAACTTCTGTTTCTATATTATCCTCAATCTCTACGTTCACTGGGATACCTTCTTCATGAATCCAATCACCTTTTGGCAGCATCCAACGGGCAATAGTAATGTGAATACCTGCTCCATTTGAAAGCTCTCTTCTATCTTGAACAGTGCCTTTGCCAAAAGTCTTAGTTCCCACTAATTTTGCATCAATTTGATCTCTCAAAGCACCTGCAACAATTTCTGAAGCTGAGGCACTACCTTTATTGACTAATACTTCTACTGGAATCCCTGCTAAACGGGCCTTACCGCGAGCTTCAAAGTCTTGAACTATCAATCTATCTTTCTGGGAAACTACTATTCCATCTTCGATAAATTCACTTGCCATGTCTATAGCTCCTTCAAAGAAACCACCAGGGTTATTACGCATATCAAGAATAATTCCATTTATTGAACCTTTTTGAGCTAAGATTTCCCCGACTGCGGTATCCCACTCATCATTTGTTCTTTCACCAAATCGAGAAACTTTAAGGTGAGCAACTTTTTTGCCTGAGTACTCAACAAATTCTAAGGTTACAGACTTCACAACAATCTCTCCACGTTTGATTGTCACATCAAATGGAGCATCAACACCCTTTCTTGCGAGCGTTAAAATAACTGGACTGCCTTTTGGACCACGAATAGTATCTACCGCTTTGTCTAATGGCCAGCGACTACTATCTTCATCTATGCCCTTTGCCTCATCTTTAACCCTGATAATCAGGTCGCCTGGCTTAACACCTGCCTCAAATGCTGGTGTCCCTTCTAAAGGTGAAACAGCTGCCAAAAATCCATCAACATACCCGAGTTCGATACCAACACCAAAAAATGCTCCAGCTAAATCTTGGGCACTTCTTTCGTTTGCTTCTTTTGGTAAGTACATTGTGTATGGATCCTCAAGTGAAGCAGCAAGCCCACCAATTGCACCATCAACCATCTTAGTTGCATCAATTTTTTCTGGGTAGACATAGTCACGCTCTAACAAATTCCAGACTTCCCAAAAAATACCAAAATCAACATCTTTTTCTGCTTGAGGAGCAACTGCATTCATCAACTTTGAGAATTGTGTGCCTTCACTTTGAGTTGCATTTGGATTTACCCTTGAATATCTTTCTAAGAATTGGTATTTGTGTTCAAAAAACGCACCTACAAACAAAAGCAACATGACTGTAGCAACTTTGCTAATAAAGCTCATATCAATAACAAACTTAGTGTTTTTTTCAGTTAATTGGTTTTTCATTAGAGGTTTATTCTATCTGAATAATAGAGAAGTTTGAAGCGGAGAAATAGCAAATTTGAGTGAAAATGCAAGAGGCCCGCGCCTCCTCTCTTTTATAAAGGAGCGGCGCGGGCCTTCTTAATTCAAAAATTGTTTAACAAATCACAAAACTTGAGTGAATGGCAAAAGTGCGAGATGTCTTGCACGTTTGATCTCAGTTGCGAGTTGTCTTTGTTGTTTTTGAGATAAACCAGTCTCTTCTCTTGAAAAGATTGAACCTTGCTCAGTAATAAACTTTGAGAGCATGTCTACATCTTTGTATGAGAATGTAAGATCTGGTGATAATCTTGGAGCTTTTCTAACTCTGATTTTTTTCTTTTTCTTAATCATATTTTTTTACCTTTTTTTAAAGACTAAAATGGAACATCATCTGAAACATCCTCTGCGCCAAATTCCGCTGACAATCCTTCATCTGCAAGGTTATCTGCATCATCTTTTACAACTGCTTTCGCACTTTTCCCTTTTATAGGTTGTGCTGCCTGTTGTCCTGGAAATCCAGCCGCTGATTTTAACAAAATCAAGTTCTCTGCTACTATTTCTGTGGTCTTTCTTTCGACGCCATCATCACCCTTCCATGGTCTGGTTTGGAGACGACCTTCGAGATACACTTTATCGCCTTTATGTAAAAGTGAACCACATATTTCTGCTAATTTTGACCAGGCACTAATATTATGGAACTCAACTTGCTCTTGTTTTTCTTTTGACTCAAAATCTACCCAAGTGCGATTGGTCGCGACTCCGAATGAACACACCGCCGTGTTATTCTTTGGTGTATATTTGAGCTGTGGATCTCTGGTTATGTTACCAATTAACATAACTTTGTTGAGAGACATGTTTGCCATAATTTTCTTCCTTATTACTATTACTAGACCTGATTCTAACTACAATTCTTACATAAACTGTATATTACTCAAGTCCCATTCCCTTCTTATGCTTTTGCCTTAACAACTTCTGCTATGACAATAAGATGGCGGATAACTTCCTGCTTTAAATATAAATCATTTTCAAATTTTGGAATGTCTAATGAATCAGCTTCCAAAACCATATGAGTGTAATATGCCTCATTCTGTTTTTTACTCTTATACTTAATTGGGTATGCCAATTCTTTCTTACCCCAATCTTCTTGGGAAAGAATAGCTACTTTATTTTTTTTAAGCAAGCTTACGATTGCTTCTTTTGCGGTTGCAACTTCTGAGGAAGTTAAAGCCCCTGGTAAGAGGTAAGTTAGTTCGTATTTACGAACTCTCTTGTCTTTGACAAGTTCCATCATGATTTGCTCCTTTCTTGTTTTATCCTAGAGCGGTGGTATTTGGCTTTGTGCTAGGCACAGCGCGCAAATGGACAAAACATACTTAATATGTTGGGGTATTATAACACATCTACGCACCAATCATGAACTCAACTACATCATCTGATTGCATTACGTAATCTTTACCTTCCAATCGTTGTCTACCTTTTTCTTTGGTACCCTTCCATCCACCAAAATCCAAAAAATCTTGGTAACTAACAACCTTTGCTTTAATAAACTTTTTTTCAAAATCAGTATGAATAACCCCAGCAGCTTGTGGAGCTTTCATGCCTTTTTTAATTGTCCAAGCTCGAACTTCGATCTCACCTGCAGTTAAATACGTTTGTAAATCTAAAAAATGAAACGCCTTGGTAATCAAACGTTCTAAACCACTTTTTTCCAAACCCAACTCTGCCAAAAACAAGGCTGCATCTTCATCAGACAAAGCCGCAACTTCAGACTCAATTTTGGCACTAATAATCACAATTTGTTCTTGTGAAACACCAAATAAACCAGCGTATTTTTTAGTTTCTTCATCTTGTTTTCCAACAACAGCCTCATCAACGTTAACTGCATACAAAATCTTTTTTGCAGTCAATAACCCAAGCTCTCTTGCGACTTTTTGGTCTTCTTCTGATTCTAGAGCAGTACTTAAAAGCTTACCTTCAGTAGCAACTTTTTGCATTTTCTCAACAACTTGCCATTTCAACTGCAATTCTTTTTCTGCCGCTTTTGGTTGTTTTTGTTTTTCCAGAGTAGCCATGTCTGCAAGCAACAATTCCATCTCGATAATTTCACGATCATTTTTAGGATCCGTACTACCCTCGCGCAAAATAGAATCATCAGTAAATCCGCGGACAACGTGCACAATTAAATCAGTTTCGCGAATATTGGCTAAAAATTTATTGCCCAAACCCTCACCTTTACTTGCACCTTTTACTAACCCAGCGATATCAACAAACTCAACCGTTGCAGGCTTAATTACGGTTGTATCAACTGCCTGCGCCAACTTCTCTAACCGGGCATCAGGCACCGGCACGATCCCGGTATTGGGGTCAATAGTAGCAAATGGGTAATTAGCTGCCAAAGCAGCTTGTCTTTTTAATAACGCATTAAATAAAGTAGATTTGCCCACATTTGGCAGACCAACAATTCCAACTGATAAACTCATAATAACTTTCTGTTGGAAGTATTATAACTCAATACCAAACAATTTTTATTCTGGACAAATAATAGTGCCAAAAAATTCTTCGCCGTTGAGTGCTTTTGTGAGATTATCAAGATTTTTACCTTCCATAACCAGCACTGTTTGACCTTCTGCTTGTGCAAGCTTGGCTGCAATTGGGTCAAAAGGGGTATTCATTCCTGGAGTCCATTCATCACCAACCATATCTCTAAAATCTTTCCAAGTCATTTTTTCGATCGGCTGTGCATCTGGATTTTTATTTGGATCATCCGTGTACACTTGCTTAATATTTGAAAGATTAAACAAATATGGAGCGTGAATTCTTTGA
>CAZZDG010000020.1:2538-17227 GCA_964652415.1 uncultured Pseudomonadales bacterium | reverse complement strand
CTTCGAGTGCTTCTCAAACTGTTGATCGTATTATTGATGTCTTTCCTGCACATCAACAGAGTCAGGTGAGACAGCAGTTAGCTGCAACAATTAAAGCTATTGTGGCTCAACGGTTGTTACCAGCCATTGGTGGAGGTCGTGTTCCTGCTCTCGAGATTCTAGTCGCAACTCCAGCTATGGCAAACTTAGTTCGTGAGCAAAAGACCCACCAAATTGATTCCGTGATTCAAACATCAGCTGATCAAGGCATGATTTTATTTGAAACCTACTTGCAGCAATTAGTACAACGTGGTGCAATTACTAAAGAAACTGCGATACAGCATGCATTTAGAACAGATGATATACATAGGTTATTAGGTGAATAAAAACTAAGTAAAAATATGGCATTTTTTAAATACACAGCAAAAAACAAGTTCGGCGAGACAATCAATGGTAAAGTTGAGTCACGATCGATTGAACAAGCAGCGACTTTGTTAACTAGTCGTGGTTTATTGGTTATTCGACTCAACCCTCTCACAGAGGACTCATTTGCGTTTATCAAAAAAATGTTTGGCGGTGTGAAGTTTGATGACGTGGTGAACTTTACACGCCAACTTTCTACCATGATTACTGCAGGTTTGCCACTTGCGGGTTCTCTTTCTATTTTAGTTCGTGATGGTAAACCAGAGGTCACCCAAATGATGTCTGTCATTTTACAAGACGTTGAGGGTGGAAATGCATTTGCGGATGCTATTGCAAAACATAAAAAGGTTTTTTCAAGACTTTATATACAGTTGGTTCGTGCTGGTGAAACCGGTGGTGTGCTCGACACCGTTCTTGAACGTTTGGCAGACAATATGGAAAAAGAAAAAGAGTTTAAGGCGAAGACAAAAGGTGCTCTAATCTATCCTGTTATCGTTATTGTTGCGATGTTTGCTGTTGGTATTATCATGATGATCTTTGTGATTCCAAAATTGACTGAAATGTATAAAGATTTTGGTGCTGAGTTGCCACTTGTTACCCGGATTCTTATTGGTCTTTCTGATGCAATGGTCAAATTTTGGTGGATTTTTGCAGCAGGTATTGGTGGTTTAATTTTTGCCGCGAAACAATATTACAAAACAGAGCTTGGACGATACAAGATCGACGAGATTAAGCTAAAAATTCCTATCTTTGGTGAATTACAGAAAAAAGTTATTTTAACAGAGTTTGCCAGAACATTAGCTTTGCTTCTAGGGTCAGGAATTACTTTACTTGAGGCAATTTCGATTGTGACTGACTCTGTGGAAAATGTTGTATATAGAACAGCTTTGTCTGAGGTGAGCAAACAGGTTGAAAAAGGTTCGTCCTTATCTGGAGCTTTGAGTCATTACGAGAGTTTCCCAACAATTTTGCATCAAATGATGAGTGTTGGAGAAGAAACTGGAAAACTAGATGAGGTTCTCAAGAAACTTTCAATGTACTTTGAACAAGAAAGTGAGCACGCAATTAAGAACATGACAACGGCAATTGAGCCTATGATCATGATTGTCCTTGGCCTTGGAGTAGGTGCTATGGTTATTGCAATCATTATGCCTATTTACAATTTGACCAGTCAGTTCTAATTGTTGTACAGTAGTAGTTAAGTATTTATAGACATTAAGAAAGTAAATTTAAAAGGAATAAAAAATATGATGAAATTCTTTTCGCAAAAAGGTTTTACCATGATCGAGCTTTTGATCGTGATTGCAATCTTGGGTATTTTGGCAGTGGCAGTGCTGTCTGCTATTAACCCAGTTGAGCAGATCAATAGAGGTAGAGATACTGGTTCAAGATCTGACGCAGAACAATTGCTGAGTGCTATAGATAGATACAATGCATTTGCTGGGTATTATCCATGGCAGAATGGTGCTATTGACCAAGTGTATGATGTTGCATGGCTTCCATCATGGGATGCAACAGATGCATTCGTGAATAATGACGCCACATGTAATGTTTCTGATCTATTAGCTACTGGTGATGGTGCATCTTGTGTTGGGTCAAATGAGCTTAAAGTAACATTCTTTTCAAGAATCTTTGGCTCTGGGTACAACTATTTAAAGGTCTTTCACGGTGCAGGTCCATCTGACAGTACTTATGTGTGTTTTGCTCCAAAGTCAGATGCATTCAAAGCAGAAGCTGCTGCTAGAGTAACCGCAGGACTTCCAGCAGATTATCCAGCAGATGGTGAAGCATATAATAATGTGACTGATTGTGGTGGCGATGGCAATTGCGTTTGTCTTCCATAACAGGTTTGTATAGTTGAAATTTAAAGCCCCAGGCAATTTGCCTGGGGCTTTTTGTATGTTACACTTATGCCTACATGATTACAGTTTCATTTTTACTTATTACAACCTTTCTCTTCATTTTTGGAGCGATAATTGGTAGTTTCCTGAGTGTGGTAATTTTGCGTTCGATTGAAGGCGAAGGGTGGGTTTCTGGTCGTTCTAGATGCGATACATGTCGAAACACTATTGCATGGTACGACAATATCCCTCTGCTCTCTTTTCTTTTGTTGCGTGGAAAGTGTCGTTATTGTAAAGAACCGATTTTACCATTGCACCCAATGGTTGAAGTTCTTACAGGAGTGCTGTTTGTATGGTGGTATTGGGGTGGATTTATTTTCTTCAAGTTAACGCAAACGCCGTTGAGTATATTGCAACCATTTTTTTGGTTAGCAGTTGGTTTGTTATTAATTTACCTTTTTATTATTGACCTCAACTACATGCTTTTACCTGATAGGCCTGTATTTGCTCTTTTTGGTTTTGCGGTGTTCTATAGAATTGCGTTAGTTGCATCAGGAATCATGCAGGTAAATGATTTATATTTTGCAGTCATTGCAGCGTTGCTCTCTTTTTTGTTCTTTTTTTCGTTGTGGTTTTTTACCAAAGGAAGAGGAATGGGCTTTGGTGATGTGAAACTTGTGATCCCACTGGCTTTGTTGCTTGGAGCGCAAAAAATGATGGTTTGCTTGTTCTTGGCATTTGTAATAGGTGCAGCGGTTGGAGTGATCTTGATTATTTTTAAAAAAGGTAAATTAAAAACTGCAATTCCTTTTGGTCCTTTTTTGATTTTTGCAACAGTTACGAGCTTGCTTTGGGGTGATGCTCTCTTTTCTTGGTACTACTCCCTCATTTTCTAGTTATTTTAATTATTAGATCAAGTTTTCGTGTGTATTTACGAGTCGATTCGAACCAAAGGTTCGCGACGAGTGGATATACACGAAAACTTGATCTATACGCCACCTTGCTTTGCATTGCCAAAATATGCTTTAATGTAGCTAGAGAAACTCTAGAGAAATCGATATGCGTATATTGCGGATTATTTTCAGTGCTTTCCTGTTTTTTGCAGTATTTACTTTTATTGGTTTTTTCTTGGTTCGTGAGTTGTTGCTCTACTGGGGTGTGAGTAAGATAAGAAGCTCACTTCGTGAGCTCAGTTTAGCTGCAAACAGAGGCACGTATAGTTCTCAGTGTACTCAGCTTGGAAGCAATATAGTTTCTGGTGAAACTCTAGTTGCCTACCAGATTAGATTTATTTCTTCTTCAGAGTACATAGTTGAGGCTGTTTGTGAAGGATTTTCTTATGATCCAATTACTATTTCGCAGGGTAAACTTCCACAATTTGTTACAAAAACTCCTGGTACATCTGGTTTTCTAATGTCCTTTGCACAAAGTGGCATAGAGCTTGAGGTGTTTGCATTAGAAATTGATAAGATCTCTAAAGTCACGCAATTTGATTTTTCACTTTTGACTAGACATAAGCCAATTGTTGCTGAAAATGGCGTTTTAATGAAAGATAGCTCACAAGGGCTGCTTGGAAATGGTCCAGTTACCGTTTGTGCTGGATATGGATTTGAGTGTTGCAACGAGGTCTCACACTTTGGGGTTGGAGATAGAATAACTGGTTTGCCAGATTGTGAAAAGAGTTGTTATTCAGCATGCGCTACAAGACCAGTTCTACTTTCTTTAAATACTAACCCCTTACTTGATCCACGAACTAGAAGTATTGAAATTTTTTCAGGGAGTCCGGTTGAATTTACGTTTGTTGCAGATTTTGGTGATGCAACAGCAATGAATGGCATTCTTGATTTTGGTGATGGTAAAAAAACTCCTATCACTGGATTAGCTGGGCAAACTTCTCATACATATGAATGTGCTTTTGGTAGGTGTGAATACACAGCCTTGGTCATTTTAGAGGACAACTGGGGAGTTAAGTCTGCACAACTTGAAACGAGCAAAGTAAAAATCATTGTAGTAAGACAGTAACTTAATAAAGGAACATATGAAATTTTTAAGCATAAAACAAAACGATAGAGGATTTACACTTCTTGAGATTTTAGTGGTTATTTCTATAATTGGTATTTTGATTGCTATTGGTGCTTCTGCTTTTAGTACAGCACAGAAAAAGAGTCGTGATGCAAGAAGAAGTGGTGATCTAAAAGCTGTTCAAAATGCTTTTGAGCAGTATTATGCAGCAAATAGTTCTTCATATGCGGCTTGTAATACGATGGCTTCACAACTTGTATCTGGCGCTATGTTGACTGACCCAAAAACAAGTGCTGCATATATTTGTACTGTAGATGCGACTACTACAAGATATTGCGTGTGTGCTTTACTTGACAATGCTGGTGAGGGAAATGCAAGCACTGCTGGTGCTGGTGGAGTTTGTGCTTATGCTGCGGGCGGCAATTATTTTTGTGTTTCCAGCTTACAATAATTTAGAAAATAAGGATTAATGTGAAAAACAAAATTCAAAAGAAATCAATGCTGCAGAGACCACAAAGAAGAGGTTTTACTCTCATTGAGGTTTTAGTTGTTTCCACAATTATTGTAGTAGTGGCAGCGATTGGATTAGTAAGCTATTCTGGTGCTCAAGTAGGTGCTCGAGATGCCAAAAGAAAGCAAGATTTAGACACTGTGAGAACTACCTTGTTGTTGTTTAGATCTGAAAATGGGTATTATCCGATTGCAAGTTTAGATCCACAGAACAGAGTTGCATTTTCTTTCCCAAGACGCATAATTGCTAGACTTGGGGCTGCTTTTAGAGCTCCAACAGTACGGGCAGCAATCAGTCCCGACCCTGTTGAGGGTGAGGAAACCCCTGCTCCTACTCCTCTTTTTACAACTGCGCCACCTTCAACCGCAACCCCTACTCCAATACCACCAATAAATGAAGATGATAGACCACTTCCATCGCCAACAATTACCCCAGATGGTGAGACACTACCTGGACCTGCATTGGCATACCAAGAGATGTCTGCAACTCTCGTTGAGGAGGGGTATCTTAATGAAGCATTGCCACTTGATCCAGTAAACGACAGCACCTACTACTATGGATATGGGTCTGATGGAATAGAGTTTTCTCTTACTTCACGTTTAGAAAAAGATGGATCAGTGATAACGTTAACTAATTAAAAAGGAAACTATGCAAAAAAGAAGAAAAAACGGATTTACGCTCATTGAACTTTTAGTTGTTGCAACAATTATTGTAGTTCTCTCTGCTATTGGTTTAGTGAGTTTTACCAATGCTGGGAAAAGTGCTCGAAATTCAAAGCGAAAGTCTGATTTAGAAACTGTGCGACAGGCGCTAGTTTTGTATAAAAGTGATATGGGAGCATATCCAATAGGAGCAGTAGAGAATGATTTAAGAGTAGCAAGTGTTGTGTCAGAGAGTTCTATTGGGAAAATAGTAAATGCATTTAAATTTCCTGTAGCTTTTGCAGCAATTGATCCTGTGGGTGGCACCAATGAAGCATACAATGATATGATTATTGCTTTGTCTAATGGGTACATTAGTAGTCCTACTCCAGTAGATCCAAAATCTGGAACAAGTGTATGTGGGTTATCAGGATCCAGTGCTTGTGATTATACTTATACTGGCAGTGCTGCAACTTTTGAATTGACTACTTCACTAGAAGGCGACGATGATTACGTATTAAGAAATCCATGATAAAAAATTGCCCGAAAACTCCTCTATCTAATTGTGGTTTTACACTCATTGAGCTCTTGATAGTTATCAGTATTATCTCGTTGTTAACAGGAGCAGGTATTGCAGGATTTGTGAATTTTAACGATCGACAGCAAGTGCAAACAACGGTAAAAGATGTACAAGCGTTGATGCGGACGGCTCAAATTAAAGCAAGAATTGGCGAGGGCGCGGGTGATTGTGGTGGCACTAATAAATTAAAAGGCTACGAAGTGACATCTGATGCAACATCAGTAGTTTTGAATAGAATTTGTGTAGATCTCGCAGGTGCGATAGCAAGCAGAACTGAGCGTTCTATTGTTGCACTTGATAATATTACCGTAACCAAATCTCCAAATAATGCAGTCACCTTTTTGGCACTACGAGGAGGTGTTGATTTGGGTGGAGCAGCCGTCACAGATGTTACTTATACAATTGCCGGAGAATTCAATGCTGTTGAATATTCATTCCAAGTTTTGAGCACTGGGGAAATTACGGAAGGCGGATTTACTAATGATTTATAAAAAAATGCAGAGAGGATCCACAATTATTGAGTTGCTGATTGCAGTGATGGTAGTTGGACTGGTTGTCACAGCTGTTGCAAACGCGGTTACTTTTTCCATTAAAAATACCGGTGAATCTAGATATAGACAAGTTGCCACAATTTTAGGTCAGCAAGTAATTGAGTTTGTGCGTAGCGAGAGAAATAGAAAAGGGTTGTTAAATCTTAAAAATACGTTAGTCAGCGGTACTTATTGTTTTGCAACTATTCCTACGAACCTAGATACAACTCCCGGACAAGGTCAATGTGGAGAGGACTTAAATGATTATATCCCAATGGCTGGAACAGATTTTTTACGAGAAGTGACGGTTGCAGTTGGCGGTGCTCCGGAGTATTCGATGTTAGTTACAACTACTGTTTCCTGGATGGATGGCACTCAAACGAGACAAATAGAGTTGGTTCAAGAGTTTGAAAATACGAACTAAGATTCTTAGTTATTAATTTCTAATACTTATCGTTGTTTCGAATGATTCTGAAATTTCAGAATCTTCATTGAGGGTTGGAGCAACCTTTTCTAAGTTAAAGCTGACTTTAATCTGTTTGCTTCCTACCTCGCCAGAACAGTCAAAGATTAAGTTGTTTAAAGTAACAGTTGCGGAAGTGAGTCGAGCGCTATTAGAAGCAATTTTGTTAATAGTTGAATCTGTAGCAGTGCTGTACAAAGTGACTCCGCTGTCTAGACCAACGACTGAAAGAGTGGTCATTCCTGAACTACAGGCACCTTCTATATACCGAGCATTTTTAATGATAAATTCCATTTGACTCAGAGCGTGGAGGCCTTCTTCCTTAATTGTTTTTCTGATATTTGTTTTTGAGTTGCCAATGAGAAAGGTCATAAACATTGAGGTAATTGTGAGCATTAACAACACGGTTAAAGATGTTGTGATAAGTAACTCAATAAGGGTAAAACCGGCTTGTCGTATTTTTTTTTGAGCTAAGTGTTGCATAGTAACTACACTACCCTAGTTAACTTCTTGCCAAACTAAGTTAGGTCGCTGCAAGATTGCTGGTGTATTTTTATTAAAGTCTGGTCTGAATTTAAATATTTCGGTAGCGTATGTATTGTTGAGTCCTCTATCAAGTGGGTTTGTAGTATTATCAAAGGTCCTTTGTAAATCAATACCACCCCAGCCTACGAATGTTCCTTCGCCGACAAACATGTTATCTGCAGCCGTATGTGGATTAAGGTTGTTGTCATCAATGATGAGCTGGCCACTCGCAATATATGTACCATCAATATTTGAGTTTGTTGAAGTACAGATTGGGTATGCACAAGTATTACCAATAGTGTTACTAAAAGTTATATTGCCTCCTGCAATAATTGCTAGATAGCCATTGTTATCAATATCAATCATATGTCTATTGAGTGCCCCAGTGTTACTAATAGTGACGTTACCACTAACGAAGATAATCATTTTTGTTCCAGCAGGAACCGTTTGGATTGTATTTAGGTTTAAGTCAAGGTCACCTGTTCTTTTAAAAGCTACAGCATCATCTATGGGTACTCCTTCTGATTGTGCTGGTAATGCAGTAATTGCTGCTCCAAGAGTAGCGCTTAGTGGGAAGCTGTTTAAATCAACATTTCTAACGAAGTAGTCATAATCTTCTCTCACAATGTTTGTGTGTGTAGTACTATTTGCTCGAGGTTGTGTGCTACCACCATTATATTCAGTCCACCAGCCGGTGCCAGCAGTTATTGTGCCACCACTTAATGGAATTCCAGCTGATTTAGAGTTACCTGCTGCATTTTGGGTGATCAAATATGTGAGTGCTAAATCTGGTATATCACTTACAAAACTTTGGGCCGCATAAACATTGCCTTCTGATGTTTGCCACCATGGGCCATTTGAGAGATCGATGGAAGTAACAAAGAAGTTTTGATCTGTGGCTGGAGAATTAGTATCAGTTTGAGTACATGCAGTTGGTGTACCATTTGGACAACTACAGAAGAATGAAGTAGCTGGTACGGGGTTAGCAATATTTAGGGTGATACTTGATCTTTCTGGCCATGATGCACTCGGTGCATATGGGACATCGGTATATACATAAGCATCTCCTGGAGTTGCTGTTAAGGTCCCACCAGTTGAAATTGTCATATTTGGTATTCCAGCTGAAATATCAATGAGAGGTCCAACGCCATTACAGTTATTTGAAGCATCAGCACTATCTGTAAGATCATAAATATTACCGCTCACGTTTGCAGTAAGGTCTACTGGTCTTCTTGTCCATGCGCCAACTTGTGTGCCACAAGCATTACTTGCTCTGACAACAATATCAAATTCATTTGTTTGAGCTGGTAAAACTGTTGGCAGTGAAACAGATGTTCCGGTAGTCCAGTTGAGAATTCTACAAGTACCTGTGCATGCTGCAGCATTTGCGGGAGTTGCTGCACCTCTTGGTAACAACCAAACATCATATGCTGCAATAGTACCTGGAGCAGGAATAGTCGCAGCAGTCCAAGAGATGGTTCTTGGTAGTGGATTTGTAGAGAGGTTAAGATTATCTCCTGAGATACCATTGACAGTAATATTTGAAACTGTGCCTGGAGTTTGATTGGTGGTACCACAACCCGTGTCTGGTCCACAAGTTGGGGTACAGGCGGTAATTTCTTGTGCAATAACACATGCAGGTCTTGCTGTCCAGTTTGTTGGGTTGTAACAGCTGGCTGCAGGATTGCCAACTTCTTGATTTCCTGTAGCATCATTTCCTAAAACGTCATATGAATTTACTGCAATATCATAATCACCAGGAGTAATTCCTGCAGTATCAAAATTACTTATTGAGTAATTATCACCTATTTTGGTTACTGTACCTGTGATTTGTTGCCAGTTAGCTGGTACACAATGGTCTGCAGAAGAAAGTATGTAATAGAATTTAACTGAAGGTTCAACAACTCCGGCTGTGTTTGATTTATAAGCTTTGATGGAATCGTAGTAGAGTGGCTGTGTCCACGCGCCACCATTTGTTGATCCTGGGCGAAGTACAACTCTAAAGCTTGTTGTATCCCCTGCCCCATACCCACGTTCTACCCAGGCACCTGATGTGGAGAAGTCTTGCCAAGTAGTTGTGAGATTCATTGATAAGTTGGAGGCATAATGACCTGACCAATCTGTGCCGCCGAACGGGTATCTTTGCAAATATACATTACTAACAGTTTCACTTGAAGAATGACTTTTTGCTTTTAGTTTTAAGGTATAGTTTTGCCCAGTTAAGTTTTCGCCTGTTTCTAGCCAGTCTGTTGCGGCGTGTGGATCTGTTCCAGCTAGACTTGCTTTGATTTTTGCATAGTAACCACCCTCTGATCCTGGTGATGGCCAAGTGATATTAGAGACCGCCCACCACTCATCTAGTTGGTATGCAGTTGGCCAAAAACTCATATCACCAGATTCAAATCCACCGCCAAAAGCGTAGTTAAGACCATCATCAGTAATATTCACATCAAGGTCTATGGTTTGACCGGCAGGAACAGAGCTATCTGATGTGGTGAAGTCGGAGCAGTCTGGAGCTTCATCTGTTGGGCTAGTATTGAGACTGACATTGATAGTGGCAGTGGTTGAACAGATGGGATCTGGTTCACCGTTAAAATATACATTTGCGGTAATCGTAGTTGAACCTACTGTTTGTGGGGTGATGAGTGACTGATATGGAGCACCATTTTGGTCAAAGATAGGATTCATAGTTATTATATTGCTGTTGGATGTTAAAAACTCCACTTGGTTGACCGCACCGTCCTGAATATTACTTACATTTGCAACAATGTTAAATGGATTACTATCTGTATATAAGCTTAAAGTAGATGGTGATAGAGAGACGTCACAAGATGGGGTGCCACCACCGGTTGGTGGGCAAGTTCCTGTACAATCTGAGCATGTACAGTTTGTTTCACCATTATTGCATACACCATCACCACAGTATGGTCCTGGCGGTGGGGTTGCACAAGTTCCTGCACAATCTCCTCCACCAGATGCTGGGCAAGTGCAGTTAGTTTCACCATTGTTACAGATTCCATCTCCACAATAAGGATTTTGTGTAACTAGACAACAACCGCGATAACCACCTACTGGCTCACCGCAATCATATAAAGTAGTACAGCTAGAACAAGTACCTCCATAAGGGCCGCAGCTTTGTCCATTAGCACTACATTCTGAATTATATCCTGGAGTGCTACACACACATCCCGATGATACAGGAATTGGCGTATTTCCAAGACAGCCTTCTACTCCTTCAGCCCATCCGATGCAAGATCCTGGGCCACCACCTGTTGGACAGGTATATGGAGCCGAAGGTGTTACAGAACCATTGCCACACAAGCTAGTGTAGTAAACACAATTATTTACTTTTAATGCAGCGTTTGTGCCAACACAAGTATACGGGCTACATGCAGCATCAGCATTAATTTGTTTAACATTTATGAATAATGTTGTTAGAAACAAAATAAAAATGATAATTTTTGATATATTATTTTTTATCATGATGGGTTAACATCTTTTATATACTGAACAAAATTTGGAATTAGCAGATTATTTTCTAAGTTCATGTCGTTTGGATTACCAGTCATAACAAAGTTGTTCAGATCTTCGTATGTATATACATATTCATGATAATCTTTATTAAATAGAACAGATTCAAAATAATCAGCGTTGAAATCATTTTTTGTTAAATATATGCTACTCTCTTTGTTGGCAATATCTAAGAGCAATTTGTCACCTGGGTCTAAAGTTGGTTTATTAGTAGTATCTCGCCAATACTTGAGGGGTTCTGGTTTTTCGTAAACGGATACGTTGGTGCCATGTTCATAGTAGTATGTCTCTTCAATTGAATGAATGAAGTCAATGTCTTGCCATTGGCTCAGATCACCTTCGTATTGTTTTCTTCCAACTAAATGATAATTGTTTTTTGGATTAAATAAAACAATTGGAACGGTAATTTCTTGTTTTTTCTCTAGTTTGTCCAAATACATGCATTTGGCTGATAGTTTGACAACTATATCGTTAGCCAAAATGTAATCATCATAAACTAGTTCTTTGATTTCACAGGAAAAGGCAAACATGTCAATAGGATTTTTGACTAAAGGAAATTCAGTATTACTACCCAAACTTGTCTGCTTATTAGCAATTTCTTTAAAAAAGAACTGATTTTTGATTGTAAAAAGCATTACTAAAATTATTATAATAAAAATGATTGCAAGAAATCCAGCAAACAAGATGTTCTTTTGCTTATGTAGAACTGCAAATATACTCATGTGAATATAGTAACACCAAGATGTAGTGATGTTCAATCAGGGAAATAGACGTTTATGGTTGCACGTGATTTAAGTCTTCTTGCAATGTTGTTCCTCCACCAGGAATGATAATAATTTTTCCATTTTCTGTTAGCATAAGTATATTTTCAAGACTAACTGGGTTACCAGATGCTATAAACTCAGCTAGAGCTTGGTTTTCATCTCCATAAAATTGAGATAATAGTGGTAGCAAGAGATCATACACACCTTGTGCTAGGTATTCTCCTACAATTGCTTTCCCTGGAACTGGTAGAGTAAGCATGACAATGTCGCCTTGATCAATTCTAGGCATGTTTGCATTAGGATTAAGATACCAACTATCAGTATCAGCGTCATATGGTATGCCATTATTTTTTCCACCTTGGAAATAAAATTGTTCAGAAATATTAGCTAAAAAGTGATCTAGTGTCCAGCCTGGTAAGGCATCCACTGCTTTACCTCCCACCATTCTTTTACCAGTTTCTGAATCAACAATGACAAGCGCAATTTCATAATTCTGGGCTGTAAGTGTTGTATCCCTTGTCCATGCATTAACTGATGCTTCAATATAAAATCTAGTTGGAGTACCGTCTGGTAAAAATATTTGTTTTGCACCACTATTAGCGTTGGAGTATAAACCATACAAGTTTACGTTTTCAACAGTTAGTGATATTCTGCAAGCTTGGTCATCACTCTCGACACAAGGGAAATTTGTTGTTCGCTCGATAGTTTCTGGGTCGAATTGATTTTCAGGTGGCACTTCTGTTCCACCATCATCTTCAGGCGGAATTTCTGTCCCATCATCTTCAGGCGGAACTTCTGTCCCATCATCTTCAGGTGGGGTAGGAATTCCGTCTTCTGGCGGAGTTGGAGTAACAATGACTTCCCCAGAATTAGTAATAGCATATGCTGTTACATAGCCGTTTTCAGTCTTAAAAATAATTAATTTAGCTTGAGGTACAATTTCAGTTTTATCAGCCCTTATTTTTTCAACTATAATTAAACCAGTTTCTGCTTCTTGAGTTGCAATATAAGCAATACCTTGGCCATCTTCATTTGTAGTTAAAAGGTAAGAGATTGATTCAATAACCTGCACAGATGGGTTTTCTGGCATAATTGCATCAGGAAATTGTTCGAGAATAGCAACTTGTGTTGCTTCTGGTGTTATTGCAGTTGTTTCATATATTGGATCTTTTGGTTCATCTAGTTGTACAACTGCAGTTGGTGCAGCAGTAGGTTCTAAAGTTCCAGGGCTTATGGGCCTAGCGCAGCCAGCGAGTAAAAATAAAATTAATATTAAACTTATTAGTTTTAATGCTATAGGGCTAAATTCAAGAGGTTTTTGGTGCTTTTTAGTATCATATTTTTTCGTAGCACTAGGACTTCCACTTCTTTCTGTTTGTGCTCCAGAATTTTGATCAAAATAACGTGCTACTTGTGCTAAATCATTTGGAGTTGCTTCCGCGTAAGCGTTTTGAACTGTAGCAAGAGCAGGTACAAGTTGTTGAAGAGCAAAAGCTTGATCAAATGTATTAGAAAGTTTACCGAGGTAATTGAGAACATCAGGATTCCTACCTCTAAAAGATCTCGAAACTTGATTTTCCATTTTTCGGGCTTTGCCATAACTATGATCGATTTTTCCTATATTTCTTTGTTCTCCAAAAAATCTATGATTCATTTTTCCCTACTTTCACATCCCATATTTCGGGTGTATAATCTCTTTTTCTATTGTTTATACTACTGTTTTCTATCCTGTAACAATGTTTATTGTTAAATTCCTGTCATTATATAATAGTGTCTTATAATATTGCAATACACACCAAATATGTATAAAATATAGCACAATAATAACACTTTTCAAACTATTATGTGACATTAGCAGACAAATGACTTGTTTGCCAAATAGTTGTATTAAATAAAAGTTGCTATTTATCAACTAAATTTCCTTGTATTGTGCCACAAATGTCTAATTGCACCTTTAGGATCGTCAGAATATATAATTTCTCTAGAAGAGTTAATAATTACTCCTCTACCCTTTTTATTAAGACCAACTTGGAAAATTTTTGACAAATCCCCACCTTGACTTCCAATTCCAGGCACAAGAAAAGTAGTGAGTGGAGCAATTTTTCTGGCATTTTTTAGTTCTTCTGGGTATGTGGCTCCAATAACTAACAACAAATCAGCTTTTGATTTATTTTTTCCTCAAGAAATTTATGCTCTTCCTATTTATTTGCCTCAAAACCGTGTTTTTTTGCCCATTTCAAGGATCGTTAAACCAATTTGTTAGTCCCTTATTTAACTCCCAAAATTTTTCGTCCGTTGGTTGTTGCGATTTTTACTAATTCATCAATGTTATAAAAGTGACAACTTTCTAGTAAAAATCGCAACTCAGTCCACATATCTCCATCGGTAAAAGGTTTGTAAACATCAGCAATATTGTCTGTGCCAATACCAACTACAATTCCAGACGCAATGAGTTCTTCTACTGGAGCAATAGAGTTATGAGTGACTGTGAGTTCTTCATTTCGACGTGAATCAATCCAAGCTGTTGGGCAAGAAATAAGCATTACGCCGGCTTTATTCATTTTTTTATAGATTTTTTCTCGATATTTTTGTGGGTGGGCGGCGAGGGAAATTCCATGAATCGCCACAACCTTTCCTTGCATGCTAAACTCTTGAGTTTTTCGTATTAGCGTTTCTGTTTCTTTTTCTGCAGTGGTATTGAGTTGGTCAACGTGCACATGTAGCAGTTTCCCCAAACGTTTGGCAGTTTCAAATAGTACATTAAGGTGTTCTTCTTCTCTGCCCGCATCTTTTGCAGGAAGGCCGCCGATGATATCAACAAAACCTTGAGCTTCATCAAACCACATCTTTGCATCTGGCTCCAAAACACCTTTTAAAGC
>CAZZDG010000020.1:0-2438 GCA_964652415.1 uncultured Pseudomonadales bacterium | reverse complement strand
CCAGTGGTTATTCATTCTGCTTTTCTCCCAACCACCATATTCTTCTTAAGTTTCTTAACCATCTCATTCAAAATCTTAGTATCATTGATGATCGGAACCGCAGTTCTGACCGCCCACTTTTTCACAATACTTTCGTCAAGTTTTTCTTCTTTTATGTTGCCTTTATAAGGTACATGAATGATCAAATCAAACATATCTTGTCGTAGCACATCTTCTATATTTGGATTTTTATCTTCAAACATTTTATATACAAAAACTGATGGTATACCTTGTTTTTTGTAATATTCATGTGTGTTTTCTGTTGCATAAAATTGGTAGCCAAGTTTGTACAATTCATTCACGGCAGGTAAAAATTTTTTCTTGTTTGAATCTCCACCAATTGTTAATAAAATAAATCGTTCTTTTTTTTGTGCCAAGCGCATTTGCATGGTGTAAATTTCGATAAATCCTGGAGAAGCATTTTGGTTATAGGCGTTGTTTCGCATAAAGGTTGCAAGTTTCTCATCAAAAATTGAGTTTGCGGTTTCGACTGCAACTACTTCTGCGACTCCTTTGAATAGTTTGACCGTAACCATTCCAGTCACTTTTTCGTTAATTTTTTCTATAAATGCGTTGAGATCATCCATGAGAGGTTCGTACCAGAGGGCGCCATAGCAGAGATATGCCCATTTGTTATCTACTTCTGCTTTGAACTCATTTTCAACCCGGGTGCAAACATATTTTTCTAGATTAAAATGCGCGTTGATGATAATTTCAGCGGCTGGGGCTTCGTAAAGTCCACGGACTTTGAGTCCGACCAGGCGATCTTCTATATGATGTGTAACCCCCACTCCGTGTTTGGCTCCCAACGTATTGAGCGTGTGAATAATCTCAGTAAGCCCAAGGTGCTTGCCATCTAGTTTTACAGGAATACCTTTGACAAAATTCAGCTTTATGTATTGAGGTTTGTTGGGCGTTTTTTCTACCAGGCTACAAACTTGGAGGATTTTATCTAGCGGAGGAATAAGGGCTGGATTTTCAATTTCACCGCTCTCCCCTGTTACTCCCCACATATTGTCATCATAAGAATATGGCTTGTCGACGGTTTGCTTGACTGGAATGCCATGTTTTTTGGCATATTTTAGCTCTTCATCACGACCCATACTCCACTCGCGAACGGGCGCAATAATTTTCATCTCGGGTGCGAGGGTGAGGACTGTTCCTTCAATTCGTACTTGATCGTTGCCCTTGCCGGTGCACCCGTGAGCGATAGTGTCACAGTTTTCTTCTCGAGCAACTTGGACGGCAAGTTTGGCAAGCAGTGGCCGGCCAAGTGGCGTGCTCATGTGGTATTTGCCTTGATAACTGGCGTTTGCTTTGATTCCCTTGGCAATATAGTGGTAGGCAAACTCATTTTTTGCGTCAATAACAATTGCTTTGACTGCGCCAAACTTTAGGGCTTTTTTCCTAATTTCTTCAAGGTCATCAGCTTGTTGGCCAATATCTATGGTGAGGGCGACAACTTGGGCACCATATTCTTCTTGAATCCATTTGAGCATAACGGAGGTATCAAGTCCTCCAGAGTACAGGAGGACAACTTTTTTGACTTCCCCCTTTCTACCTTCGTAATTTGAAACTTTAGTGTAGGTAGGCGCTTGCATGGTCCTTCCTCCTTTCTAGAACTAATAAATACTGGGGAATTGAGCTATCTACTTGGGGGCAAAAAAAAACAAAATCTGTTTGACTTCGTTTTTCTGAGTTTTGTTGGTTGCGATTTTGAATGATTTGAATGAATCGCTTAAGCAACCTTAATAAGAAAAAAATCTTCGTTGGAATTCTGAGTAAAGTGAAGTTGGATCGCCGCTGCGACACGGTTGAATTGTGTTGTATTCTGGTTTGTGGTAAAAAAAATCTAGTGGTAGGCACTAGAGCTTCATTCTAGATTTTTGTCATGGTGCGTGCAAGTGGCAAAATATAAATGTTAGTGCAAAAATAAAACAAGTCCCAATCAGAGTTTGCTGCGGGTTTTTTCATGATAAAATTATATCAGATTTGTCAATATTTTGATTTACTTTGATTTGTTAGAGATTATTTCGATTGATTTAAAATTGTGAGAGGCCGCATAGTAAAACATATTCGTAATTAGCAGAGTACTTAACGCTCTGCTAATTAACGTATTAGATAAAATATGTTGGCTAGTCAATATAATATCGAATTAATTCTCATTAATGCTTTGATGAATATTACTATATTTATTATTTTGTCATGTCAAATTCATATATTTATATGATATAACACCGCTTATATCCGTTAAAAAGAGTTCGCACCTCTTGAGTTTAAAGTTGAATAAATTTAGACACGGAACCTGAGGAATATTCAGGTCGGTTGATATCCGTAAAAATATTAAACTTTTGTCGTTGCTTATTTAAGCAGGCCTGAGAAAGTTACAGAGAAATATT
>CAZZDG010000019.1:0-17477 GCA_964652415.1 uncultured Pseudomonadales bacterium | reverse complement strand
CCGCCGAGAATAAGCGAAGCGAATTCCCTGCGGATGGCCTCTGAGCTACCGCCAAATAAACTAAACGTTCACAACAGACCACGCATCTAAGGGTAGTTATTTTTTTCTGCCCTTTTTCAGTTTTTCTGACACATATTGAATTCCAGCTAATGGAGAAACAGTTAATATTCCTAGAAGTGTTTGTTTAATGCTCGACTCTTTTGTAATCTGTCTCAATCGATCAGTTATGAGGTTGACGATCTCTGAAACGGACAGATCTTGCCAACCCGGAGGGAGATTAATTAAAATATTTTTTGGTAACTCTTGTACTGTTCGAATAAATAGGTCCTTATCATCTTCACAAGAAAAAGGAATAATATTATCTGCTTGTCTTAATAGTATGCCTTCTTGCTCAGCTTCATTGATTAATTGTGTATACATTAAGTCAAACCTCCATAGGTTAGCATCAACAATATTTGCGACCTTATTTGAACTTTCTGCAAAAGCCATTCTAGTATCACCATCATATGAAAGATTAGAAAGCTTGATATATAAAGTTCTTAAGTCGAGTGGGATGCCATTCTGTTGTAACAAAACCATTCTTAAGCCTTGTTTCATTGTCTGAAAATATAAAGCGTTTTCGATATCTGGTGAAGTCTGTGAAAGATATGTTGGTTTTTGCATTCTCCCTGCAACATATAGTTGATCCCAATTATTTAAGTCATTGACTAATGATGCTTGGTCAATGATTCCACATTTAATTTTTCTAGTATTATTTCCAGTGCTTATTTGAAGCTCTGTAAAAACATACCAAGGTCGGGGACCCTGAATACGGGTTCTCAAGTTTGGTCCTAATAGGTGAGCTTGCATAGGAAAATCCTGAGGATGATTTTGTGCATGAGTTTGTTGCCAGGAATAAAGGTCTGGGACGGCAACGATACAGTCTAATTTAGAAGCTTGGATTTCTTCCTCGTTATATCCCATTTGCTGAAAAGCAGCTGAGCCGTACATCATCACCATGGCAGTTTCTCCAAAGTGCTTTTTTATTACTTGTGAGAAATCAACGAGTGATGATTCTACTTGAAATAGTGCAGGATTTTTTTGAGGTAGATTTAATTCAGATTTATTTAACATTTTCAGTATTATACACTTCAATTATCTTCCCATCCCTTATCCCAATTTCTCTATTTATTCCCATCTGCTTCAAAAAATATCTATCGTGAGAAATCACAATAAACCCACCTTCATAGTTTGTCAGTGCTTTTTCTAATACTTCACGACTTTCAATATCTAAATGATTTGTGGGTTCGTCTAAGAGTAAAAAGTCATTATTTTGCGAAATTAAAATTGCAAAAATAAGTCGAGCCTTTTCACCTTCAGATAAGAATTCTACTCTCGAAAAAACCTTGTCATCAGAAAACAAATAACTCCCCAGAACACTGCGTGCTTTGGCTTCTGATTTCAAAGGAGAGAAGTCAACGAAATTATCAATCACCGATTTTTTTAGATCTAAAATTTCATGTTCTTGAGAAAAATAACCAATTTTTACATTTGGTCCGAATTCAATTTCTCCACTAAAATTTGTATTCAAACCAACAATTGATTTAATAAAAGTTGTTTTTCCTGAACCATTCTTACCAGAAAAATTGATTCTCTCTTTGGCAAAAATATAGAGTTCATCGCACTGCAATAAGTTGGGAATTTTAAAATTCTTGACTACCAAAATTGACTTTTTTCTATGCAACTCACTTCCCATTTGATCTATAGAAAAACTTTTATAATTTTGAGGTTTTATAATTCTATCTTCCTCAATTTCTCTATTCATACGAGTTTTCATTGCTTGAAGTTGAGCAGCAACTTTATTACTTGGATGATATTTTAATTGCTCTTGCTTATCTTTTATCCAGTCAATCATGCGCTGTTCTTTTTTTTGCTGCACGTTGTAATCAGCTAAAATATTTTCTTGCCTACGTTTTTTTTCTACAACAAATTCAGAGTAATTACCACCATATTCATGAATGGTTTTATTAAACGGATCTAGCTCAATTATTTTACTAACACAATTATCAAGAAAAGTTCGATCATGAGAAACTAACAGCACTTTACCTTCAAAGTTTTTTACAAATTTTTCTAGCCAAGTCAAACTTTGCATGTCTAAATTGTTTGTTGGCTCATCTAACAACAAAATTGTTGGCTCACATAATAGTAACTTTGCCAAACCTAATTTCATTTTCTGCCCACCACTCAAACTAGAAATAGGCATACTTTGATCAACTTTACCTAACCCAACAATTGCTAAAGAAGTTTTAATTTTATACTCTTCCCAATCAGTTCTTAAAAAATTATAAAGATATTCATAAATCATCATGTTTTCATCTGCATCGATTTTCTGCGGTAAATAGCCAATAACTTCACCAGTGCTTTGCACTACACCGCTATCTGGCTCAACAATCCCTGCAATTATTTTTAAAAGCGTTGTTTTTCCAGCACCATTTGGCCCAACAAAACCAACCTTCTGATTTTCTGATAACTTGAAAGTTATATTCTCAAAAAGTGTTTTACTTGTAATAGATTTGGTTATATTTTTTATATTTAACATACCCTATTAGTACAAAAAACCCTTACTTTTTGTAAGGGTTTTTTCTGCTTACTATCTTGCATATAGTATAACATGGACTGTTTAATTTTTACTCAAACCATCCATCTAATTCTGCCACCAAATTGTGTAACTGCCCAATTTTTGATTCATCAACAATAGATCCATCTTCTTTAAATGCAGCCCAAATTGCAGGAATATTTACTTCATCATGCAAAGCAACTAATCGTAATTCAGAAACAATTTGTCGTAAATGTTCTACAGCACGCATACCTCCAGAAGCTGCACCGTAACTCACAAAAGAAACTGGTTTTCCTTTCATCAGTCCTGAATACCAATAATCAAGTGCATTTTTAAGAACTCCTGGCAAACTGTGATTATATTCACCGGTAATGATAATAAATCCATCAGCTGCTGCAACTTTTTCTGACCACTTTTTTCCTACTTCACCAGTATAAGAACCTTGTGAAGCAAGTGGTGGCATTGGCTCATCAAAAAATGGCAACTGCCAATCACGCAAATCCACTAGTTCAAAAGTTGTGTTTTTTGTTTTTGGTAAATTCTGCATCAACCACTTTCCGACACCTTCACTGGCTCTGTTTTGGCGAACTGTTCCAACAATTACTAAAATATTTTTGTTTGCTTTTGGCATTCAAATCTCCTTTTTGAAAAATTTTTTTTCACTTTACTTTTTACGTTGAGTGAATATAATAACTCATACAAACTTTAATACAAGTACCTACTAATTTATATCATACATACAAAAAGTATACTATTAAAATATGAAAAAACAACACGATCAAAATGAATGCCAAGTTGTAAAAGCACTTGCAATTATTGGTGGCAAATGGAAATTACCTCTTATCAAAAGACTGACTGCAGGTACAAAACGCTATAACGAACTTTTTAGAGATTTAGATGGAATCACCCAACGAATGCTCACTAAACAATTGCGTGAACTAGAAACTGATAAAATTGTTGCAAGAAAAATTTATCCAGAAATTCCACCAAAGGTTGAATACTCATTAACGAAAGCTGGAAAAGATTTACATGCCGTAATTAAAGAATTAGAAAATTGGGGCAAAAGTCATACGGGGCACAGGTAATATGCGCATATGGACTCTACACCCATCATATTTAGATCAAAAAGGTTTAGTGGCAGTTTGGCGAGAAGGGCTCTTAGCACTTCAAGTGCTTTCAGGAAAAACTAAAGGATATCTTAATCACCCGCAATTGTCGCGATTCAAAATGCAACCAGATCCAGTTGCTTCAATTTCTGCATACTTACATGTTATTGCCAATGAGGCAGATAAAAGATCATATAATTTTAATAGAGAAAAATTACCAGTAAATATAAAAGTAAAACAAATTTCTGTAACAAAAGGTCAATTTTATTATGAAATTAATCACTTAAAAAACAAATTGCAAATTCGTGATATAAAGAAACTTTTTGAAATTGAAAAAAAAATAGTTCTAATTACTCACCCACTTTTTAAATTAATAGATGGAGATGTAGAGGATTGGGAAATCTTAAAAAAGTAGATGTTGCAAACAACACAGTATCTGGACTCGAGTAGTATTTCGTGAGATAGTAGCTTTGTGAAACAATTTTTTGAGGTTCAGGGACATTTTGCAAAAACCTTTTGGTTAAAAAAAATTGCGCTGTGGTTCACTACATGGCGATTACTTTTGTTCATACCAGTTTTTTTAGCTTCATTGTTTTTAACGTTTCGCGAAAACTCCCAATTTACAACTCTCTGGCAATATACAGAAAAATACCCTATCGTTGAAAACGAACTCATCTACCCTTGGTCTAACTTTGATGGCGTGCATTATGTTGCGATAGCCTCAAAATGGTATACCGATGAGGGCAGATTTTTACCATTTTTTCCAGTTTTAATTGGATTTGTTGCAGCGCCTCTTTCTTTGATTTGGCCAATTCTCCCATATGGACCAGGAACATTTTGGGCCGGAATTTTGGTAAGTACAATTGCCACAATACTAGCGCTATATTTTACTGCCAAACTCTTATATTTAGATTACAAAACTAAAACTGTTGAGTTTTCCTTGTTTTTATTATTAGCTTCACCAGTGGCTTTTTTTCTCGCATGCATCTATTCAGAAGGATTATTCTTATTACTCAGTGTTTTAGCCCTATACTTTGCACGACAAAGAAAATGGTTTTTTGCTTGTGTAACAGCAATGTTTTTAAGCGTGACCCGTTTATCTGGAATTTTAATCATACTGCCGTTGCTGTGGGAATATTACGAACTTGAATTAAAACAAACAAACAAAAATTCTTTTTTCCAAAAGTTGGCAAAATACATTCTTCCCAAGAAAATAAATCAAAAATCTTGGTTAAAGCAGCTCCAGTATTTTTGGACAAAATACGCAAATCTAGGTTGGTTTTTACTAATCCCCACACTTTTGCTTTTGTATAGCTGGTTTAACTACCTCAAATGGGGTGACTTTTTATATTTTGTACATGCGCACGCACTCCTAGGAAACAGCAGAGAAGTTTCCGAATTAGTATTTCCGTTAGTAACAGTGTATAGGTATCTTAAAATTTTTCTGACGGTGTCTATAACACAATATGAATTTTGGATTGCCTTGCTTGAATTTGGAGCATTAGCATATGCAGTTTGGAGCCTCTTTTTGGTTTGGAAACTGAAGTTGAGAACAAGTTATCTAGTTTTTTCTGTAGCAATGATTTCTCTACCGCTTTTATCTGGCACTTTATCTGGGTTTCCAAGATATATTTTGCCAATTTTTCCGTTTTTCTTGGCACAAGCTGTTTGGTTTAAAACTGTCAAAAGAACAAAATTAGGCAAAACATTTTTTGCAGCTTTTATAACAATTTCAATTCTTTTGCAGACAATGCTTTTGGCATTATTTGCAAGAGGATATTATGTTTCATAAAAAATATAGTAAAAAGTGGTACTATTAAAAAAGAAAAATAAAAATATGAACACAAATGAATTGGGTCTGTTTGATTTTGTTGAAATGCAAGCCAAATTAAGAAATAAAGAGCAACTAGAAAATCCTTTTAAAATAGAATCATCTCAATTATTTATTCAAAAAATATCTTCATTTTGTGATGACGAAATTTCAAAATTCAGAAGTGAAACTCAAAAGTGGTCAATTAAACAGCATGTTTTTCAGTATGGCCAAAATTTACAACGAATATTTGAAAGTGTTACTGATGCAATCGCACTAACAAGTGACTTTGAAGATAAAAGTGAACAAACAAAAAGATGGAAACAAGCTGTTTCGAAATTTCTTGAACTATGTATCTTATTCCTTGAAAACTGTAAAAAATATCCTGATTTATTAGCAGGATCAGAAGTAGAAGAGTATGAAAACATTATTGCTGATGACTTCTTGCAGAATAACTACCACCCCACCTCACTATACTTCACTCCAACCCTAATATGACCAAGAGCAACCCTAATATACTCCACCATATTTTCCGGTAAATCATCCAAATTAAACCAAGCTAACTCATCACACTTACCAGGCTCACAATTAGTAATTTCACCACTCCACTTGCGAACTACAAAAAAAACATCAACTCTCTCTGAGCCATCTGTATCTGACTTTCTGTGCATCATGTGAGCAATTTCAGCATCTTCTGGAGAAACAATAACTCCCGCTTCTTCTAACGCTTCTCGCATCAAACCTTGGGTAAAAGTCTCACCTGCATCAACATGCCCTGCCACCAAACTATACATTCCATCTTTAAATCCTGTATTAAACCTACGCAACAACAAAACCTGCTCCCGCTCATTCATCAGAACTAAGTATGAAGCAGGAATATTCATGTGACGGTTCAACGATTTTTCACTCCAAGCCATATTTTAAAATTTCTAAACTACTTCTTTTTTTTCAAATCAACTTCAACCACTTTTTTAATATCTAATTTTTCCAATCCTAAACCCTTAAAGCCAAAGTAGACAACAACGGCAATCACCATAAAATCAATCAGCATCGCGACAAAATTTCCCCAACGAATTTCTGCAGAACCTATCCACAAACTATAATTACTCAAATCGCCTGCCTTACCTAAAATAATTCCTAAGACTGGATTAATAATATCTTCTACCAATGATGAAACTAACTTTGAAATTGCTCCGCCAAGAATAAAACCTGTTGCTAGACCAATAATACCCTGAGTTCGAACAAATAATAAAAAATCTTTCATAGATTCACTTTCTGCTGCTTTTTGTTATTATAGTATCAGATGTGTAGTGAAAATGAAGAACATGATCAACATACAAATGACGAACTTCTCGACGATATTGAAGTCTCTCATTTGGTTGATGATATAGATAAATCGATTGACACTATCAATTCTGGCCCCGTAGATAATAGGGCAAATAATTTCCTCACTAGTAATACATTCCTAACAAAATTCTATGACCAAATGGAACAAGAACCAGACCTAAATGAAGGTGAAGAAGAAAAGCTAGATGCAATTAATGCTCAATTGGAGAACAAAAGAGATGTTGTTAATGAAATTATTGAGTCACTTATTGAAAGTCAAAGACAAAACCTAATCAGAAAAGGGCTTCCTAGAAAGCCGATCGACCAAGTTGCTGTTGAAATTAACCATATTAAAGAAGTTGTTAGACTAACTCAAGATATCTTTCCCTCTTTACCAATTTTACATTTAGCTGCTGCAGTACATGATTCTTACAAATACAAAAATGGAAAAATGGAGCTTGGCCTCCATGAGATCGCAAGTACTGCACTTGGGCCAGTACTTGTTGAAAAACTTTTACGTAAACATATGTCCAAACTTGACATTGATCTAGATGAAATAGCACTTGTAAAAAAATTAGTACAAAGTGCAGTCTTGACACATGGTAGTGACGAATTTCCAGAACGAGTCGCTAACTATAAAAACAGTAGCAAAGTGGGAAATCTGTTTGGCTCAGTCTATCCAAAAACTTCAAAAAGATCATGGACACTTTTGAAGAAAAGAACAAACACAACTTCTCAAACAATAGCTGGACTCAATTACCTTGATGTCATTACGGGAACAAACATCAATTCTTTTATCAAATACAACTATGCACCATCTCATTCTAATGAACTTTTATCTGGACTTGATATGACACTATCAGTGTATATTGGTCAAAAACTATTGAGTGGCTTTAAAGAAAATATTGAAATGTATTCAGGAGAACTATTGCAAGAAAAGATTGATTTGCCTGAACTTAAAAAAATTATTGATGAAAATACTAGGGTTAAAGATATAATAATTTTAGTCATTAATGGCGAGAGACGTGGACTATTCTTAAAGCTTAGAAACAGAGGAATAGCGTCTATTTTAAAAAGTGCATACACAAAGCTTGAAACAAAATTCAGAAAATTACAGAAAACATGCAGACAGGGAAGAAACGGAATTGAAGAAAGAAATGAATTTAACGCTCAATTAATTATCTTTTTTAACGCAGCACGTAATGCTGCTATTTTCCCCCAAAAATAACCACAAACATCCCTTGCGCATTGCGCACACACACATCTCTAAAATCTTTATTACGCTGTGCCTCTTTATGCCCTATTGTTGAAGAATCAAAACACCATTCAATTAATGCTGTTCCTGTTTGAGCAATAAAACTGTCACCTGTTGTCATGTTTTTACAATGTTGATAGGCCAAATTTTCCGCAATTTTGGTTCCATCGTAATTTTTGATTGGCTCTGGTAAATTATTTTGATCTACAAAATCATTTTTGAATCCTTCGTGATTATCTAGCGTTCCAAACGCTACTAAATCTGCGACTCTTTTTTCAGCGTAGGTACATAAATTACCATTTACACTTAAAGCCTGTGCCCCATGCACTGCTCGATAGGTATTCAAAGCAGTTACTACTTCTTCATTTGAAATTGGTGGAAATGTTGTTTTTGAAACAGTTTTTTGTTGCGGAGTAACTTGTACAGCAACGACTGGCCTTTTTGGAAACTCCAACCCTAAAATCTGAATCGTAACTCCCAAGGTTTCGTTATATTTTGTTTTAATAACTTTAGTAGCAAACCCAACTTCTTTAAAGTCATCCTCAAAAAGTGCTGCTACTTGCCCCTCATTGGAAAACCATGCATCTAGAACAGCATCTTCCATAAGTGGCCCAATTACTATGTTGTGACTCACGTGCTCATAATTATATTTTGAAATGTCTAAAGCATTTTTAAGTTCTTGAGTAAATGATCTGTCTTCAATTTCAAACTCATATTTTTCTGCTTCTGCTAGTAATTCAGCAGCAACAGATGCCAATCTATCACTGTATAGAAACGGTTCTACCTCTCTAAGTTCACGTTCTGTATTTAGCTTTTGTAATAAAATTTGGGCATCAAGACTTGGTTGTTGAGTTTGTAATGCGTCTGGAATGTACCCTATAGCAAAATCCTCTTTGTTCAAAATTCCCGCAGAGTCCAAGATAGCTAACAGTTCTTCTGGTAACTTCACTCTGTTTGTTTTTAAAAAAAATGGCAACAATTGTAAATTTATTCCAAAGAAAAAAAGTATTACTACAATCCTAGTGAAGTACGCATTTGATAAAAACTTGTTTTTCTGAATCTTATGATGAAGTTCACCTAAATAGTCAGAAACCTTTCTGGGAACTCTCACAACTTTGTGCCAGGGTTTTTTTATTGGTCTAAAAAAATGCTTGAGACCACTAAAGAAATCTTTAAAACCACGTGCTAACTTTTCACCAACTTTATGGTGGTATCTCCTAATCTTTCTCATCAAATACTCCAGATTTTTCAAGTAAAGGAATTACAATTTCCATCGGTAACCCATGAGAAAAGCTACTCAAAGAACCGGCAATCGCACGAACCATATTTATTCCTTCTGGGTATGCCGGGCAAAATCCTGCAGACCAAGTGAGTACCGGATTATTTGCCACATATTTTTCAATTTCTTTTTCACTAATAACTCTAAAAATAAATGTTGACTCTACTGTTGTAGAAAACTCTATTTTATTTTTTGGATCTAGGTAGGCACAACCTGAGTAACACGTCCCCTGCTTGCCAGACTGTTCACGAAGCATCTGCTTTGCTTCTTCTAAATCACGAGGCTTTTCATATGCCTTACCATCAAAAAAAGTAAAGGTGTCTCCGGCAATCACAATCGCATCGGGGTTTTCGCTCAAAACTTTTTGTGCTTTTGCTAAGGCAATCATTCTGGCACGATCTTTTTGGGTTAAAGCAGAAATTGCTTTTTCATCAATATCACTTGGAATAACTTCAAATGGAATTTTGAGAGCATCCATGAGTGCTTTTCTTTGTTTTGAGCCACTTGCTAAAATAATTTTTTGCATATATTTCATACTTTTTTATATAACTTTTACTATAAATAAGTCAAAACTTTGTCATTTTAACTTCGCGAGCGTATAATCTATCTTACTATATAAATTCGTACTCGGGTGCAAGTATTTCTACAAAAAAAATAGAGGGAGGTACCCATGAGTGATTTAACAAATTTTAAAAAGAACCTTTGGCAAGATACTATTGATGTCAGAGATTTTTTATATACTAACATTACCCCATACGATGGTGATGCCTCATTTTTAGAAGGACCAACTCCTACAACTAAAAAATTGTGGGATGAGTGCGCAAAACTGCTCGAAAAAGAACGAGGAAAAGGTGGAGTTCTAGACATAGACACCAAAACAATTCCAACAGTTACTAGTCACAAGGCCGGATACATAAATAAGGATTTAGAAAAAATCGTTGGTGTTCAAACAGATGCACCACTCAAACGTGCTATCAAACCTTTTGGTGGATGGCGAGTTGTTGAAAAAGCTTGTGAAGAAAATGGCTATAAACTTGATAAAAAAGTTATTGAAATTTTTTCGAAATATCGAAAATCACACAACGACGGAGTTTTTGATGCATATACAGCTCAAATGCGCATGTTACGTAGTTCAGGATTGATTACTGGGTTACCAGATAATTATGCTCGTGGCCGTATCATTGGTGATTACAGACGACTCGCACTTTATGGTTTAGATAGACTCATTCAAGAAAAAGAAGCAGACAAAGAAAAATTGATTGGAACCATGACTGACGATTTAATTAAACTTCGCGAAGAAGTGAGTGAACAAATTAAAGCATTACAAATGATTGGTGAAATGTCACAAAGCTACGGCATTGATGTTTCCAAACCTGCTCAAACTGCACAAGAAGCTATTCAATTTACGTACATTGCTTTTTTGAGTGCAATTAAAGAACAAGATGGTGCAGCAATGAGTTTAGGAAATGTGAGTAGCTTCTTTGATATTTATATTGAGCGAGATTTGAAAGCTGGAACACTCTCCGAAAAACAAGCACAAGAATTAGTCGATCATTTTGTGATGAAACTGCGATTAGTGCGTCATTTGCGTATGGATGAATACAACCAACTCTTTGCTGGAGATCCAACTTGGGTTACAGAAGTAATTGGTGGAATGTTCAAAGACGGCAAGCATAAAGTCACTAAAACAAGTTTTAGATTCTTGCAAACTCTGTATAACTTGGGACCAGCTCCAGAGCCAAACCTAACAATTTTGTGGCATGAAAATTTGCCAGAAGGATTTAAAAAGTTTGCCAGCCAGGTTTCTATTGATACTTCTTCACTACAATATGAAAATGATGCTCTCATGTCTGAAGCTGGCGACACCGATGACTACTGTATTGCCTGTTGCGTTTCTATGATGGAAACCGGCAAAGAAATGCAATTTTTTGGCGCTAGATGCAACATTGCCAAAACCTTACTTTTAGCAATTAACGAAGGTCGCGATGAGTTTACAAATACAGAAATTGTTCCCGGCATCAAACCACTACCCGAGGGAAAGCTTGATTATGTTGAAGTTTCCCAACGCTACATAAAAGCATTAACTTACATTGCTCAAGCCTACGTAAACACCATGAACGTGATTCACTACATGCACGACAAATATTATTACGAACGAGCACAACTTGCTTTTATGGACACACATATTCATAGAAATATGGCTTTTGGCGCCGCGGGACTAAGCGTTGCCGCAGATTCTTTGTCTGCAATTAAATATTCAAATGTAACTGCAGTACGAAATGAACAAGGACTTGCCACTGGGTTTAAAATCGAGGGAGAGTTCCCAATGTACGGCAACGATGATGACAAAGTTGATAACATTGCCAAGGAATTGGTTCATGACTTTAATCAGGAATTATCAAAACACCATATTTATCGTGATGCTACCCCAACTCTTTCTGTTCTTACCATTACTTCAAACGTCGTGTATGGAAAAAAAACAGGGGCTACTCCAGATGGCAGAAAAGCTCATGAACCATTTGCTCCAGGTGCAAATCCTATGCATGGTCGAGATAAATCGGGCGCGATTGCTTCACTCAATTCTGTAGCAAAAATCAACTATGATGACGCACGCGATGGCATCTCTAACACCTTTTCTGTGGTACCAAAGTCATTAGGAAGCAACAAAAAAGACCAAATCACAAATTTGTCTGCAATGTTAGATGGCTACTTTACCAACAAGGCTCATCACTTAAATGTGAATGTTTTAAACAAAGATACTTTGCTGGACGCAGTTGATCATCCAGAAAAGTATCCACAATTAACCATTCGTGTTTCTGGATATGCGGTGAATTTTATTAGACTGAGTAAAGAACAACAACAAGAAGTGATTGCTCGAACTTTTCATCAGACAATGTAATGCTCAAAATCCACTCAATTGAAACATTTGGCACGCATGATGGTCCAGGAATCCGCTTGGTTGTTTTTACCCAAGGCTGTATGTTTCGTTGCGCATATTGTCATAATCCCGACTCTCAATTGTGGGATAATCCTAACTCCATCGAACTTTCGGCAAATGAAATCATAGAAAAGTTAGAAAAACAAAAACCATACTTAAAGAATGGTGGTGGCATTACTTTTTCTGGTGGCGAACCAACTCTGCAAGCAAATGAGCTTATTCCAATTTGCAAAAAAATAAAAAAAGCTGGCTTTCATATTACACTAGATACTTGCGGAGCAATTCACACTGCAGAAACACGCGAACTCTATGATACCTGTGATCTCATCATGCTTGACGTAAAACACATCAATAAAGAATGGCATCAAAAAATCACTAATCAATCAAATGATACCGTGTTACTCAATGCTCACTACCGCGAAAAAACTGGCAAAGAACTATGGCTTCGGTACGTTCTTGTTCCTGGTTGGACGGACCAAGAAGAATATTTGGCCGAATGGGCACGCTATTTTTCTGAGTTTAAATCGATCACTAAGATTCAAATCTTGCCATACCATCTTTTGGGTGTTCATAAGTACAAAGAACTTGGGATACAATATAAATTAGATGGTGTTCGCGCTGCAAATGAAGCAGATGCACAACGTGCAGAACTAATTTTTAAAAAGTATTTAAAAAATGTTGAAATTGCGTAAAAACGCAACCATCTTAGAAAAAATATGTCCTACCAAGCACTTTTTTATCCTGAATCAATTGCCATCATTGGCGCCTCCAGAAATATTAAAACTGTTGGCAATGATGTCGTTAAAAATTTAGTCACACAAGGATTTAAAGGCAAGTTATATCCTGTCAATCCAAAAGCTGATATTTTGTACGGGAAAAAAGTCTACGCAACTGTTGCAGAAATTCCGGAAAAAATTGACCTCGCAATTATCGCAATCCCCGCTCAATTTGTTCCAGAAGCTCTCGCACAAGCCAACGACAAAGGTGCTACCGCAGCTATTGTCATTTCTGCAGGATTTAAAGAGGCTGGCAATACTGAACTTGAAGAACAAGTTGCTAAAGTGTGTGCTCAACGCAACATCACTTTGATTGGTCCAAATTGTTTGGGCATTATCAATCCAGAAGCAAAAATGAACGCCTCTTTTGCGGGAATCATGCCACTTGAAGGTAACGTTGCATTTGTCTCACAGAGTGGTGCATTGTGTACCGCAGTTCTAGACTATGCCATGGACCTGCATATTGGTTTCTCAAAATTTATGAGCACCGGCAACAAAGCCGTTGTTGATGAACTCGAACTTCTCAAGTACTTTGCCACAGATGAAAAAACAAAAGTCATTGCCATGTATGTTGAACAACTTGAAAATGCCCCAGAACTTATCTCTGTTGTAAAGCAAATTTCACTTGGAGAAAATGCAAAGCCAGTTATTATTTTAAAATCCGGCACCACTCAAGAAGGTTCGAGTGCAATTGCCTCGCATACTGGCTCTTTGGCAGGTGGAGACACAGCCTACGATGCACTTTTCTCTCAAGCTGGAATTATTCGTGCCAATACTATCGGTGAATTATTTGACTATGTGCAAGTATTTTCAAAAAACAATCTTATTGCTGTTGAGAATGTCACAATTGTTACAAATGCTGGTGGCCCGGGTGTTCTCACTACCGATGCTGTTATTAATTCAGGATTACACCTATCCAAACTGGAAGAATCAACAATTACTAAACTACAAGAATTTTTACCAAAAGCAGCCAATACTCATAATCCTGTTGATATTCTGGGTGATGCTGTTGGAGAGACATATCAAAAAACTCTCGATATTTTGGTAAATGATGTCAACACCGATGCCCTTTTAGTTTTACTCACGCCGCAATCCATGACTGAGATTAGAAAAACAGCACACGCAGTTGTTCACTCACACTACTATGGTCAAAAACCAGTTCTAGCCAGCTTCATGGGACAAGAAACCGTGCACCCTGGCATGAAAATTATGCAAGAAGCAGGAGTAACAACAACTACATTTCCTGAAGCTGCTGCAAAAGCACTCGGAGTTTTCTCTCGATTCCAAAAGTATTCAATACGCGAAAAATCAGAACCTCTCACCTTTACGGACGTTGATAAACAAAAAGTTGCTGATATTTTTGCCAAAGCCAAACAAAATGGAAAAACGTCTTTTCCAGAAGTTGAAGCTCTAGAAATATTACGAGCATACAACTTTCCACTCCTGCAATCTGCAAATGCAAAAAGTGCTCAAGATGCCGAGCAAATTGCCCTAAAATTCGTCTCAGAACTTGGAAGCGAAACAACATTTGCAATGAAAATTGTCTCACAAGATATCCTTCACAAAAGTGATGTTGGCGGTGTTATGTTAAATATTTCTGCAAAAGAAATTGCAAAAAAATCTCAAGAGCTCATCGCTCGTGTTGCACAAAATAAACCAGAAGCAAAACTTGATGGCGTGCTGGTCATGCAGATGGCACCAAAAAATGGTATTGAAGTAATCTTGGGTGTTTCTAAAGCACCAGGGCTAGGGACAATGATCATGGTTGGGCTTGGCGGCATTTACGTTGAGATTCTCAAAGATGTGAACTTTGGTTATGTACCACTCACAAAAAATGATGTGTATCGAATGATCAACACACTTAAATCTGCAAAAATTTTTGAAGGGGCACGTGGAGCAAAACCATCAGATATTGACCAACTTGTTGAAAGCATTGGCAGACTCGCACAACTCGTCACAGACTTCCCAGAAATTACAGAACTTGATATTAACCCACTACTAGTACTACCAAAAGGTGAAGGCGTAAAAGTGCTTGATGCTAGGATTGTGTTGTAACTTCAAGCTTACCAGCTTCTTTTACTTTCTGAAAAATTCCCATTTGTTGCATAGCGGCAAAGACTTCTTGATAAATGGAAAAAAGGTATGTGGATTGATCTCCTGATACACCATTACTATAGTTGTCGATCAAGTGTTTATTTATTGCTCTTAAGAAAACTTCCGGATCCTCTGAAGCAAAAGGATTCGTAGAACCTGGCCTATGAATAGCAGCTTCAACTTTGTCGAGTATTTCCAGAAAAGCAATTATTTTTAGATCTCGTCTTTCAGGTAAACTTTCTTTAGACCTAGCAATAAATGACATGATTTCTTCATCAGGATCAGGATAAGCACCCTGCGCAAGATGATGCCGCAATCCAAGCATTGCTCTGTTCATCAATCTATTACCTAATTTTGACGCCAATGAACGCAAAAAATCTCTGCCGAAAACAATATGAGCTTCTGTATAAAACTTCGATATTGGCGTTGTTTTAACATCAAATCCATACCTTTTTAAAAATCTCGCTTCTCCTCTCCTTAACCTAAAACACCGAGCAATACGTTCCTTTTGACTTTGATCTTCTGTTTCACTCTCTGCTATTTCTCTTGCAACTATCATTGCAAGCTCTATTGGCATTGCCGTCGCCTGTTTTTTCTCTAAAAATAACTCGAGTTGTGATTGTAGTGCACCAGCTGTAGACGCATTTATAATTCTAGGCCGTTGAAATAGACTTCTGATAGTTTTTCGACGAAGCCCACTGTTAATACGAAGAATACTCCTTAAAGCACTTCTTATTTTGCGCTTCTCACTAGGCTCAGCAACAACTTCTGATGCTTTTGAGTCATCAAGTGCTCGTTCACAAATCTCTCTAACAGCGTTACCATGTTTACTTTCAAGAATAAGGTTATTGTATATCCTTGGTACAACAGCATTTGAGTTTCTAGAATTGAGTAACACTGGCCCTGCTTTCCCAATATCACTGATAATAATCATGAAAAAAAGCTCTTTTAGAAATTCAATTTTAGCATTTGCATCAACCTCAAAAAAATCTAGTACTTCTTCTTTTAGAGGTACAATCGATCGGATCATATTCAACTCATATTTCCAATGATTTCTATTCTGATCTGGGTTCAGCATCGATGGCCGGTGCAAAGCGCTAATTTGTTTGAAAATCTCTTCGGGCAAACTCTTTACCCATACCTCAAATTCAGCACCTAATGTTTTGCCTAGCTCTTCAGCAAACCCAGTTTGCAAATCTAGCCATGGTTTTTTTTCTTTATTCTTTGAACGCAGCCCTTTGTCCTCTAAAAGTTCTTGTATCATAGTTTGTATCTATCACATTAAAGTATACCCTGATCAATGAATTTAATTAAAGTAGTACGCAAAAGCTTGAAGACTACAGCTAATAAAAAGGGGTATACTAAATCAACTATGATAGAAAACGAAGAACAAAAACAACGGAGATATTTTTTTAGGACACTTGAGGCAAAATCACTACGATCTAGAGATTTCTCAACAATTGTTGCTGATAAATTAACAAACTTTTCTAGCTCTCCAAGATTTTTATTTGCAAATGTACTCATTTTTTCTCTCTGGATAGCAATGAATAGCGGAGTAATTACTGGGTTCGTTCCATTCGACCCATATCCATTTGGATTTTTAACAATGGCTGTGTCACTTGAAGCAATATTTTTGTCAATTTTTGTGCTCGTTTCACAGAATAGAGCTTCACAGACTGCTACCATTCGTGATGAGTTGAATCTACGCGTTAACCTAATTGCAGAACAAGAAATTACTAAAATTCTAAAAATGCAGTTAGCCCTTAATAAAAGACTGAAAGTTAATAAAGAAATTGATGAAGAACTTGAGCACATGATTCAAGATATCAAAGCCAGTACCCTAGAACATTCGATACTGGAACAATTAGAACGGGCTGATCAACCACTGTTTAGATCAGTCACCAAAAAAGAAATTCCAGAATTATTCCAAAAATTCAGCGGGAAGAAGTAACTCAAAGGCCATCAGAACAATTTTAATAGAGAAAACTATTTTCCTAAAATAATATATAATGCTAGTATGTTAACACTTCTAATTTCAATTTGGGGAATATTAAATTTAGCATTGTCAATAATTTCTATTTTTAAAATTAGAAAAAATCTAAAAAAATGTGATTTTATCTGGCGGTGGACTTTTGTTGCCGGGGCATTTGTATGGGAAGACATGCTCGTTTTTGGAATTTTGCATAGTGGTTTAGTTTTATTCAGCTTACTAATGAACAATAATTATTACTGGATCTTAGGGTTCTTAGTTTTCTGGATTGTCAGAAGTGCTGGAGAGACACTCTATTATTTCTTGG
>CAZZDG010000018.1:0-17614 GCA_964652415.1 uncultured Pseudomonadales bacterium | reverse complement strand
TAATACCTGGTCATCAATGGTACTTGAGTTAAAAGTAATATCGCCACGAATAAGATCAGTAAAAGTCACTTCTTGGTTTTCAGGGACTTGTAAGCGAATGACATACGATTCGCCATTTTTTAGTTTTTGTGTAACTTCTTCGCCAGAAAGTTTTTTGCACAGGCCATCATATTTTGGTGGAATTTTTTGTTCTCGTTGTTTTTCTCTGGATTCCAAAAGTCGTTCTTCACTACAAAAACAATAGTACGCTTTTTTGTTTGCCACCAACTCTTTTGCATATTTTTTATAGGTGTCTAATCTTTGAGATTGAATGTACGGACCATGATCGCCACCAACACCAGGACCTTCATCCCAGGTAATGCCATATTTTTTGAGAACATCTTGAATAAGAGCCACACCATTTTCGATCTCTCTAGTTTTATCTGTGTCTTCAATACGAAGCACAAACTGTCCGCCATGTCTTTTTGCAAAGGCATAGTTTTTTAAAGAAATTGATAAACTTCCAACGTGCATTTCGCCAGTTGGACTAGGGGCCATTCTTGTACGTACTTTCATGGATGTTATTATACTCCAGGTTAGTAATTAATTCTGGATATATTTTGGATCAAGTGCAGGAACAAAACCAAGGAAACCGGTTTCAGCATTTTCAAAGACATACACTGGTTGCAAATATTCTTGTTCCTCAAAACTATCAAAATACCCAAGACTAACAGTACGAATAACTGCAGAATTTTGCGAGCCTTTTTCGGCAATATAGCCTTCACCTGCTTGCATCAACTGCCAAGCAGATTGCGAAGTTCGTAAAGGATAGGTATGAATTTGCTCGTAATCAACAGCATGATAGTTATAATTAAGCTCGACAATAGAGTCTTTGCCTTCAAATGATCCAGAAACTATTGCATTGATTGACCCAACAAATCCTTTTGGTGTATACATTCTAAATAGTCCATCAATTGGATATCTGTTAAGATCAACCTGAATAAAGTCCGCATCAGATTGAGAAACGGCAGAAGCAAGTTCACCACCTAAAGATTTGAGATATACAATTTCTCCAGAGGCAGTTGCGACATCAGCAGCAAGTAAGTCTGCTCGTTTCAGTGTGCTTTTAACTCTTTCAATCGCATCAAATCCTGATGGAATTTTTTTATTTGTCAGTAGTTCTGGAAGTGAGAGATAGTTGCTTGTGATAGAAAAGTTGTTTGTTCTGATGTCCATTTCTAAAGTAGAAAGCACTGGTTGTGATTTATTCCAACGATATAACTCAGTTGTGAGTGCTGTTGGCTCAAAAACATAGTCAAGTTTAGCTGCAGTTGCTTTTGCACTTTGATCTGCGAGTAAACTAGCAGTAGCTTTTGGCATAAAGTAGACTTTTGCTCTATCACCAAAATCTGGAGTTGAGCCGGTAGCGGTTTCGAGTTTATAAGAAACTGGTTTATCTTCTTCAGTTTGGGTATCGAATTCGATTGCAGGAAGAATACCAAATCCGACCGTTGGTGGAGGTGGTGGCTCTGGATGAGTAGCTTTCCAGTAGGCTACAAAAGCATTGATCGAAATTCTACCCACCATAAGTACTACTAAAAAAATAAGTCCGAACTTAACTGTTTGGCGTCCCATGTAGGTGACGTTTGTAAGACTGGGTCCTGCTGCTTCTTGTGCCATACTCTATATAATAACAAGTTTTTTGTTTTACTTGAACTACTAAGATATAATATCTGTAATGAAAATTACGATCCTCACACTATTTCCTGAGTATTTTACTTCGATTTTGGGAACTTCGATGATAAAGCGGGCTCAAGAAAAGGGCATTGTTGACTTTAAAATTGTGAATATCAGGGATTTTGCTCAAGATAAACATAAATTGACAGATGACCGACCCTTTGGTGGTGGTCCTGGAATGGTTATGCTGGTTGAGCCAATTGATTTGGCATTACAAAGTGTTGGTGTTGCAAAAAATAGTGCCAACAAAAAAATTATTTTGACTTCTGCAAAAGGGAAGAAGTTTGATCAAACTGTAGCTAGAGAATATTCAAATCTTAATGAGCTTGTTTTGATTTGCGGACATTATGAGGGAGTAGACGAGAGAGTTGCTCAGAATCTGATAGATGAAGAAGTCAGAATTGGTGATTATGTTTTAACAGGTGGCGAGCCAGCAGTAGCAGTAATGCTAGATGCAGTTACCCGACTATTACCTGGAGTTTTGGGAAATGAAGAAAGCAATATAGATGAGTCGCATTCGATTCCTGGAAAACTTGGGTATCCAGCATATTCTAGACCTGCTGAATATAAAGGTTTACAAGTACCAGAGGTTTTGTTGAGTGGAGATCATAAGAAAATTGCTGAGTGGCGCAAGGGGCAAGAAAAGCAATCGGAATAACTGAGCGACAGCAATTAAGTTGTGATTTTTTTGGTTCGAGGTAACTTTTTTTCAATAGTAGTAATTCTGGTTTCGTGGTTCTCAATTGTATCTGCCATTTCTATACGACGAAAAGTGGCCGCAGCATTATCTTCACGAATTGCTTTGAGTTCTCCCATAATGTCAGCAAAAATGGGAAGAAATTCATTGCGAAGTTCAGTTTTGAGTTGAGTCATTTCGACCATTAGAGAAGTAGTGTTAGTAAACATATTCTGCTCAAATTCTTTTTTGAGTTTCTGCAAATCATCTTTGGTTGCAAATACCTTTTTCAATTGGTCTAAATCGTCTTTTGTTGCAAATACTTCTCTCAATTTATCCATGTCTGTGTTTGTTAGCATACTTCCTTTCTTATACACGAATTATTTTTTTTCGTACATAAGAACTATAACCGACAAATATTACACAAACCTTACGTTACTATAACACCACGATCTTGTGTGCATCTTTTACACTTAACAACTCAAAATCCAAAACGCTTTTTAGTTTTGATGCATCCATAGCAGTATTTTTTTGATATGGGCGATCAAGAGTTTTCAGGTACTCGTTTAAGTCGCCAGGTTTAACTTCGCCCGTGAGTTGAAAAGTTTCTTTAATTAAGTTGGCAAAGTCAAAGTCAGTCCATTTTTCTCCTGAGGTTGCATTAAATACACCAGTTGTGTTGGTGCGGATAACAAAATCAACAACTTTAGCAAAATCATCAATAAATGTAGGACCAAAGTAATGATTGGTAAATTGTGGATATAATTTTCCTTCTTGTAAGCCAGTAGCAATTCTGCGAACTACATCTGGCCTCACTTGGCTATCAGAGCGGAATGGCTGATCAATTCTCAAAATAGTCCAATCGATTTCAGATTCAGTAATGACTCGTTCTGCCTCAGCTTTGGTGAAACCATACCACTCAATTGGACTGAGCTGGTCATCTTCGGTATATAAATCTTCTTTGTTGCCGTCAAATACGTAGGCAGTTGAAACATGAATCATATGTTTGCCGGTTTTTTTACAGGCATCAACAATATTTTGGGTGCCACCCACATTTACTTTGTAAGCAACACCATTTTTGTCGCCATTTTGTTTCCATGCTCCGGTAACATCAGTGTAGGCGGCATAGTGAACAATATGCTGTGCATCCGAGTTTTCAAGTGCTTTTAAAACTTGTGCTGAGTCGGTGATATCTATTGGGTTTTGAGGGTTAGAAATATCGAGGCTATGAAAATCATAGGAATTTACAAACATTTGAGTAAATTTTGAGCCGACTAAACCGTTGGCACCGGTTACTAAAACTGGTTTTTTCATTTTTGATTTCCTTTATATTTCACTCAAGTTAACGCTGTTTAAATCACGGTCAGAAATAATCATTTGCTCTTTTGGCATTGGCCACTCAATGTTCACTTGAGGGTCAAAAAGATTAATAGCTACATCTTTACTGGTATCTCTTCCTGCCCAGAGCGCATCAACGGCATAGACGTAATCAACAGGGCCTACTACCACACAAAATGAATTACCAATTCCTCTGGTAATGTAGATTGAACCGCGCAAAGCTTGTTCAGTTGTTCCTAGAGCTAATGTCTCATGTTTGCCAAACGTTGGAGAGTCTTTTCTCAAGTCAACCAGGGCGCAAAAACATAAACCATTAGTAACAGTAACTAATTTGTTCCAGTCCTCAGCATGAATGCCGCGGATAACATTGACATTTGATCTTGATTGATTAAATTGTTGTGCCAAAAATTTCCCGCCAGTGAGGGCGTCAATTTCTGGAGTACGAGCGAGCTCGCTGTAAAAACCACGATCATCTGGGAAAAATTTGTGAGGAATATAGTATAAGCCGTCTATTGCCGTTTTATGAACTGTCTCACTTATTTTATTTTCTGATGTTGGTTTAAAGGTTGTATTCATAAATGTTTTCTATACTAAAGTAATTTTATTTAGAGTAATTCTTTGCAAAAAACTCGTGATTTGCTTCTTTGAGTGGTTGCCACCAAGCTCGATTTTCTTGATACCATTTAACTGTTTTTGCCAAACCTTCCTCAAAAGTAACGGAAGGCTTCCATCCTAATTCGTTACTAATTTTAGACCAATCCACGCTATATCTTTTATCATGACCGGCGCGATCTGTGACATGTTCAAGCATGCTTTCGTCTTTGCCCATAATTTTTAGAATCATTCCCACAATTTCGATATTTGGCACGTCTTCAGTTAAGCCACCCACAACATATGTTTCGTGAGATTTTCCAGCATGCAAAACAAGATCTATAGCCGTACAGTGATCTTGTACATACAACCAGTCACGGACTTGTAATCCATCGCCATACACAGGAACTTTCCCCCCGTCCATTAAGTTAGTGACTGCAAGAGGAATAAGTTTTTCTGGAAATTGAAACTCACCGTAATTATTTGAGCAGTTAGTAATAGTGTAAGGCAGGCCATATGTTTCACCGTATGCTCGCACCAAATGATCCGATGATGCTTTACTTGCTGAGTACGGACTTCTTGGGTCATAGGGAGTTGTTTCACTAAATTGAGCTTCTGGTTTGTTGAGTGGTAAACTGCCAAAAACCTCGTCTGTTGAAATATGGTGAAAGTGTTCAATCTTATTGGTGAGTGCAGATTCTAGTAGTACGCCAGTGCCCATCACATTTGTTTGTAAAAACAATCCAGGATCTAAAATTGAGCGATCAACATGAGATTCTGCTGCAAAATGAACGACAACAGAAACATCATCCATAATTTTGTCTACTAATTCTTTGTTTGTAATGCTGCCTTCAATAAAAGTGTAGTTTGGATTGTGTTCAACGGCTCGCAAACTTGCCAGGTTCCCAGCGTAGGTAAGGGCATCAAGATTGATAATCTTACTTTCTGGATATTTTTGTAGCCAATAGTGAATAAAGTTTGAGCCAATAAATCCGGCACCACCTGTTACGAGTAAAGTTCTTGTTTCTTGCATATTTCCTTTAGCTTATCCCCCGATTACACAATAATCAATTGGTTAATTCTTTCTCTCTAGATACATCAATTAAATTTTGGGTTGCGTCTCTGCCAAGTTCTGTTCTGACCCGAACATACATATCTTCAAGTTTGAGGTATTTTTTTTGTTCTGCGATGAGGGCGGCATGATAGTACCCAGCTGCAATTGCTAAAACTATGCTAAGTAAGAGCAAAAATCGAATAATCCACTTGTCAGCTATTGGTTTTGCTTGTTTTTGAAAAAAAAATTGCATAGGTTAGTCTTTCAGCTTTGTTTGCACTTCAGTTTGGAAGTTTTTTGAGTCTCTGATCTCATACACCCATTGACCTTTAAATTTTGAGACTGGGGGATTGGTAATCACGCCAGTTTTGTCTGCAGGGTAAATGCTGAGTGTGTGTGAAGTTAAAGTAACGGAGTCTAATAATGGTCGAAGGTAATTCAATGTAGATATTGCTTCTTGTTTAGAGAACTGTTTTTCAAACGTGTCTGTGTAGAGTACATACAATTTGGCTAATGCCTTCATGTCTTTAATTACTGAGAAGTTTTTTATTCTACCAATGAGTGCAGAAATGACTTGTTGCTGTCTTTCTGATCGAGCGATATCTGTACCTTGTGAAAGGTCTGCGGATTTACGACTGCGTATATATTTCAGAACCGTAGCACCATCCATTTTTTGTAATCCTGAATTGAAAGTAACGGTTTCGTATAATTGTGCTTCATCAGTAACAGTAGAAATGTCAACATCTTCTCTTGGAAATTGGGTATCAGTAAAGCCTTCTTGCACATCTACTTCTATACCACCAAGAATATCGATAATTTCTGCGACAGTTTGTAAAGAAAGGGTAATGGTGTGGTTAATTTTTACACCAGTGAGTTCTGAAATGACTTCCTCAGAAAATTGTTCTGGTCTTTGAGGATATTTTTCTTTGCCATATTCGTAAAGTGTATTAATTCTGGTTTTATAGGCAGTTGCCCATAGATCACGAGGCAGTGAAAGAGTATTGACCTCACCAGTTTTCATATTTAGTGAAAGCAAAAGCATGGTGTCAGTCAGTTCTGGGCTTCCTGGTTTATTGAGAACACTATCTACGCCCAACAAAAGAATAGTTTTGTAGCCATCAGTTTGCACAGGTTGTGTTGCAACAGCTGTTTTTACTAATGATTTTAGTTCTGGAATTGAAGTTTGAGCAGAGTGGGCAAATTGATTGAGTTTGTAGTAGCCAAAAACAGCGACTCCTAATCCGGTGACAAATAAGAGAATCAAGGCAAAGAACATGCTTAACAGTGTGGCTTTTAGAAATATAGATCCTGCAGTGGGAGTAGGTGGTGAAGTTTTTGTGGTGTTACTTGAATCCGAGTTTGTTTCTTTTTTTATGTTGTGGGTAACCATATGTTATCCATTTTACCATTAAATTGAGGTAGATTGAAAATTCAATGGAAAGTTTGATTTCTATCGTGTTTCAACAAATTAGATTGTGCAAAAAAAAATGCTCCCCGTTGTAGACCAAATTGAGGAGTGCTTCACAGTGAATTAACATAATCTAAACTATAAATTTGAAGGATAACAAAACCAATAATCTCGAGAGTCTCTTTTAACTTTTTTCTTTATCATACGAGTATCCTTAGTTGAAAGATTCCAAATACCCTTCTTTTGTGAAACACCAATAATGAACTTTGGAGAAATTGGTAACATAAAAAACTCACTATCTTTTACAGCTTTTTTGTCATTAATAATAGGAATATCTCCAATAATAAAATTCTCTGACTTACAAGCCTGTACTAACTCCAACTCATAATTATCTAATTCATTTTTAATTTTTTTGTAAAAATCATCAATTAGATTTGGGGTTGTTTGCACAACTTTTCCCAAAAATTCCGAAGCTACTTTTCTATGAAATGATTCTGGAACTCCTTTTAATAGTTCATTAGTTTTTTCTTTGGCTACATTTTCTAACCTATCAAGAAATAGCAAACTCCTCACAAAATGAAGTGAAAGCAATCTTCTAAAAGCTGGATGACTTTCTTTATTAAAATAAATTTTTTTTATATCTCCGTTATATTTCTGAAACAAATTTCCTATTTTATTCTCAATTGATTTACTCCAAATTTCCTCTGATTCTGAAAAAAGTTGACTTGGTAAGTTTACATAGCCAATATCACTAATATCTTGAGCCTCTTCAAGAAATAAACCACTTGATTTGTCAAAAACACCAATCTTTTTATCTTTGGAAAAATTTTTAAGAATAACTTTTGAAACAAAATGACTCTTTATTGTTGACATTATTTTTTTTACTTTATCAAGGACTGAAATCTAGCAAGCTCATTACTATAAAACCAAATTTAGCAATGTTTTATCTTGCAATACCTACATGAGCAACATATGTTAGGCCACCCCACGGTTCAAAAATGGTTATATAAGAAACAATATTTTTGTCATTATCTTTTATTATGAATATCAATCCTTATTATAGCTTTTTCCTTTTCAATTAAATAAACTTTTTATTTCATTATTTCCAATATAGTTAAAATCATTAAAATAATCTTTAAACTCTTTGTTACTTAACCAAATCAAAAAATTAAAAAGATACCATATAATCCCATTCATTTCGCTTAACGGATCGGGTGCATGAATATAGTTATTTCTCATTTTCCTTATAACGTTAATACAATCTTTTGGTTTAATTTGTTTGTACCCTAGATAGATATACTCATATTCAACATCGTCTTCATTAAATTCATAACCCTTAATATTGAAATAGTCTTCATCAGATGATTTTAAAAATAAATCGATAGCTTTATCAAACGAAATTGTTTTTTTTAAATTGGTTGCTTTATCAAAAAGATCAGATTCTACAGAAATTCCTCTTTTAATTAAAATAAGTTTAACTAACTGCTCAGCGGTAATACCAATCACCATCATAAACTGAAGGTGTTTTGCTCTAGATATATAGAATTCTTCCTCGTTTGATAAGTTAAAAGCAATAGTATCGGAATTGCCATAAAGATCCAATAACAATAAAATATTTGTTCTGACTAAATAAATGAGCGTTTTTTCTTGACTAATTGTATGCATCTTAACTATCCTCTAGAATCTACTATCTCCCATTTTTTTTATAAGTTTTTTAATCATGTTCATTATTTTACCACTGCAGATTCATCTTGATTCACTAATAAGATCTGCCTGAAGATTTCCAAGCCATCTCAAATTCCCTTTCCATACGCTCTAGTTGATGGTTTACAATAGAAGGTGACTTATGATGAAACACCTCAAGAAGTACTGTGTAGTCCTTGTTTTATTTTGTATCACTATTGCCAGTACATGGGCACTTTTTTCTAATGAATTCTTTTTGTTCCACGATTTTACTCAAGGTGCACGTGTTGTTGAGATGACAAATGCTTTGCATGATGGTCATTTCCCCGCTATTTGGAGTGCTAATTTGGGATACGGCTATGGTATGCCTTTGTTCGAATTTTATGCACCATTTCCCTATTATGTAGGCTCCATACTATACATGAGTGGTTTTTCATTAATAACTGCTGTCAAGATATTACTTTTCATCAGTTCTTTGGTAACAGCAATTGGTGGGTTTTTAATTGGCAGAAAACTATTTGGTACTGCAAGTGGATTGCTTACAAGCGCCGCCATAACACTTGCTCCATATAGGGCAGTAAATCTGTATGTTCGTGGAGCCTTGAGTGAAGCATGGGGCATTATGTGTTTGCCATTTATTTTGCTTGGTATCATAAGAACAATTAAAAACGAAAAGTATAGTTGGGTGTTGTTAACTGTAGCGATCACAATTTTATTACTCAGTCACAACCTAACCGCGTTAGTCTTTTTACCTTTTTCTATCTTATTTGGTGCTGGGTATCTTTTGTTTGAAATTCATGAGAACAAGAAAGAAATCAAACAATTCTGGCAGACCTTTTTCAAGATTGTGGGATCATATTTCTTAGCATTTATTCTCAGTGCTTTTTATACAATTCCAGCATTGTTAGAAAAAAACTTTACGAGGTTAGAGTCAACAATTCTTTCCGATTATTTTGATTACAAACTACACTTTGTATCTATCCGTCAGTTTTTTACAGAAAATTGGGGATTTACTGGCTCAACATATGGTCCGATGGATGGTATTTCATTTTACTTAGGTTTTGGACAATTAGTTGGTTTATTTGTATCGCTGTATTTAGTTTTCAAAGTTGTAAAAAATATTATTGCCAAGAAAAATAAAATAGTTTTGAACAAGCAAACTTTACTGTATTTCTTAGTATTAGTATTAACTGTAGTTTCTTTATTACTTACTACAGATAAATCTCAATTTATTTGGGATAGTATTTCTGCATTAGCATTTTTACAATTTCCTTGGAGATACTTATCCGCAACAATTATATTTCTTGGTATTACTGTTGGATCATTAGTTCGATTTTTACCCAACATTCTTTATAAATATTTCTATACGGTTGTACTATTACTACTTTTAATTTTCATGAACTTCAATTATTTTAAACCTCAAGAATTTAAAAGTGATTTGTCAGAGTACTATTACGATGATGCCAACAAACTCAGAACCACAATGAGTACCACTTTGCCAGATTATATTCCAATTCAAATTTCTCAAAAACAAATAAACCCAGTTGCATTAGCGGGGCAGGTTTTATATTGTCAGGTTTTAAATAATTGTGTGGGAAGTTTTGAAATTACTACCGATACTGTGCAGAAAAAAGTAGTCACAGTTACTGCAGACACGCAACAAAGTGTAGTTTTTGCCATTGCAGATTTTCCTGGTTGGACAGTTAGCATTGATGACACAATCGTAGAAAAAAATCAATCAAAAGAGGGTTATGTTCAGGTAAGAGTGCCAGCTGGCAAACATACTATCTTGGTTGAATTAAAAAATACAAAAACGAGAACATTCGCTAATATTGTTTCGGTTGTAGGATTAGTAATATTCGCTAGCCTGTTCTTCTGGTACCATAAATACAATGATCGAAAACATACAAGCAGAAATTGAGATGCAACCTGAGGAGTTGCAACATATAAAAAAGAAAACTGTCTCCGGGGCACTTTCTTATTTTGCTCGAACCATTTTTCTTCAAGGTATTGGCATTGCTTCTATTTTAGTATTGTCATGGTATTTTTCTCCTGAAGATTTTGGTATCTACGGCATTGTGATTCCAATTGTTGGCATACTTACTTTTTTTTCTGATGTAGGACTTGCAGCATCACTAATTCAAAAGCATGAAGAGCCTTCAAAAAAAGACTACATGACTGCATTTACAGTGCAACAGTTACTCAGTTGGTTTATTGTGGCAATAGTTTTGTTAGTATTGCTCACAGGCAAAGTTCAAGAAAAAACTGGCATGACGGGTGTTTGGATTTTGCTCTCTTTGGCAATTGCATTTCCACTTGCATCACTCAAAACAATTCCATCAGTGATTCTTGAGCGTAGACTAGATTTTTCAAAATTGGTGATACCTCAAATCTTAGAGCAAATAGTATTTAACGGAATCTTGATTTATTTTGCTATACAGGGGATTGGCGCTATGGCATATGCTTATGCGATCTTTGCTCGTTCAGTAATTGGAGTAATTACCATGTATATAGTGCAACCATGGAAAATTGAAGTTGGTTTTGATAAGCCGGCTTTTTTACAAATGTTTAAATATGGAGCCAAATTTCAAATTAATGATTTCTTAGCCAGAATTAAAGACCAGTTATTTTATTTGGTACTTGGTTTTTATTTTTCTCTCGCAGAATTTGGCTATATTAATTGGGGAAAGAATTACTCAATGTATCCGTTCAATCTTACTGTGCAAAATGTCATGGCAATAACATTTCCAACATTTTCACGCTTGCAGGGCAATATGGATGCACTCAGGAAAGCAGTTGAGAAATCATTATTTTTTATTACTTTGGCAATATTCCCAATTTTGGTTGGGATGAGTGTATTTATTTGGCCATTTATTCAACTAGTTCCAAAATGGCAAAAGTGGGAACCGGCTGTATTGAGTTTAATCTTATTTAGTTTAAGCATTGCTTGGGGAGCAATCTCTAATCCACTTACCAATACCCTCAATGCCATTGGGCAAATAAACAAGACTTTGAAATTAATGATTATGTGGACAATTCTAACCTGGATAGTTACTCCAATTTGTGTGTACATGTTTGGATATAATGGTGTTGCAATCGCAGCATTTTTAATTTCATTCACTTCAATATTCTCTGTAATTATGGTGAAAAAAGTTGTACCTATTAATTTTTCTGACCAAGTGTGGAGACAAACAGTTGCTTCAATCACAATGGGGTTGGTTGGATTCTTGGGCTTACATATCTGGTCACAAAGTTTTGTACATTTTGGTATCGGTGTTGTCTTGACTGGGTTTACATACTTGATTACATTACTAGTAATTGGAAAAGAAAAATTAGTATTAGAAATAAGGAGTTTGCGTTCATGAAATTATCAGTCGTCATCAATACAAAAAATGCGGAAAATACTTTGGATGCGGCACTTAAATCCGTTAAATTTGCTGATGAGATTATTGTTGTAGACATGAAAAGTACTGATAGTACTGTTGAAATTGCCCAGAAGTACACAGATAAAATTTTTGCACATGCTGACGTTGGATATGTTGAACCAGCCAGAAATTTTGCAATTAAAAAAGCAACTGGTGACTGGATTTTTATTCTTGATGCAGATGAAGAAGTGCCACAAGAATTAGAAACTGCAATTAGGGGGGTCATTAAGTCCTCAAGTGTAGGTGAGAGTACTGCTGATTGTTATTACATTCCTAGAAGAAACTTAATATTCGGTAAATTCATAGAAAAAACTGGTTGGTGGCCAGATTATGTTTTAAGACTATTCAAAAAAGGCTTTGTTTCTTGGTCTGATGAAATTCATTCTATTCCAATTACCAAAGGTGTGGTAAAAGAACTTCCAGCAATTATTGATTTAGCAATAATTCACCATAATTACCAACATGTAGATCAATATTTAGATCGACTTAACATATATAGTTCTATTCAAGCTAATGAAATTACCGAAGATCTGAATAGAGAACAACAAGAAATTGACGGTAGTTTTATTACTAAGAAATTTTATTCTGAGTTTTTATCCAGATTTTTTGCAGGCAGAGGGGTAAATGATGGAACTCATGGATTGGCACTCTCACTTTTACAGGGATTATCTGAGGCAGTTGTGGCGATTAAGTCATGGGAAGAAAAGGGTTTTCCAGAATCTAATCGCGAACAAGAGGAAGCTACTGTTGCAGAATTAGCTCAATTTAATAAAGAACTTGCATACTGGATTGCTAACTGGAAGGTTGAAAACACCTCTGGTATAGAGCAATTTATATGGAAAATACGTCGAAAATTTTATATTTAGTTGTATAATCGGGTATCTATATGATTCATGTCTCAATTATTTTGATTAACTACAATACTAAAAGTGATACGCTTGAGTGTTTGAAATCATTGCAAAATATTAAAACAACAAACTTTCGCACTGCAGTTATTATTATTGATAATGGATCAAAAGAACCGTTTGAATTACCTAAAAATATAGATGCAGGCAATATTAAGATACTTCGTAGTGAATCAAATAAGGGCTATACAGGTGGTAATAACTTAGGTATTTACTATGCTGTTGAAAAGTTTAATTCCGACTACGTGCTGTTGCTTAATAACGATACAACAGTTGATGAAGAATTTTTAAAGGAACTTGTTAAAACTGCAGAATCAGATCCACGTATAGGAATGGTCGCTTCTAAAATCTATTTTTCTAAAGGTAGAGAGTTTCATGCTCAGTCATATAAAAAAGATGAGTTAGGTAAGATTTTATGGTATGCAGGAGGTTCAATTGATTGGAATCATTTGGCTGCGTTTCATAGGGGAGTTGATGAAGTAGATAGAGGTCAATTCGATACCCAAACAGAATCAGACTTTGCCACTGGCTGTAGTGTTCTAGTGAAACGAGAGATTTTAGAAAAAGTTGGTACGCTTGATAAGCGTTTCTTCTTGTACATGGAAGATGTTGACTGGAGTGTTCGAGTCATCAAAGCTGGTTATACCGTAGCTTTCGCTCCAAAATCAATTGTGTATCATAAAAATGCTGGTTCAAGTGGTGGCTCAGGGTCGTCAACGCAAACTTACTATCAGACAAGAAACAGACTGTTGTTTGCATTTAAGCATGGAAGTTGGAAAGAAATTGTCACGGCACTGCGAATTGCAGTTACTATATTACTCAAAGGCAGTGCGACAGAACGTCAAGCAGTTTTACATTTTTTCACCATGCAGTTTGGTAAGCAACCAATTATTTAAGCTTAATTCTTTTGCTGACTTTTGCCAGTTCTCTCAAAATATTTGTTTTGCTTTTTAAGTTGTCCAAACCAATTCCCGCAATGAGTGCCCAAAAGGGAATAATTGGAATTAAGAATCTATCATATGATGCTGCTGCAATTGCATAAAATCCAAGTAGTCCGAAGGTATAAAAAAGAAGTACTCCATTTGTAAGATTTAGTTTGTTTTTAATTGCTCCAACTAAACTGGCAACAAATGTAACTGGCCAAAGAACTGTCCAGGTAGCCACGATCTGCCACTCATTATTCCACCAACCCATAAACTTACCCAAGAAAATTGTTTGAAATATAAGGAATTTTGGGATGGTTCTTGCTCCAGTAAACCATCGGAAACGGTACCATTCAAACTTTGGTAATTCAGAGATTGAGTGATATTTAAAGTAAACTGAGTATGTTGCTAAGTAAGTTATTGCTAAAAAAAGCAAAGAAAGAAGAACATGCTTAATTTGTTTCTTAAAATATGCCCAAATAAATAGTGGGCCAATTAAAAGTAAGATAAGTGGAAATGGATATCGAGTTCCGGCAAAAATTCCTAAAATAATACCCAGAAGGCTATAGTGTACGACTGCATTTTTGTATGGATGAGTCAAAGTAACAAAAAATAAAAGGGCTGCAAATAAGTTCGGAATATCTAGCATACCCTGAGAAACATTAAATTGAAATAACCTGAATGAGCCAACTAAAATAACAATACCATAGCGAATCAATTTGTTTTTTATGACTCGACAGCTCAATACATAGAGCAAAAGCAATGTAGCGAAATATAAAGGTATATTTAAAAGAACTGAGTTACCAGTCAGGGCATATGAAAGGCCAAGAAAATATTTTGCTAACGGGGTATGTTCAAAATTGACTGCAGTTGGATCATCACCGCGAATATAGGTATAACCAGCATAAATATAGACTTCAGAATCATCAATTTTATGTGGAGACGCTTCACCCAAAACATATTGAGATTTACTATACAGTTGCTCATAGTGAGAAATGTCTGTTGGTTTGCTAAAAGTGTGCCAATATTTGATGATTGGGATGAGTGTAAGTATGGTAATAATCAACAAAACCACCTGATTATTTTTGACAAAATTCTTAAAATAATGCATGTTTTTATTGTATCATTTTTGAGGTAAGATGTTCTTATGACTAAAGATTTGAGTATTAGTGCGCTCATTATAGCCAAAAATGAAGCACTGATGATAGAGAATTGTATTAAAAGTGTTGCTTGGTGTGATGAAGTTTTAGTTATTGATGATGGTTCTATTGATGAAACAAGAGAAATTGCCGAATCACTTGGGGCAACAGTCATTTCTTTTAAACATGATTCTTTTTCTCGCCTCAGGGAAGAAGCATTAAAACGAGCAAAATCGGCTTGGATTTTTTATATTGATGCAGATGAAAGGGCAACTCCCACTTTAGCCAAAGAAATTAAAGTTTTGATGGAAACTTCTAGTGCTAGTGTGCTACGTGTTCAGCGGGATAACATTTATTTCGGAAAAAAATTCACCGGCGGTGGATGGCAAGATGATTGGGTTGAGCGTGTTTTTCTGAAATCTTCTTTAGAAGGTTGGTTCGGAGATGTTCATGAAAGTCCAAAATATACAGGTACTGTTGTTGATCTACAAACAAAATTAATTCATTTTACACATCGGGATACTGTTAGTGGCTTATTAAAATCAGCTGCCTGGACACCTATTGAAGCCAAAGAGCTGTATAAATCAGGTGTTGCAAACGTAACTCTTTTTACACTTATTAGAAAAGGGTTCATGGAATTTTTTAGAAGAGCTTTTTTGAAAAAAGGCTATGCGGATGGTATGGAAGGAATGATTGAAGCATTAATTCAAGGTATAAATAGAATTTTAGTATATATTCAGGTTTGGGAATTGCAACAAAAGCCGTCAATTTCTGATACATATAAAGAAAAAGAATCAGAGATTATTGCGCTGTGGAAAAAACAGTAATGAAAGTTTTATTTTATTCACCGTATATTCCCAACCACTTTGGTGGTGGTGAAAAACATTTTTTTGATGTGGCCAGTGTTGTGGCTACAAAACATGAAGTGAGTGTTGCTATCCCTCATGAATATCTTTCACGTGAAAATAATTCAAATATAATTAAAAAAAAATACGAAACATTTTTAAATTATAGTTTACAAAATATTCAGTTTATAGCTTCAGACCTAAAAAATGGGTCTGTACTTGATAAATTAAAAGAAACTCGACAGTTTGATTACGTATATTTTGTAACTGATGGAAGTTTTTTCATTAGTGGTGCTAAAAAAAATAATCTCCATATTCAAATCCCATTTACAAATAAATTAAATATTTGGGAACAAATTAAATTAGCAACATGGCAGATTAAAAATACAAATTCAGAGTTTACAAAAAGTGTTGTAGAAAAAAGTTGGCATACAAAAGTTACTTTTGTTCATAACCCCTTAGTATCTTTAGAAGAAATTAAATCTCAAGATGAAAAAGAAAAAATAATTATACATGTAGGGAGGTTTTTTAAACAACTACATAGCAAAAGGCAAGATGTATTGGTTGCTTTTTTTAAAAAGCTTGTAGATCAAAATAAAAAAGAGTTAGCTGGTTGGAAGTTACTTTTAGTTGGTTCTGTAGAAGATGAACAGTTTCTCGCAGAAATTAAATCACTCATTACAGGATATCCTATAGAGATATTGACAAATGTGTCCCGTGAAATGCTCGTGAAACTATATAGAAAAGCATCGATATATTGGCACGCAACAGGTTTTGGAGTTGATGAAACAGTTAACCCGGAAAAAGTTGAACACTTTGGTATTACCACAATTGAGGCCATGGCTGCTGGTTGTGTTCCCGTGGTTATAAATAAAGGTGGTCAAAAAGAGATTTTAGGAAGTGAGCTCAAGACATTATTATGGAACTCAGAAACCGAGTGTCTAGAAACTACTAAAAATATTATTTTGAATGCAAGTGAATACGAAAAATATCAAAGAATATCTTTACAGCGTGTGAAGAAATTTAGCAAACCAGTATTTGAGGCAACAATATGGAAAATGTTTTAATTTCTACAGTTATTCCAAACTACAATGGAAAATCATTACTCCAAAGATTTTTACCCAGTGTTTTGAGTTGTTTAAAATCGGGCGATGAAGTAATTATTATTGATGATAATAGCACTGATGACAGTGTTAAATATTTAGTGAAAAATTATAAGCTGGCTTTGACAAAAAAAGCAGTTTTGCCAACAAAAGTATCAAAAGAATATTACCCACAGCCTACAACTTTTAAGCACAAACTGTATACAAAAAAAATTGTTGTTGGGAAAAATACGGTGACACTATATTTAGTAGCGTTAGAGAAAAATAAAAGATTTGCAGTGGCAGCTAATATTGGAGTGCTTTTTGCTAACAATGACTATATATTTTTATTAAACAGCGATGTAAAACCTACAAAAACGGTACGAAAAGCACTACTGCAACATTTTGCTGACAAAGATGTTTTTGGAGTTGGTTGTTTAGAATATGAAAAAGATATCTCTGGGAGTAAATCGGGGAAAAATAAACTCTGGTTTGAGCAAGGCATGTTTATGCATAACAAAGCTGACAATATGAAAAGTGGCCCATCAGCATGGGTGAGTGGTGGCAGTGGTATGTTTGATAAACAAAAATGGGTATACCTGAATGGATTTGACAGACTATTTTACCCTGCGTACTGGGAAGATCTCGATTTATCTTTTAGAGCCAGAAAAAATGGGTGGAAAGTATTATTTGAAGAAACTGCTGTTGTTTTTCATGTACATGAATCAACCAATACCGATGTCTTTGGCCAACAAAAAATTCTTGATATGAGTTGGAATAATTCAATCAAATTTATTGAAAAAAATGCAACATTTTTACAGAAGATTCA
>CAZZDG010000017.1:0-17750 GCA_964652415.1 uncultured Pseudomonadales bacterium | reverse complement strand
ATCAATACAGCTGAAGGAGAAACTTGAAGATACAACTGGCTACATCTTTGTTGCTCCTAATAAAAAAAGAAAAAAGATGCTTAATAGCATTATTGCCGGAATAAAAAAAGTTCACCCTGAAGCAGAAATAACACTCGACCATAAAGTTGGTTCTAATAGAGGTCAGTCAAGTAGTGTGAAATTTTTGCGAATAAAAGTTACAGTTTCTTCAAATTCAAAACCAATTGAGATTATAGTATTTGATCAAATTGATTACATGAACTATTTATATGATCTAGAACAAGCTCATGCATTATTTGACTTAAGAAAAACAGAAGTTGCATCTCAGACATTGTTTCCACAAAATCTATATGACATAGACCCAGAAAAAATTAAACTGCAACAAAGAGAACAAAAAACTAAAATAAAAAAATTGCTTCTTGAATCAAAAAGGGTTAGATAACTTGAATATCTTTTAAAATTACTTGCGGATACTTCTTATCTCGCCATTCATTAATATCTACACAACCAACGACTGCAACAATATCTGAAACTTTTAGTTGATTGTACTTACCCCCCATACGCCAACCCAAACAATCAAAGGCAACTGCTCCAACTGTATTTTGTGCATCAATAACTTTTAATTTTATATGTTCCTGTTCTTTACCAATACTTTTGACTTCGAGTACCTTTAGATTTTTAATTTCAAATACTGGTTGTGGATTTTTCATCCCATAAGGTGCAAATTCGAATAATGATTCAATTGTTTTTATTGAAACTAAAGAAACTGGAATCTGACAATCAACAGTCAATGATTTTTCTAACTGTTCCTGGGTTATGCGTTTTTTTGCCAAACTAAAAAGTTTATCTCTAATTAAATCAAAATTTTTAGGTAAAAAACTAAAACCAGCCGCCAGCGGATGTCCACCAACACTCACAAAATCTTCTTGGATTTCTCTGAGTAATTCAACAATGTTAACACCATAAACAGACCGAGCTGACGCTTTTGCCAAATCAGTTCCTAACGAAATTGCAATTGCTGGTTTATGAAACTCTTCAACTAAACCACCTGCTATCAATCCCAAAATTCCCTCATGAAATTGATCAGAAAAAACAATACTTATACTTTCATTGGGAAATTCTGCAACTTGCAACTTTGCGTCATCCAACATTTGCTTTGTTAAATCTTGTCTTGATATGTTTGTTTGAGTGAGTAATTGTGCCAAATCGGTCGCTTGTTTTTTGTTTTGAGTACAGAGCAAACGAAGCGCATCCAATCCATGCTCCAATCTGCCAATCGCATTAATTCTTGGCGCTAATGCAAATCCAATTGTTCCTTCGTCTGCCTCTTTCTGGTTAATTCCAGCAGATTTGCAGAGTGCAACAAGACCAACATTCTCACTTTTTTGTACTGCAACAATTCCAAATTTCGCAAAACTTCTATTTGCCCCAAACAAAGGAACTTGATCAGCAATGGTGGCAATTCCTGCAAGATCCAACAATTTCTCAGCTTGAATTTCGTCTAATTTATTAGCTAACATCCATGCCACAGTTGCGCCACATAATTGTGTAGTATGCAAAACAAAATCTGCCTGTGGAACAATTGGCTTGCCATTTTTTGTTTCTGGTTGATGATGGTCTGTCAAAATCACTGCAATACCTTTTTCTTTTGCATAGAGGATTGGCTCATGTGCTACTATTCCATTGTCTACAGTTATTAATAATTGTGGCCTAAAAGTTTCAATAATTTCATCTAAAGCCACTTTTGTAATACCATACCCATGTTTTTCTCTATGCGGAATAAACGGAACAGGGTGGTTGATTCCTTCAGGGTGTGTCGTTCTATACAACTTGAACAATACTTGCCATAGAATGGCACTCGCACAAATTCCGTCAACATCATAATCACCAAAAATAACGATTTTCTTATCATCTTGAATAGTTTTCAGAATAAATTTTATTGCTTCCTGGAACTGAGGAACAGCAATACCCACTTCTTTTAAACCTAACTGGGCTGGATGAGTGGGGTTCAAAAATTCCTGAACAGCAGACTCTATAATGGCTCTATTTTCAAAGACAATTTCCCGCAACTCACCATTATTCTGAGGAATTTTCGCTGATTTTTTCTTCCACTGCATAATAGTAATACTATAGCACTTCAGTTTTTTTTATTGTTGTTGAAACAGCCACTGCTTCTCTGGTAAAATCAAATTATAGTATGTTAGAAACCCGGGCAATTACCATTTCAATAGAAGCATTATACATTTTGTACCTACTCCAAAAAAATGGGTTCGAAGGCTATATTGTTGGTGGTGCTGTTCGCGATACGCTACTAAACGCCCTTGGAGCCCAAACAATCCAAGATACAACTTCTCTCACAGCCTCAGACTATGATTTCACAACAAGTGCTAGACCGGAACAAATTCAAGAAGTTTTTCCTGAGCACTTTTATGAAAATACATTTGGAACTGTTGGTGTTGCACGCGAACACTTGCTCGAACAAATGGGAAGAATTAATAAAGTAAGCACTAATCAAGATTTAGATCTGAATACCCAAGCGACTATAAACCTCGATCAAGCCACCAAGATTCACGAGTCTCTGCAAAAAAATCAAACCGACAAGATAAAAAATCTAGATACAATTACTAATTCATCAAATCAAAAAGATATTTATGAAATTACTACTTTTCGTTCTGATGGTACATACTCAGACCACCGCAGACCAAACGAAGTTACTTGGGGTGACACGCTTGAAGGTGATTTGAGCCGTCGCGATTTTACTATCAACGCTCTAGCAATTAAAATCAAACAATCATACCTAGAAACTATCGACTTTACAAAGGCCCTCGATACTTTAGATATTGATTCTCAATACTTTGAAGTAATTGACTTGCATGAAGGTGTTACCGACCTTGAAGCCGGAATTATTACTACTGTAGGCAATCCGAACAAACGTTTTTCAGAAGACGCCTTGCGAATGCTACGAGCAGTTCGTTTTTCTGTACAGTTGAATATGCAAATAGAAGATGCAACTTTCGATGCGATTGTTACCAACTCTCAACTACTCAAGCATATCAGTCTTGAAAGGATTCGTGACGAATTTTTAAAAATGCTCAAAAGTGATTTTCCCAAAGAATCTATAGAAATTTTAGATCAAACTGGACTACTCAAGTATGTTATTCCAGAATTAATTGATGGCAAAGGCGTTATGCAAGGTGGTCATCACACCACTGATGTCTGGACACATAACCTAGATGCAGTTGGTAGTTGCCCATCGAAAGATCCCATTGTTCGTCTTGCAACACTATTACATGATGTTGCCAAACCTCATACCTATAAAGAAATAGACGGCAAACCAACTTTTTATAATCATGAAATTATTGGTTCAAGAATGGCACGAAATATTGCCAGGCGTTTACGCCTCTCCAACCAAGAAGTTGAGAAAATATTCCTGTTAGTTCGCTACCATATGTTCTACTATCAACCTGAACATACCGACGCATCTATTCGACGCTTCATGCGCAAAGTTGGGTTAGAAAACATTAACGACATTTTAGATTTGCGTGAGGCTGATCGGTTAGGTAGTGGTGCAAGAAAAACAAGTTGGAGACTTGAAGAAATGAAAGAACGCATGATCTCTCAACTCCATCAACCATTTGCAATCACTGATATGGCAATAAATGGCCATGATGTAATGGAGGAACTAGGATTAAAACCAGGTCCACAACTAGGTAAAATTTTAAATGAGCTCTTTGAAAAAGTCTTAGAAAATCCAGAACTCAATACAAAAGAAATTTTACTAGCTGAAGCTAAAAAATCACTTCTTTAGCTTTCTTTTTGTAGCAAATTCATCCCACAAAAGTAAAAGCGGTGCTGCTGTAAAAGTTGAGGAATATGTTCCCGTCACAGAACCAATCAATAACGCAACCGCAAACCATTTTATTGTTGCTCCACCAAGAAGTGCAAGTGCTGCCAACATAACAATAATAGTCACAGAGTTATTAATTGAACGACTCAGGGTCTCCAAAACGGCAGTGTTCACAATCGTTTGATATTCAAGTGCACTATTTTTTCTCTTCAACTCACGAATTCTATCGTATACAACGATAGTATCGTGTACTGAAAAAGAAAGTGTTGTCAGCAATGCGGTAACAAAGAGCACATCAACCTGCACACCAAAAAAGTAACCAAGTAAACTAAATGAACCAAGAAGGACTAAAGTATCATGAAACATTGCTAAAATCGCACACACACCATACTTGAGTTCATCAAATTGGCGCCAGACATAAACAGTAATTATGCCCGCAACCAGGAATAATGCAGTCAAAGTCTTTATTAATAATTCTTTGCTCAAAGTTGGACCAACCGATTCAAATCTTAGTTCTGCAATTTCTGGATATTTTGTACGCAGACTTGCCAAAACTTCCACCTTTTTCTCGTTAGGTATATCTACACCCTCAATAACAAACCTCTCACCAGTAGTTTCCGTGATACTGCGAGTTTCATAGACTGAAGTAATTAACTCACGAAGTGAGTCACTAGAAACATCAGCATTTGCAATTTGTATTTCTAAAAGTGAACCACCAACAAAATCAATTGAAGGCTTAAACCCAAACAAGATCAAAGAAATAACACTTGGAATTAAAATCAGTAGTGAAATTCCAAAAAAAATGTACTTATATTTAAAAATGTTCATTACTCTTTCCCTTTCAAAAACAAGCGCATCAAAGTTCTTGTCACAACCACTCCAGTAAAAAGTGATAATAAAACACCGATCAACAGTGTAATTCCAAAACCACGAACCATACCACCTGTGCTTAAGAAAGTGAACTCCATAGGGTTGATTAATATGAGTGCTGTAATAATAGTAGCTAAGTTTGCATCTTTAATACTATCCCAAGCTCTGCCAAATCCTAGCTCTAATGCAATTGCAAAAGGTTTTCCGAGTCTGAGTTCTTCTTTCATACGCTCAAAAACCAAGATATTTGAATCAACTGCCATACCAACAGAAAGTAACAATCCAGCAATTCCCGGAACAGTCACCGTAACTCCAATAATTTTGTACACTGCTACAGTAAGCACTGCATAAATAATCAATGCAATACTTGCGATCAGTCCTTTTGTACCATAATACAGAACCATAAACAGCATAACTAACAAAAGACCGACAATACCTGCAAACATACTTTTTTGGACAGATTCTTGCCCAAGTGTTGCGTTAACCGTTCTTTGCTCTAAAACAGTAATTGGCACTGGCAAGGCACCAGCATTGAGTTGAATTTTCAGGTTTTGTGCATCTTCTGCAGTAAAACCACCTGTAATAGTAGCTTGACCCGTCACAATTGCATCTTGAATTGTTGGAGCCATAATTGGATACCCATCAATCAAAATGGCCAATTGTCTTCCTACATTTTTTGTAGTGATATCAGCAAATAGTTCTCTGCCTTCTTCATTAAACTCAATAGCAACCAGCGGTTCACCAGTTTGTTGATCTGATTGAACAGTCGATCTTTTTAGCATTGCACCAGTTAAACCAGTCGGAAGAAGTACCGTTTGAGCGGATGGGCTTGCTTGAGGATTTATTGCCAACTCTTCTGGAGTAGGTTGTACCATCTCTATACCTACAAGTTGAAATTCAAGTTGTGCAGTTTGCCCAACAAGTAACAAAGCATCTTCAGGATTACTAATACCTGCAAGTTCAACAATAATTCTATGACTACCATCTTTCACCGAGGTTTTTACTGTTGGCTCAGCCAAACCATACATATCAACACGACGCAAAATAATTTCTCGGGCTGAGGTAATTGCTTCTTCACGATCTTCCTCTGGAATTTTACTCATATCTGCCTCAAGAACAATTTGCATTCCTCCTTGAATATCTAATCCCTGCTTAAGTTCAAATTCTTTATGATAATTCTTACCAAATAGATTGAAATCAATAATTGGGCTTGATATTGTAAAAGCCACTGGCTTATTGAAAAGAGAAAATGACACAGGCAGCTGCTTTGGCAGCGCAATGATTGCAGCAAGAACAACAAATACAACGATCAGGAAAAAACGCTTCAGATGCTTTTTCATTTAGAAGTTTACCTCACTAGTTTTTATAATCCGGGCAGATTTTTTTCTACAAATTCTTCTTCACTTCCGATAATCATCACACGACTCCCATACAAGACATCCATAATAAATGGATCCCTGCGAGTCTTTCTAAACTCGAACTCATCGTTACTAAATACTGCGTAGTTAATTTCTCTACCAAGTGACTCTTCTTGTTGCTTTACTAATTGTTCTAGTTCAGGCAGGACAATATCTCCAACTACTAATAAATCAACTTCACTATTTCTTGGTGGCAGACTTTTTATGAAGCGAGCTGAAAACATTACAAACGAGACTGTACCGAGTTTTCGGCGAGCTTTTCTGATTTTATCACCAAGACCTGTTCCTTTTGCAACCATCTGTTGTAACTCTTGAAAATATAAGTATTTAGAATTCAGCGAATAATATAATCTATTTCCACGTTGCTCACTCTTCAAAATTCCGCACGAGAGCATTCTGTCAAGCTCTCTTCGTACAGCATTGATTTCCTCCTTGATTTCTCTTGTAATTTCTCTGACATAATACATTTCACTCTGACGAGTAAAGAACATTTCTATCATCTTTACTCTCACTTTTGAAATCATGAAGTCTTGCAAACTGTTCATAATAATCTTCTTAGTAGGTTACCTCTGAGTCTGTGTCTAGTACCGAGATCCAAGTTAATCCTCGAGCAAACTTGATTGGATCACCTTTTCTATCTGTAAAGATAAGCTCATCTTCTCTAGTCTTTTTACTCCAGGTAGCTTTTACAACATCCCCATTCATAAACACCAAAGCATTGCCCGTTCCGGTTGTAGTGTACAACATATGCTTCAGCTCATCGATAGGGCCTTTTTCTGTTGTTAAGAGTACTATAACATTTGCTGCCTCGATCTGCTTATCATTATTCAAATCAATATGTTTTTCACCAGCCATAACACGTTTGTACGTATTTGTTTCTTTTGCATACTGCCATTCGACGCCAAAATCACTCCAACCATCCCAAAACTCATAACTAATAGTACCTACTGTACCAATTGTTGGAACAGCATCTTGGAATGACCAACCTTTATATGTTTCATTCCAATCATCACCGCCAAGGGTTTTCCTGCCCACAGTTCTTGGGCGGGCAATATTTGTCCAATCTCTATCAGCTGCAACTTCCCATAGTGCTTCTGTTGTTGATTCCATTGTGTGTTCTGTCGCAACTTCTCTATCTAATCTATTTGCATTTCTTACAAATGTTGGGTAACCAATTGAGAATTGGTTTAAGTCATTTTCTAAATTCCAACCATAATCAGCTAATTGCCCCAAAGCATTTGCCGGTCCTGGTAAGTTTGCACCACCAACATGAACATAGAGTGGGTAGTTAAAACCAGATGCCCAATCAATAAAGTACGTTCTGGCAGATCTAACTGGAGCTATTACTGTATCGTATTTTTGAACACCACAGTAAAACATTCCCATAAATCGAGTTACTCCGCCCTCAGCAAGAGCTTCAAAAACAATATCTGCATCTGATAATCCAGAATGTGGACGAGCATCAGGAGCATTTTCAATCATGATAGCTAATGGACGACGTTTTGCCCATGCTTGCATTTCAGTTTTTGTATAGAATTTACCATTCAACGGACAGGCTTGATCTAATGGCTCAGACGGATCAATTTGCAAAATTTGAGCCAACTTTGTTTGCTCTTCTTCTACCAAATCATCTGTTGTTTTCTTATTTCCATCTGAAATCAATATGCTTTTGACAAAACTTGAACCTGAAAAATATGAAAAGGCTGCATACGAAAAAATCGAAGATGCTATATATACGCCTAATGTAAATAGTAATATTTTTTTGTTCATTATTCCTTTCAAGTTCACTTGCCGAACCTAAAGTTTACCTCAAATATAAAAATATAGAAAGTAACACTGTAACAACTAAACCTGTAACTATAAGTGTTTTTACTAAATCTTTATATAATAAGTTTACCTGCGATTGTGAAAAAGTGGTAGTTGGATTCTTTACTTTCATTACTATTGGTAACTCGTCCTGTGGAGAGACTACTCTTAAATCCGCTACTTTTTTTTGTTTTTTTGTTTTAACTCTAGCCATAAAAAATTCTCAGTACGTCTTTTATTGTAATGACAATAATGAGTCCAAATAAAAGTATATACCCACCATAATTAAAAATATACTCAATTCTTTGTGTTCTTTTTTTTGTAAGTAGTGCTTCTAAGATCACAAATACTGCACGACCTCCATCAAGAGGAGGTAGTGGTAATACATTCATTACGGCTAAATTAATAGAAAGCATACCTGCAAATGAAAGCACTGTTAACCAACCTTCAGCGAGAATTCCAGTACTTTGAGCTTGATGAACAATTCCTATCGGACCAGCTACATCTTGTGGCAACGTACCTCTAGTAAAAAGTCCAACTAAAATCCCGTTGAAAGCCTGAACAATTTGCCAACCTAAACCAATGGCCTGTTTCACACCATACACAGCACTTCTGAACGGCATCTCCCAAGGGGAATAATGAACAAGTACATAGTTATCAAATGCAATTCCCATTGCTCCTTCATTTTGAGGTGTTTCTTCTTGGGTTCTCACATACACTTGATATTCATGCTCTGTCTGATCACAAATTTTTTGGTCACAACTTCCAGTAGTAATCAATGAAATTGTTTTTCCTCTATATTCGTATACTTTATCAATTACTTCTTGGGTTGTTGCAAATGTAAATTCTTGATCCTCATACTTGATTCCAGTAATATTCACTTTTTCTGGCAAACCAGCTTGAGCTGCTGGTGAATTTTGGGCAACATAACCAACACGAGCCTGTGTTATTTCTTCTGGGATTCCCATTTTTGAAAACACGATAGTAAAAGCAATGATTCCAAAAACAAAGTTAACAGTTGCTCCTGCCAAAATAATAACTAGTTTTTGAAACACACCAGCCTGATAAAATTGACCAGTTGTTTTCTTTTTTGTTTTTTTACTCTCAATTTCATCACCATCTTCGGCAATAGTATTTTCTCCTTCTTCTCCCTGCATACGAACAAATCCACCAAATGGAATCCAATTGAGCGTAAAATCTGTATTTTTCCATCTAAAAAGCTTTAATGCTTTTGGAGGATATCCCAAACCGAACTCATCTGTTTTAACTTTTGCCCATTGAGCTGCAATAAAATGTCCTAACTCATGGATGATAACTAAAAAAGATAATATAAGAATAAAAACTAGAGCACTCATAAGGTTATGTTAAATTGTTAATAGGTCTTTTTCTTTGTTGGCCAAAATAGTGTCTAATTTATTCATGTATTCTTTGAGAATTTCATCAAGTTTGTGCAGATCTAGCTTGATATCATCTTCACTGACATCTTCAGAACCCTTTTGAGCTTCAACTTCTTTTTTTGCATCGGTACGCAAATTACGAAGCATAACTCTACCATTCTCAACTTTTTTATAAAGAACTTTTACCATTTCTTTTCTTCTCTCTTCTGTTAAAGGTGCAATTTTTATTCTTATAATGCTACCGTCAACAACTGGGTTTAAGTTCAGTTCTGCGGCAGAAATTGCACGCTCAATATTTGCCAAAATTGACTTATCCCAAGGACTCACAATAATCATGCTTGCATCTGGTGCTTGAATACTTGCAACCTCAGTGATTCTCATTCTAGAGCCATATACCTCTACCATAACAGGATCAAGCAATTGAACAGTTGCCTTACCAGTTCGTAGTGAAGCTATATCCCTTGAAACGAAATCAAGCGATTTATCGAGTCTTTGCATTGTGTCAGAAAAGTCGAATGACATATATCTTTCTATAATTCAAAATGTAATTCCTAAATACCACGTAATTGTAACAAAGTTTGTCTCAAGATGATAGAAGCGGTATACTGTACGAATGCAAATCAGTATATTCTTAAACACACTCTTACAACCATTTACATCTACAGAATACTATAAAAAAGCGGTACACAAACCTGCATTAACTTCATTAATGCTCTTAGCTATAACAGTTATGGCTCTGGCAATTATTCAAGGAATGGTATTTATTACAAGACAACTTCCGAGAATTCAGATTTCAGTTCAACAAATGGTCAAGAATATAGCAAACAACTATCCTCAAGACTTAGTTTTTTCATGGAATGGTGCCCAGCTTACCGCTAATACAGAACCACTTTCAATCTCTTGGCCAGATGAAGATGCGTTTCATATAGAAGCACTACCCAAACAATTCCTGTTCTATACTAGTTCAGAACAGACACCTCAGGATCTAGGTTTTTCACCAAACGACTATCTAACTTTTGTTAATTCTCGCCACATTTACCTCATGAGCAGTGAAAAACCAGAAGAGTGGACGAGTCAGTCACTCTCAGATTTCATTGGTGTTGAAAATCCAGCAACGGTTGACAAAGCAACCATCATGCAGCTCACACAAACAGTTACTGAATATATACAAACTCACCACTTGCAAATAAAAATTATTGCACTAGGCATCTTTATGCTCCTATTTTTAGGTAGTAAGCTCTGGTTTTTAGTCATAGAGACAGTTTTGGCAATTCTATTATTTAAACTGTATGCAATTAAACTGAGTGCCAAACAAACTTGTATACTTGCGTTTAGCGTGATGATCCCAACAAGTGTTGTTACTACACTCGCAAAACTTCTATATGAAACTATTCCATTTCCAATACAAACAGTAACATTCTGGTTACTACTAATATTTTTGAGTTTTCAATTCAAACAAACTGAAACAGGAAAATAGATTTATCTTTCTTTAGGATCTAAACGCAAGCCCATATTCACTGGTGGGAATGCCAAATCTTGCTTGGAAGGGTCTGCTAAATCTAACAACTCACGAGCATCTTCAATTCTTTTTTGAAGTGGACCAAGCTCTTTGGCTACAATAACTTCTGGCTCTTCTTCTGAAACCTCACTTGGACCTTTTCTCATCCCGGCCACAACAACAATCAATGAAACTAAAATAAGTACTATCCCAACAACTGCAATCACAACAATTTTTTTCTTACTTTTTGGTTTTTCAGTTTGTTCATCTACCGGTTTCTCATCTATGTATACAGATTTTTCTTCAAAGATTGGTTCTTCAAATGAAAATTGTGTTTGGTTGAGTGGAACTTGATTTTCGTTCATAGGCTACAGCGTAATGAGCTCCTCTAAATGATCAAGGGACTTACTAATTTGAGCATAGACAGGAGCTAGGTCTTCCAAAATTGTTTCATAAAAGTTTCTTGTGAAACCTTCTCTTCTTGCCTTAGTAAAAGTGTCATTTAACTCTGTTAAATTAGTATTAATGGTTTTAAAACTCTCCTCAACCTCTGTATATGCACGTTTTCTTTTTGATACTTTTGCATCAGAAACGTCTTGCGACTCATGTTCTTTCTTTATATCTACTTCTATAATTTCTGATTTATCATGAACCTCTTGAATTTTTCCGATCCTGATTAAAGAAAGTGCTTTATATACAGCACTTTGATAAGAAAATGAAATAGGTTCAAACTCATCCGCCAAAAATGATACAGCCTGTCTGTCTTTCGAAATTTGTATGCTTTCTTGGTGAATTTTAATTGCATTAATCAGGCCAAACATTTCAGTGTGAGACTGGTCTTTAAGATCAAGTTCTACACCGTTTGTTTCTATCAAAACAGCATCGATAAGCTCGAGGTATGTAATCAATACTCTTGATCTATCCAACATCACTACTTGTGTTGCTTTTACGGCTTCTTCAAGTGCTGCCAGTGTGAGAACTTGGTTGTAGTTAGTTTTAGCAATCGTAAATGCTTTTTCTGAATTTCTATATACTTCGACTTGGTCTCTATATAGAATCCTCAAATCTTTGATACGTTGAGTTTCTCTCACTTTTGTAAGTTCAGCAACTGCAGAACCACTCCCAGTAATAACTTGATCAGTGGTGATAGCTTCGTCTGTAGCTTCACTTTGCGCCAACACAGTTGTTATAGAAAAAAAACAGAAGCTGAATGCTAGTACTGCAGTAAGTAATTTTTTTATCATTTCGTTATTTTTTACCGAGCTCACGTTCACGAGCAAAAATAATTGCTTCGTGCAAAGATTCAAAAGTACCGGTATCAAGCCACTTTCCCTTAACAAAAGCAACATCTAGTGAACCCTCTTTTAAGTATACATTATTTAGGTCAGTAATTTCTAGTTCACCTCGCTCACTTGGTTGTAAAGACTTAGCTTTTTCAATCACGGTCATGTCATAAATATACATTCCAGTGACTGCATAATTTGATTTTGGAACTTTTGGTTTCTCTTCAATGGAGATTACTTTATTATTTGCATCAAATTCTGCAACACCAAATCGTTCTGGATCTGGAACTTCTTTAATAAACACTCTACCACCGGTTTGAAATGTTTGGATAGCTTCAACAAAATCATCTTCATAAAAGTTATCACCAAGGATAAGAGTTACACTGTCATCACCAATGAAGTTTTGACCAATAATAAATGCTTGAGCAAGGCCTTCTGGCTTATCTTGAATCTCGTAGGTAAATTTACAACCGAAATCTTTGCCACTACCAAGAAGTTTTAAGAAATCTCCCGCATGATCTGGAGCCACAATTATTAGAATATCCTTGATACCAGCCTTGAGTAAAGTCTCAAGTGGATAGTAAATCATTGGCTTGTTGTAAATTGGAAGTAGCTGTTTACTTGTAACTTGAGTAAGTGGTCTCAGACGTGTTCCTGACCCACCTGCCAGAATGATTCCCTTCATACAATTCCTTTGTTTTGTTTTTACGATATGAGCATTAGTGTATCACTAGTTGAGCAAAAGTAATAATAGAGAAGCAGATAAAATCGAAACAGCTAAATACTCAAAAATAACTTTAGCATTAATATGCCTACTTATCTTATGAACCAAAATGCCCCAGAAAAAATAAAAGGTACTCATAGTTATCACAACAATTTTTTGCTGTGCTCTATCTGGCCATAAGTGCATAAAAGTCACGACAAATACAACTAAAGCAACAGCTAAAACAAAATATGCTAGTTTATGTTTTTTTATTTCTTGTATCATGGACTGACCACCCCGCCTTTGAAGGCAATTATTAAATATAATACCGCTAAAAACAACATGATATGAGCCAAATTTTTACCCACAAATCGAACTGAATCTTTATGGCCAGCTACCAATGCGTCATATATTAAAACAAATAGTACCAGCAAAATAATACTCAAGAAAAATGCTTTCAACACATGCTGAGGCGAGTATAGAATTCCGTTAGAAAGCTCACCCTGAGGCACAACTGCTTCTGCAAGAACTCCTGTATCGACATCTTGAGGTAATTTATTAAGAGGCTGTTCTGGTTGCGCTAGTTGCTCCGGTTCATCTAGTTCCTCTGGTTCCTCGGGTTGTTCTGATTTTTCTGTCTGTACGACAGGATTTTCTAGCTGTATTACTTTTTCTTTCACTTCTTCTTTTACTTCAGCGCCACCAATAGTTGTATTAGTTGCGATAGCTGGAACTTCTACACTTGGTTGCTTGGCTACTGTTTGAGAATCTGGTGCGCCAAACATTTGCACTACTAAGGTTGTTTCAACACCATTGAGTAAACCATCAACAACACCAATACCAATTTCCTGATATCGAGGATTCATAATATTCGCCCTATGAGTAGGAGAGTTCATCCAAGCATCCATCATTGGTGAGGTAGAGTCAAAATCACGAGCTAAGTTTTCCCCAGCAATCTTATATGAATAGCCAGAAGAGCGAATAAAGTCCCATGGTTCTTTGCCAGTAGGTGATGTGTGTGCCCAATACCCTTCTGAAAACATATTCTGTGCTTTAGCAATTGCGGCACTGGCCAACTTTGAGTTGTAGCTGAGTGCTCCCAAACCCGAACCTGTACGTAATGAATTTGTTGAATCAACAACTTGACCAACAGAAATATTAGATGCATATCCCAGAATACTTCCAGATTCAAAATGAAGTGTTGCAGTCAAACCAACGAGTTGATAAAAACCTATCGCTATCAGTGAAAGAAATACAAGTGGTTTAGGATGCAAAAATTTAGACCTATGGTTGTTAGACCGCTGTGGATGAAATAAATGCTTTAAAAGTGGAACTAACTTCACTTCACTATTCTCTCTATTCACTCATTATGCTCAGAAAGTTTTTTTGTTACAAGAGGTATTCAATCAATTTATTGTGGATAATATACTCACAGCTGGAACTTGGATCACATATTTTCACAGATAAAAACTGCTGCCCTTCTGGAATATTTTCAAAAACTAAGTTACTTACCACCCTACCCACACTATATATAGTAGGTATTTGTGCCTTAAAAAATTGTTGATACTGTTTTTCTTGTAGTTTTGTTGCTTGCTCCCAATCCTGTTCTGTTTGGATTTCTGCTTGAGAAATCCTTGAATCAAAAAATTTTGGACTTGTGTTGCCGTTTTCAAACTTATTTTGAATATACAACTCATGTTGTGTTTCAGTAAAAAATTGAGATTCAAGATGTGAAACTTCTAAACTAATTGGCTTCCGTAGATTTATATATTGAGATTGCTCAGTATTACCAAATAAATCAACTGACCAAAAAGAAAATTCAGAACCATAAAAACTATTGGGTACTGAGAATTCAAATACTTGTTGCAGCTCATCCGTTTGCACTGCTAATTCTTCTTTATGTATTATTTCTTGTCCGTTATCTTGAATTCTATACTCAACAAACATTGAACTTACGTGTTTGTCTGGGGTAAATTGAAAGATTGAATCTAAATTTGGAAAGAACGTTGTGGTCGTTACTTCTTTGATTGAAATACTTGGTTCGAATAGATCGTCATAGGTATTTTGCGGAATAAAAAGTATGTCATATTTTCCAGGGTCTAGCTGAAACAAAGTTAAATCTATAAATCCTTGATACCATTCATCACTATATTCCGAGAACGCTAATTGTAGAATTGGAGTTTGATTTGCAAAAACAATAACACCAGGAATATCAAACTTTTGTGCAGTTTCCTGTGACATTATTTTGTATTGAAAAGATAAAAATTGGTTTTCATTTTCAGTAATTGTTAATTGAAAATGCTCACCATTTTGATCATTGTATGAAGTTATTTTCTCATTGTGGACATACTCCAAAATTTGACCTTGAGCGTTTTGATGCTTCAAAGCTACAGAAGTTTTTGCAGGTACCCACTCACTAGTACTAAAAGTATTCACTTCACTTTTTGTTTGCACAAAAAAATAAGCAACTGTTTTTATAGTTACAAAACAAATGAAAACAATGCAAAGTAAACCAAAAAATACCTGTATAAGCTTGAATTTATTTTGCACTTTGTTGAAACTTTCCAAATATTAATTTGTAAACTGCTATACATATAGCTATAAGAACAAAACTAAAAACCGCAAGTTTTGATTGTAAAAATAAAATTAAGTAGCCAATACTAGGTATAATAACGCGTACTTTTCCTAAAACCCTAGAATGTGAAACCAAACCTAAATCAGCTGTTTCGTTGGCATCCCCTTTTGTTTGATACTCTGAAAAATTGTGAATACTCACAATTCTATGTGTGACAACTGAGTTAGTTGACAAGAAACTTATAACATCAGATGGTTGGTAGTGCTCCTGGCGAACCGCCAAGAGCACATCTCCAAATCCAAAGGTAGGCATCATAGAGTTAGAAGTTACAACTAATATTCTTATTTTCATTACGTAAGCTGTCATCAAAAATAACAGAAAAGTAAGTAAAATCAGGAATACTCCAATATCAAATTTCATATTAATACCAAGCTGGCCAACCTGACCCGTTAACCACTTGTTTCCCTGCCATATGCAAACTGACACTAAACGACTGATTTTGATATTCGTCAGGTGTTGATTCATGCAACTGGGTAGTAATCTTAAATTCTGCGAAAGCATTTGGTTCAAGTTGTAATAAGCTTTGCTCTGTATTGTCTGCACTTAAATAAAACTCTTCTTTTAACTCTAATCCATCTTGGGTAATCGCTACCCAATTTTCACCAACCTTGCGTTCAATTTTCAGAATATCAAACATTTCTGATTCTAAGTTTGGATCACTCCAAAAACCATCAATATATCCCTTTACATAAGTTGGCATAGAACCAGTGTTACTAATTTTAAACTCAAGGGTGTGAATATCTTTTGGCTTCCAATTTTCAATATTTAAGACAGAATCCTGAGTTACCTCAATATCCAAGTTCCCCGACAAAAAAATGTTTTCTGGCGAATTATTTTGGGTACTAAAATATGCCCTTGTTGCCCCAATCGCAAATATTGATAAAATACATAAGGCCAATAGTGGTCTGTTCATTTTAGAAAATAGTGAAATTTTCACACAATTCCTTTCTGTAATTAGTAAATTAAGTGGATCATACCCAACAAACCTTACAACAAACTTACATCTATATTATTTTTGTAGTACTATTAAAAAAACCAAGGAAAAAATAAAACATGACTTACAACCAACTGACTCAACAAGAAAAAGAGGTAATTGAACAGAAAGGTACAGAACGCCCATTTACTGGTGAGTACGATAATTTTTACTTACCCGGCACTTTTATTTGTCGCAAATGCAACTCACCCCTTTTCTCATCTAAAGCAAAATTTGATGCACAGTGCGGTTGGCCAGCATTTGATACTAATTTTCCAAATGCTGTTAAAAGGATCAAGGGACCATTCTCACTGTGGGCAGAAATTAGATGCGCTAACTGTGACGGACATCTTGGACACGTTTTTGAAGGTGAAGAGTTCACAAAGACAAGTACTCGCCACTGTGTAAACTCGCTTTCAATTAAATTTATAAAGGAAGGTGAAAAACTACCACCTATTTTAAAGGAGCAGCCAGAATGACAGAGACTGCTGCACTGGCAAATGGTTGTTTTTGGTGTACAGAAGCAATTTTCCAACAATTAAAAGGAATTAAATCTGTAGTTCCGGGATATTCTGGCGGTAAAAGAAAAAATCCAAACTACGAACAAGTTTCAACAGGTGTGAGCGGACATGCGGAAGCAATTCAGATTATTTTTGACCCCTCAATTATTAGTTATGAAACATTGCTTGATGTTTTCTGGCACACACATAACCCAACTACTTTAAACCGACAGGGCTATGATGTTGGAGAAGAATATAGATCTGCAATTTTTTATCATGATGAACAGCAAAAAAAAATCGCAGAAAAATCACTCAAACAAATTGAAAAAGAAGAAGTGTATTCTGATCCAATAGTAACAGAAATTACGCAGTTTGAAGAATTTTATCCTGCAGAAAATTATCACAAAGATTATTACAAAAAACATTCAGATGCACCCTACTGCAAATTCGTCATTGTACCCAAGCTAGAAAAGTTCTGGAAAAGATATAAACACCTGATATAATAGTGTCTCTGAGTTAAGATTCTAAAATTGGCCCCATCGTCTATCGGTTAGGACGACAGGTTCTCATCCTGTAAAGCGCAGTTCGATTCTGCGTGGGGTCACATTTTTGCTATTTTCAGCCTTCAATGCTTCAATTAGCTGGAAGGATGGGGATAATTCGCCAGTTCGGATTATTTTGTCTTTCCCAGCAATGATACTTCCCATAAATATCTTTTGTAGTAAGGCTTGTCTTTTGGGTAAGTCTAAGTTGTCCCACAACAGCGAGAGGTTGTTCATAAACTTTTCGGAGAACTCCCGCACTACTTCGGTGTTGTATT
>CAZZDG010000016.1:0-17947 GCA_964652415.1 uncultured Pseudomonadales bacterium | reverse complement strand
GCTCATGAATGATTCTCCACACTTGCCAAATTGGTTAACAAAACAAAGAATAGAAAAAATATTCTCCACACTTGCCAAATTGGTTAACAAAACAAAGAATAGAAAAAATAATCTCTACAATTAAATAATAAAAATACTAATCTTACTTACAAAACAATGAAACTAATTCTTTTACAATTTCTAATGATTCGCCTATCAAAAAGTTCGAAATAAAACAATGTGGGGTCACAATTCAAACGCAGACAAGCATGTGAACTAATGCTATAATCTTGTTACTAAAAACATTCTAAATAGTTAGCAGCTATTTATAGGTACAAGCAAACTCTTGCAAGAAACCTAATGTTGCTTGGGGTAAAAAACCAAGCCGGGTAAGCCCGTAACTGCAGGAAACAAGTTGCGAACTGCGCCAGAAATAAATTTTCTAGCATAATTTGCAAAATCAGAGGTGGCACCGTTTAGCTGTTTGCAAAACAAACACTAGACCCTCTCATATATATCAAGTATCGTATTGGTAGTATGGGAGTTTTTTTATGCCCATTTACCATACAAAAAAGGAGAAACACAAATGTTAGATATTCAATACATTCGTGAAAATGCCCAAATAGTAAAAACTGCCTGTGAAAATAAGCAGCTTGATTCCAGTGTGATTGATCAATTATTGGCTGTTGATAAAAAACGCAGAGAACTGCAAAAACAAGTCGACGACTTGCGAAAACAAAGCAACGACCATGTGCGAATCATCAAAGAGGCTGTTCATGCAGGTAATAAACCAACTCCAGAACAAATAGAAACCGGTAAAAAAATTAAAGTTCAAATTCAAGAGCTAGAGCCAGATCTGAAAGTTGCAGAAGAAGAATTTGAAAAACTCATGTACCAAATTCCTAACGTTCCAGCGTCTGACGTTCCAGTTGGAAAAGATGAATCTGGCAACACAATTGAAAGACAAATCGGCGAAATTCCTAAATATACTTTTGAACCAAAACAGCACCATGAACTCATGGAAAACCTCAATATGCTTGATACTACAAGAGCTGTAAAAATTGGTGGTTTTAGAGCATATTTTTTGAAAAATGATGCGTTACTCCTCGAGCAAGCAATTCTGAATTACGCACTCAAACTTCTAGTCGCAGAACAATTTACTCCAATGTCAGCTCCAATTCTCGTCAACCAAGAAGCAATGTGGGGCACAGGCTATTTTCCATGGGGCAGCGAAGATCATTACAAAACCCAAGACGGCCAAATTTTAGCAGGCACAGCAGAAGTAGCTCTCACAGCCTATAGAATGGGTGAAACTTTACAAGAAAAAGATCTTCCTATCAAAATGTGTGGTCTCTCACCATGTTTTAGAAGAGAAGTGGGTACCCACGGAAAAGATACACAAGGAATTGTACGGGTACACCAGTTTAATAAAGTTGAGCAGGTCGTCTATACCATTGCGGATGAAACAGAAACAAGAAATTGGCATGAAAAAATGGTCGGATTCTCCGAAAAAATTCTCCAAAACCTGGAACTTCCATACCAAGTACTGCGAATGTGCACTGGTGATATGGGTGCTGGGCAACGCAAAAAATATGATATAGAAACTTGGTTCCCAGGTCAGAATAAATATCGAGAAACCCATTCTGCAAGTTATTTTAATGACTTCCAATCAAGAAGATTAAATATTAAATATCAAGCAAAAGATGGCACCACCAAATATGTGTACACACTGAACAACACAATGGCTGCGACACCAAGACTTTTAGCTGCAATTATTGAAAACTACCAACAAGCAGATGGCTCTATTAAAGTTCCAAAAGTTCTGGTACCTTACATGGGTAAAGAAATCATTAAGTAATCTAGAACATCGGCAGTTATTCTGTTACAATGCTAATCCTATGTTTAAATTTTTAAAGAATTTATTTGCTCAAGACCAAAAAACCTTAAGCAAATATCAAGTAATAGTCGAACAAATCAATGCTCTTGAACCATCAATTCAAAAGCTGTCTGATGCAAAACTAGCGGCTCAAACCAAAAAGTTAAAAAAGCAAATTACAGAGAGTTTAGAGTCTGGAAAATCAGAAATAGAGGCCCTCGATGAAATATTGCCAGAAGCATTTGCAACTGTCAGAGAAGCTTCCCGCAGAGTGCTTGGTATGCGCCATTTTGACGTACAATTACTTGCTGGTATTGCATTACATAAAGGTAGTGTAACTGAACAAAAAACAGGTGAGGGTAAAACCTTGACTGTTACTGCGCCACTCTATCTAAACGCTTTATTAGGCAAAGGTGCACACCTGGTTACGGTCAATGACTACTTAGCTGAACTTGGTTGTGGTTGGATGGGACAAATCTATAACTTTTTAGGTTTAACAACAGCTGTGATTGTTCATGATCATTCTAAAAAATATAATCCTGCAATTGATAGTGCCAACAGAGGCGATGAAAGATTAGAACACTTTGAAGAAATTTCAAGAAAAGATGCCTATCTGTGCGACATAACCTATGGAACAAACAATGAATTTGGTTTTGACTACCTTCGTGACAACATGGTTCAAACACTTGAAAGAATGTCACAAAGAGTTAATACCGCTCACCACTTTGCAATCGTTGACGAAGCAGACTCTATCTTAATTGATGAAGCTCGCACTCCATTAATTATTTCTGCTCCAGATGCGGCTCCAACCAGAATGTATACAGAATACACCAAAATGGTTACAACCCTCACTAGAGAGGTTGATTATGTAGTTGATGAAAAAGCACGCTCAGTTAATTTAACTGACCTTGGTGTGAAACGTATTGAACAAAAAATCGGAGTTAAAAATCTCTACGAAGAAAGTTTTGACACAATTCATCATATTGAGTCAGCTCTCAAGGCAAAAGCTTTATTCGAAAGAGATAAACATTACATCGTTAAAGAAGGTGAAGTCGTCATCGTTGATGAACACACCGGTCGGTTAATGTTTGGTAGAAGATACTCTGAGAGCTTGCATCAAGCAATTGAAGCAAAAGAAGGCGTTAAGATTCAACAAGAATCTAAAACACTTGCCACTATTTCTATTCAGAATTATTTTAGAATGTACCAAAAGCTCAGTGGTATGACAGGTACAGCTATTACAGAAGCTGAAGAGTTTGAAAAAATCTATAACTTGAGCGTCTACGCAATTCCAACTAATGTACCTGCTATTCGTCAGGATAAGGCAGACGTTGTGTATAAAAACACTGCGGGAAAATACTCAGCGATCGTTCATGAAGTAGAAAGAATTCATGAGAGCGGGCAACCAATCATGATCGGTACTAAATCAATTGAACATAACCAGATTATTTCTAACTTCCTAAAACGCAAAAAAATTGAACACCAAGTCTTGAATGCAAAAAATCACGAACAAGAAGCTTTTATCATTGCTGATGCAGGAAGAAAAGGTGCCATTACAGTTGCTACCAACATCGCGGGTCGTGGTGTTGATATTGTTTTGGGTGGCTCAAAACCAGAATTAAAAGACTTTAGAAAAGCTACGATTTCTAAAACTCCCGCAATTAAAACTGACTTTGACCAAGCGCTAGAATTAGGAGTCAACTTACCTCCTTCAATTAATCCAAAAAACTACAAACTCAAAGAATATGCAAAAGCTCTTGCTGTTTGGAAACAAGGACATGAAGATGTTGTTGCTGCCGGTGGATTATACATTCTTGGTACAGAACGACATGAATCAAGACGTATAGATAACCAGCTCAGGGGTCGCTCCGGTCGTCAAGGTGACCCAGGTGTTTCTCAATTTTTTGTTTCACTTGAAGACGAAATCATGCGTATTTTTGGTGGCGAACAAATTGCTAAAGTTATGGAGATGCTCAAGATTGAAGAAAACCAACCAATTGAACATTCAATGGTAAGCAAATCAATTGAGTCTGCTCAAGTAAAAGTTGAAGGATTTTTCTTTGATCAAAGAAAACGACTCGTTGAATTTGACGACGTTATTAATCGTCAACGTGACATCATCTACAAACGAAGAAAACGACTGCTTACCCAAGCTGAGCAAACTACAGAGCAAGATATGGACCCAGAAGCAGCTGGAGTACAAACACTACATGAACAAATCATGGGTTATGTTGAGGGTGAAATTTCACACATTGTGAGTTTACATGCACCTCAAGGGTTCACCGAAGAAGAATATAGAACTTTGATTAAAGAATTTAGCAAAATTATTCCTTTTGACCAAAACTCCCAGGAACAATTGGTAAAAAATATCAGCGCAGTTACCGATACTGAAGAGATTACCAAGAAACTCACAAAAATTGCACAAGAGACATATGCAGCAAAAGAAAAAGCTACTGGGATAACAGAAATCCGTAACTTAGAAAAAATTGTTACCATTTCTACTTTAGACGAAAAATGGATGGAGCATCTTGATGCTATGGATTCACTTCGCCAAGGAATTTGGCTACGAGGTGATAAACGTACCGTTCTTTCTGAATATAAGAAAGAGGGCTTTGCAATGTTTGAAGACTTAGTCGCAAGCATTGAGTCAACAATTGCAAACCGAATTTTTAGAGTGCAATTCACCAACAGACAAGCAGTACAACCAAGAATTGATTTGTCTCGCGCTGTAGAACAAAAACAAGAAGTTGGTTCAAGTTTATCTTCAGAAATGTCAGTCGTTGCTCCACAAGTACAATCTCAGCAGCAATCAGTTGGCCCAAAAACTATCAAAGGGTCTACCAGCGATTTAGCAGCAGCTCTAGGAAAAGCAAAAATTGCACCAAAAGCAAATCAAGCAACAGCTCAAGTAAAAATAAATCGTAATGATCCATGTCCTTGCGGAAGTGGTAAAAAATACAAAAAATGTGGTCTTATCAATGCACCTGAGCATAGAGGCTAGAAATACGCTACAATGTACTCATGAAAATAATTTCTGGTACATCAAATCGTGTGCTGGCACAAAGCATTGCCCAAAAACTTAACCTAAAGTTGATTGATACTGAGATCTCCAAATTCAAGAATGGAGAAAAACGTGTTTGGATCAAAGAAAGTCTTAATGGTGAAAACGTTGTCTTAGTGCAATCACTTTCAGAACCTGTAGACGAGTTCATTATGGAAACCTTGCTTATTACTGATGCTCTCGAAAGAACAGGTGCAAGAAATGTTAATTTGGTCATGCCCTGGATGGGGTACTCACTACAAGATAAATTATTTCGGGCAGGTGAACCAATGTCCGCAAAAGTTGTTTCCGACTTAATTTCACACACGTATATTAAAAGAATTCATTTGCTAGATTTACACAATACAAGTATTCCTGGATTTTTCTCTATACCCACACAGCATCACTCTGCTATGGGGCTCTTTAAAGAATACATCAAAAACAAAGTTGACCTCAAAAATGCAGTCGTTGTGAGTCCTGACTTTGGAGGACTAAAACGAGCACGAATGCTGGCTGACGAACTTGAATTAGATCTTGCAAATATAGATAAGCATCGTGACCTTTCAACAGGAAAAGTTACTCCGATGGGTGTCTCAGGAATTGTAAAAGACAAAATTTGTCTAATCTATGATGATGTTATAAATACGGGTAGTACAGTCATAGAAGTTGCAAAATTTTTGAAAAAAAATGGAGCAAAAGAAGTACACTTTTTTGTGGCACATGCATTGTTTGCACAAAATGGAGTCACCATGATGACAGACGAAAGTATCAACTCAGTAGTGATCACTAATTCTATTCATCACAAAGAGTTGCCAGAAAAAATTATTGTCCTAGATACTGCAGAAATCTTCGTCAAAGCCCTGAAAACTTGGATGTAGACAAAAATTTGCATATTTATTTTTCCTAGTATATAATCAATTTTCAGAAAAGTTTTGTTGGATTAACAACAATGCAGGCTCCTAACCTGTAGCTTTATTAAGAAACTGATTTGGATAAGAGCGAAAGAAGCTCCCTAACAAATCCGGAAGCTCACCGTAAACAGAAGGCAGACTAGTGTAGCTAGTTATTGAGTTTTGATCAGCAATGATCAAAAAAAACAAGGTGGTACCGCACATCTAATAGATGAGTCCTTGTAAATTTTTAAGCAATTATGCTTGAGGATTTACAAGGACTTTTTTTATTAATTATGCATAATAAGTAACAGTAACTAAATAAAGGAAAAATATGTCAGCAACATATGAAGATTTCATAAAACTAGATATTAGGGTAGGAAAAATTATAGAAGTCCTAGACTTTCCAGAAGCTCGCAAACCCTCATATAAACTTACCATAGATTTTGGACAAGAGATTGGAATTAAAAAATCAAGTGGCCAATTTGTTAAACATCATAAAAAAGACGAACTACTTAACAAACTAGTACTAGGAGTAGTCAACTTTCCACCTCGTCAAATTGGACCATTCTTATCTGAAGTACTAACTCTAGGTGTCCCTGATGAAGAAAACAATGCTATTCTTATAGTACCAAGCAAAGATATTGCAGTAATTGGCGGAAAAATGTTTTAAAAATATAGAAAAAGAAAAAAATAATATGAAAATGTCTCAATTGGGCACAAAAACCCTCAAAAATTCAAAAGAATATGACTCAAAGAATGCTACCTACTTAATTAGAGGTGGTTTTATTGATATGACAATGGCAGGAGCATATACATTCTTGCCACTGGGGCTTCGCGTGCTTAATAAAATTGAAAACATCATTAGAAAAGAAATGGACAAACTTGCTGCAGAAGTTCTAATGACAGCACTTTCACCTAAACAAGTCTGGGAACAAACAAAAAGACTTGATACTGTCGACGTACTTATGCAAACAATTGGTGCAAACCAAGCTTCAAAAAACAAATCTACAAATGAATATATTTTAAACTCAACCCACGAAGAGGTTATAACTCCAATTGCATATAGATTTAATAGAAGTTATAAAGATTTTCCTTTTGCGTTTTACCAGATTCAAACCAAGTTCAGAAATGAAGCCCGAGCAAAATCAGGGATTTTGCGAGGACGAGAATTCAGAATGAAAGATTTGTACAGTTTCCACACTTCTGAAGAAGATTTAAAAAAATACTACGAACAAGTAAAACAAGCGTATGTCACTGTATTTGAAAAACTCGGATTAGGAAAAGATACCGTGATCGCCCTTGCCTCGGGTGGTGACTTCACCAAAGATTACTCACACGAGTTTCAAACTCGCTGTGACTCTGGTGAAGATATGATTTATCTCAATAAAACAACTGGCATAGCATACAATCAAGAAGTTGCCCCACAAGATGCGCTTGATGGTAAAAGTGAAGATGAATATGAAGTCTTCCCGGCCTGTGAAGTGGGAAATATCTTTCCATTGAACACGAAGTTCTCAAAAGCATTTGACTACACTTACACCGATGCTACTGGAAAAGAGAACTTGGTCTATATGGGCTGCTATGGCATTGGTCCATCGAGAATTATGGGTGTCTTGGTAGAGAAATTTCATGATGAAGCAGGAATTATTTGGCCAAAACAAGTTGCTCCATACACTGTACAACTTATTGGTATGAATGGTATAGAACAAGAAACAGAAGAGCTGTACAAGAAGCTCACTGAAATGAATGTTGAAGTACTCTGGGATAATCGTGATGTCTCTGCAGGACAAAAATTTAGTGACGCAGACTTGATCGGCAATCCAATTCGCTTAGTTGTATCCAAAAGAAATTTAGGCAAAATTGAATTCAAATTAAGAGAACAAACAGAAACAGAATTACTAGATGTTGATGAAACTATTGCCAAAGTTTCTAACTATGTCGCAAACATATAAAAATATCATCTTTACCACACACGCTTACGACAGAATTAAGTCTAGAAGTTTAGCGTTACATTCTATTTACGAAACTGTAAATTTTCCGGAAAAAGTCGTGGGAAAATCCCAAGATAATAAAAAATACGTAAAAACAATTCAAAATAGAAAGTACCAGGTTGTCGCCACATATAAACCAGATCAAAAAAAATACTTAGTTATTTCTGCATGGGTCAGAGGAGAAGAGGACAAACAACCAATCGCATGGCAACTGATTACACTACCTTTCAGAATTATCTGGTGGATACTTAGAAAAATTTGGCAACTTTTAGCAAAAAAGAAATCATAATTGGCACTTTGTTGCAAAAACTGCAGTAAATATGATGTAAGTAATACGCAATATTCAGTCTTATATTTATATATTCAGTTAGTCTTATCTTTATGTTATACAGCCATTTGTCAGCATTTTTTACCGCTATGTTTTTCTATATAATTTCGTATATTACTGTTACATCCCGGTGAGGATACCCACTGCAAACATCCTATTTTAATCTTTAGAATATGGTTATTGCGGTGGGTTTTTTTTATCCTAATGATATACTAAGTGTATGTCAAGACAACTCATCGTTACTCACCACGCACCAGATTTAGACGCAATTGGTTCTACTTGGATGCTCAAACGCTTTGAACAAAAAAAATATGCAGATGCAAAAATTGCTTTTGTAAATCCTGGTGAAACTATCTCTATAGATGAGGCACATGATCTTGGTTTTGAATTACATGATGTGATTCATGTCGATACAGGATTTGGCAGATTTGATCACCATCAACCAGAAAATGGTTCAAAACGCATCAGTGCAACTTCACTTGTGTATGACTTTGTTTGCTCAAGAAGCAAAGACTTAGAAAATGATCAAGCACTCTCCATCATTGCTGACTTTATAACTGAAATTGACCATTTTGAGGAAATATACTGGCCAGATGCTGGTAACTATAGATACAGCATGATGTTACATGAGCTTGTGAGAGGCATTGAATTTTTAACTCCACATGATGATGACTCGCAAATGCAATTTGGACTCCAATGCCTTGATGTTACCTATGCAGTCATGACTCAACAAGTGAAGGCTAGAGAAATTGTTGATGAAAAAGGTCAGGAATTTAAAATTGGTACACTTAAATGCCTAGCTCTTGAAACTAGGAATGATGACACAATAAAAGTTGCACAAAAACAAGGGTTTGATTTAGTAATTAAAAAGGATCCAAAACAAGGCAATATTAGAATTAAAGTACGACCTGATTGCAATCTCACATTAAAAACACTCCATGACGCAATTAAAAAAGTTGATACTGTAGGTCATTGGTACTATCATGCATCAGGAAAAATGCTCATCAATGGCTCTAGAAAGATGCTTAGTCAAACACCAAGCCCACTTACTTTAGATGAAGTTGTCACATTAGCAAAGGAAACATTACATGAATAAAATTGCTGACTGCCTCTTTTGTAAAATAACTGCAGAAGAAATTCCTTGCTACAAAATATATGAAGATGAAAAACATCTAGCTTTCTTAACGATCTTTCCAAATACAGAGGGAGCAACAGTAGTCATCACCAAAGAACACCATGGAAGTTCAGCTTTTGAACAGTCTGACGTCGTACTACAAGAACTTATCGTAGCAACTAAAAAAACCGCAAACATACTTAAAAATTATTTTGAAGATGTTGGTCGTTGTGGCATGGTTTTTGAAGGATTTGGTGTAGACCACTTACATTCCAAACTGTATCCACTGCATGGTACTAACATTTCAGAATGGAAACCAATCGAAAGTGGTAAGAAAAAAGACTACTACCAGAAATATCCTGGATATGTTTGCTCAAATGATTCTGAGTTGGCAGACAACAACATGCTCTCCGAACTCGCCAAAAATATTAGAGGGCATGCTCAATAAAATATGTTTGCTGCCGTACTGTATATTCTCAGCTTATCTGTTGGTTTAATACTTTCAAAACAACTCATTAAAAATCCAATTGTAAGACTTTGTGTCTCTTTAGTCATTGGAATAGTAATATCGAGTTGGATTTTGTTTTTTACAGCTGTGTTCAGCACGATGCAAATAAGCTTGTATTTCTCCTCACTTCTTATAATCATTTTTATCATTTGGCGGAGTAAAAATGTAAAAATAACTCGTTGGAATAGACAAATAATATCATCAAATTGGAACCTTATTTTGTTTATTCTCTTTTGGACTGCTTTACTCTTACCTCTCTTTGATTCACATATGATTAAACTTACTCCTGCTGGTGACTGGCAAACAGGTGGTAATACATATGGAGACCTTGCACTTCATATCAGTTTTATATCAAAATTTAGTGAACAAAACGAATTATCCCTTCAATCTCCTATTTTTAGTGCTCAACAAACAACATATCCATTCATGATCAATTTTTTTGCAGCAATGCTAGTGCGCGCAGGGGCATCTACACGAACTGCGCTCATTGCTACTAGCTTTCCTTTTGTCATTGTTTTTTTGGTTACTACATATGCCTTTTTGCAAAGTGTAACAAAAAGTACAAGAACTGGATGGATTTTTTCTTTTTTATTTCTCTTCAATGGGGGAGCGGGAATTTACTATCTTTTTTCAGATTGGACAAAAAGCCAAGATTCCAACTTTTTTGTATTTCTGACGAATCTTAAATACAACTACAGTCACCTTGCTGATTATAATATTCGTTGGACAAATATTATCGCTGACTACCTTCTCCCACAAAGAACAATGGTAGTAGGAATGAGTATCTTTAGCGTTATAGTTTTCTTATACAATCAAATACACAACAAATACAGCATACAAGCAAGATACCTGATAGCTGTAATCATTGGCCTCACACCTTTCTTTCACATTCATACTTTTCTCGTCCTCTTTCTACTGAGCGTATGGATCGATTTGTGGCATATTTATTTTAAAAAAGCCAATTGGCTTGATTGTGCCAAAGCAATACTCATTACAATTTTGCTTGCACTTCCTCAACTATACTGGCAATTCGCTCATACCTTTAATACCTCATTTTCTCGATTTTATATTGGATGGATGAGAGCAGAAAATGAGAGTTTGCTTACCTTTTGGTTCAAAAATCTTGGACTGAGTAGTATTTTGTGGATAATTGCTCCAATTACTCTATGGCGTCTTAAAAAAACATCATTTCTAAAAATTATTAGTTTTCCACTTCTACTTATCTTTATCATTACAAATCTATTTATATTTCAACCACACAACTTTGATAATATGAAATTCATGATTTTAAGCTACTTTAGCATTTGTTTGTTAGGATCTGTCACATTTTTTCATATTTCAAAAAAGAGCATAGCGTACAATATATTAACAGTCCTTACAATTTTCTTAATTTCAACCACGGGAATAATTTCATACTATAGAGAAACATATACACTTTACAACATATCAACAGCATCAGACATAGCTATTGCAGAAAAGATCAAAGAGAGTACAGACCCTCACAGCATCCTTTTAACTGCCGATAACCACAACCACCTCATTATGATTGCAGGTCGAAGCAGTGTTTTAATACATCCTGGATGGCTTTGGACACATGGAATTGACTACCTTGAAACTCAAAAAGATGTACAAAGTATCTTTAGCGAAGATTTTAACGCAAAAGAACTCATCAAAAAACACAATATTGATTATGTACTTATTGGCAATAACGAAAAATTGAAATTTAGACCAAACATCTCATATTTTGATGCAAACTTTGAAAAAATATATCTTGCAGATAACTCTTTCCTGTATAAAGTTAAGTAATTCATGATATAATACGAATCCTGTTTGAAAGCAAACCTTTACAAACAGTTGGCAATTTGAAAACGATCAATTAGTTACGCCCTTAAGGGAAGGAGGTGAGAATCAATGCCTATTATTATTAGAGCAAAAGCTGGCGACAGCAGTCATGACCTTATCAAGAAGTTCAAAAAAGCTATTGCAGCTTCTGATATTGTTACCAAAGCTAGAGACAGAAGATTCTACAAGAAACCTTCAGAAGTCAGAACAGTTAAAAAAACTGAAAAAAGAAGACTCAGAAAACGTGCAAGAAGTTTGAAGAAAATGAAAAACATTTCTTCAGTAGTATTGCAAAGAATCAACGACAGATTGGGTAAAAACTAATCTATCAGCTTTGAATTAAACAAAAAGGCCGCTTCTTTCAGAAGCGGCCTTTTTAGTTGTCATCTTATTTTTAATTTTTATTCTTCGCCTCTTGGCTTACCCTTTACCTTAGCACGAATACTAAACTCCCATTGATCACCAGAACTGGTATCAAAACTCTTAGAATTTGTCATTGTGTAGTAATTAACCAAATGGTTACTTAAGGTTTCTTCAACTTCTTTCTTTTCTTGGTTTAGTTCACCGATTTGAGCTTTGAGAGAAGTTGCTTGTGCACTATTTGCAATTAGAGATTTTCTTTCTTTTACCTGCTGTTGCATTGCAGAAACTGAATCTGTAACTTCTTGCAAAGCACTATCATTCTCAAAAACGCTTTTCAAACTTTCACGCTTTTCTTTTAAAGCATTGCCAACTCTTTCAAGTTCATTTGCATTTCTCTCGATCAAGTTTTGCAGAGACATTAAAGTGTCAGCCAAATCATCTGATGCTTTAACTTCATCAAAATCTGTAGCATCTACTTTGCTTGCTTCAGACAAAGCGGAAATTGCAAGATCTTCACCAGTTTCTAATGCTTCTGGATCCTCGCCGGCGCCTAACTTTTGTGTATCATCTGAAATATTCATAAAACCTTTCTAGATTTCTATTCAAATTACACTCTAAAGCATTCAGGGAAAATACTCAAGGGTAATTCAGTCAGCTTCACAACCATCTCACTGCTAGATCCAAAGGATTTGCAGTAGTATAATTATTGTATGAACAAATCAACAAAAATCGTGGCTACCATTGGGCCTGCTACAGAAACCGAAGAGATTATTAAAGAACTTATTTTAGCAGGCATGAACGTTGCCCGTTTTAATACAAAACATGGTACTCCAGAATGGCACCAAGTTAGAATGAGACGCGTTCGCAAAGTAGCAGAAGAAATGGGAGTTGCAATAGCTATCTTATTAGATCTACAAGGACCAGAAATCAGAATTACCCTCCCTACAGATGAATCTTTTGCTGTTGTTCCAGGGGATAAAGTAACATTTACTTCAGATCCAGAAAATAAAACACCGAAAACTCCTTATATTCCACAAATGGTTGTTGACACTTTACAAGTTGGTCACCAAGTTTCTATTGATGATGGCAATGGTGAATTTGAAGTTGTAGAAAAAAATCAAAACTCAATAGTCTGCGCCGCCAAAGGCACTTTTTCTGTGAAACAAAGAAAAACCCTCAACACTCCAGGAATTACTATTGATCAGCCATCACTTATACCTGCCGACCTAGTACAACTTGATGGAGCGAATAACGATTTGGTCGATTACGTTGGTCTTTCTTTTGTCAGAAACAAAGAAGATATAGCAATCCTCAGAGGTGAGCTCGCAAAAAGAAATCTTGAAGCAGCAATTATTGCAAAAATTGAAAATCAATCAGCTATTGAAAATCTCGAAGAAATACTAGATGCGTGCGATGCTGTCATGGTTGCTCGTGGCGACCTTGCAGTTGAAGTACCGTTTGAAGAACTTGCTCATTGGCAAAAAGTTTTAATCACAAAATCTAGAGAAAAAGCAAAACCTGTAATTACTGCAACACAAATGCTTAAATCCATGGTTGAAAACCCAATTCCTACAAGAGCAGAGGTGAGTGATGTTGCAAATGCTATCTACGACGGCACTGACGCAATTATGCTTTCTGAAGAAACAACAATTGGCAAATATCCTGTTAAGGCTGTTGCTACTCAAGCAAAAATTGCAGCTTTTAATGAACAATATGCAAATCCAATTGCTATCCAAACTGAAGACAGTGATGAAAGTGCATACATAACTCATGCAGCAATTTCACTCTTAGAAATTTCTAACTTAAACACTAATAATATTAGTATAGATAAAATTGTCTGCTTAACCGAAACTGGACAAACTGCACGAAACATTACTCGTTTTAGACCAAATGCTCCTGTTCATGTTCTTACTAGTAACAAACAAACATACCGTAAAATGAGTTTGCTTTTTAATGTAACACCACACATTTTGGAACTTCCAAGTGGTGAACAACTTGAAAGCTCAGAAAAGATCTTAGAGAATCTCGTTTCCCTTGGTATTGCCAAATCTGGAGATAATATTTTACTCGTACATGGTACATTCTGGAAAAAACCTGGACTCACAAACACCTTGTCAATTGTACAGATTCCTTAGTATACTGATAGATAGTATAAAAAAGGAGAAATATGAGTAAAAAAGGTGGTTTTGTTGCTTTACTAACTGGTGTCGCAGTTGGAGCTGCTGCGTTGTTCTTTTCTAAAGAGGAAAACAGAAAAAAAGCTGTCGTTGTAGCTAAGAAAGTACAAGTTAAAGCTAAAAAAGTTGCAACTATTGCTAAATCAGAAAGCAGAAGAGTAGTAAGTGCTGCTAAAAAAGAAGGCAAAAAAGTAGTACGCGCTGCTAAAAGTGAATCTAAAGAAGTTGTGAAAAAAGTAAAAAGAGTAACAAAATAGTAGCTATATTTTAGTAACCGTACCAATTGTTTATTTTTTCATCGATTGAACCGTCATAGAATTGTTCCATGTAATTTTTTTGTGTTTGGTTTGTCAAAATATATTTCAGGCTTCTGTTAGCAACAATAACCCTTGGTGTAATTGTTAACATTCCTAAAAACAATAAAAATAATAAAAATCTACGGCTTTGTATTTTATTCTTTATATATTCCCTAACAACTACTGTAATACCTAGAATCAATAATGATATAAAACCAGAAAGTGCATATCTTGTTGAAAGCGGTGGTACAAACCACCAAACTAACCATTGAGCAACTGAAAAAACAAATAGTACCCTGAGGTTGGTATCGAGCCAAATGTTTTTTATTTTTAAAATTAGTGGAATAAAAAATAAAACTAATACTGGATTAACATAGTCACGTGCAATCACGAATGAAACCAGTGATCTAGGCAGAGTGCTCATTTTTTCTAAAATAAAATAAATAGGATTTGAGTGCCCACCAATTTCTTGAAGTTTGTTTGTATGTAAAGCAAAGGAATAAAACGGATTACCAGTATTTAAATATGCAAAGTAATAATAGAAAAATGGAATAGTCAAAAGTAAGGCTATATCTACTATGCCTTTCTTAGCAAAAAAATCTTTAAACCCAAATGAAAATATGAAAAATGGTAATAATAAAATTGAAAAAAGTTTTGTAGACAAGCTTGCAGAAAAAAATAGTAAACCTACATTTTTTCTACAATAATAGAAAATAAAAAATAATCCAACTATCTCAAAAAAAGCCTTGGCAACATCAACATAAAAACTTGCAGACTGCCACGAAACAACTTGAAATGTAGAAACAAAAATTGTTACCAATAACGAAAATTTTCTGTCAATAAATAGTCGAGCCAAATAGTAACTGGCAATACTTAATAAACTTGCAAAAATATATGCGATCATTTTTGTACCAAATATACCAAAGGTTGAGTAACCACTTAAAAAATAGAGATCAGAAAAAAGTGGATTCACAGATTGATATAACTGTGGCAAATAAATAAGTCCACCGGCTCTTCCTATTTCTTTAACCACTGGCAGGTGATACCACAAAGCATCAAATCCAGTTTCTGGCACCAACACTTGTAAAAAATGCAGAGCCCAAATAAAAATCAAAAAATTTACTAAAACTTGTTCAAGTTTTGAAAGAGAGTATAGGCGTCTAAAAAGAAAAAACACTAAGACAACAAAAAGAAAAACAATAAAAAAGAAAGTCGTAGATAGAAAAAATGGAAACAATAAACCACAGAAAGCAAAAATTGTTAATAGTAATCCTGTAAACAAAAATAATATAAAAACCAACTCAATATTTTTCATCTGTGCTGAATTGTACCACCTCCTGAATATGTTATAATATACTTCTCGTAAAGAGTATCCATGCACCCATAGCTCAGCTGGATAGAGCGACTGCCTTCTAAGCCGTAGGTCGTGTGTTCGAGTCACACTGGGTGCACAAAAGTGAGATTTTGCATAAAGATAGTTTCTAAACTGCATTTTTCATTTGTAACAATACATTGGTGTTTGTAGCTCAGTTGGTTAGAGCGCCGCTCTGTGGCAGCGGAGGTCGCGGGTTCGAACCCCGTCAGACACCCATCGTAGGATTTTCAGACAAATATAACTTAAATTGTTCCGAATTATCCGCATTTTCTAGAGGTTCAAACCTTTTTGCAACAGCATTAACTTCTTTTGCTATTTCTTCAACCATTTTTAGCGGTTTTTTTAACTCTATATCTAGTGAGTGATTAGTGAGTATGAGGTTCGAGCCTAAACGAGAAATAATCTCACGTCGCTTAACATCATCACCTTCTTCAAACTTTTGCATTGCTGTTACAGCAAAACCTAAATCTTCATCAATTTCTTGCAGTCTTTCATCAACTCTTTGGTCAATGCCATCTAAAACTTTTTTTCGTGCTTTCTTATTTTTTTCGTACTCTGCAAGCTTACGATTGTAATAGTCTTCTGGAACTTTACCATCTAGGTACTTCTCAACCAGAATGTCCATTGCTTCAAGCAACTCATCATAGCCTTTTCTAGCTCGCTCTAAACTCTGACCTCTATCTCTAACTTCTTTTTGTTGATCAAACTTAATTTCATCTAATGCCCATTCATGAAATGCTTGTGGCACTTTTATTCTCGAAAGGATTGATTTGTATTGTTTTTCTAATTTGGTGACATTTGTACAAGGTTGATTACACTCACCTTTTTTCTTAGTACAACGATAATAAACATAACGGTGTACATTCCCGTTTTTCTGCACCTTCTTTTTTTTCTCGGCTGTAATTGAGCAACCACACTCACCGCACTTCATTAAGCCAGTGTAGGGCAGGAAGTGTTTTTTTTGCCTTGGTTTATCTTTTTTACCTAGAACAACTTGAATGGCATCAAATTCTTCTAAAGTTAAGGCTTTTTGAGCCTTGGAGTCATAAAACTTGCCACTACCAATTGGATACTCAAAACTACCAGCATAAAAAGGTTCTGAAAGCATTTTATACCAAGTAGATCGAGGAAACTCACCTCCTTTTTGACCCATAAGTCCTTGAGAAACAAGGTATTCACAAGCTTCAACAGGCGTCTTTTTTCTTGAAGCTACAAACTGCAAGCCTTGTTGAACTAAAAAGAAGTTTTTTTCATCAATAATAATTTCTTCATCGCCTAGTTTTTTATAAGGACTGTGTTTGTAGCCAAGTGGTAAAATCGCATTTGGTAGCCATCCCCGCTCAGCTTTTTTAACTAAGCCCCGCTTAGTATCAGAACTCAAATCCTTACTAAATTGATTATCCATTCCAAACTCAACATACATCATCATCACATTGTCATCTGGATGCCAATCTCTTGAAACTGTTCTAATGTGTTTAATCTGACCACGTTGAAGCAAACCCATTATTTGACCCGCATCATCTGGATTCCTCGACAAACGTGATAATTTCCAGGCAATGAGACCATCGGCTTCGCCATTTTGTATTTTTTGAACCATTGCATTAAATACGGGTCTGCCAACCTTAAAACCAGACCCTGACTCGCTCATAACCTCAATAATTTTTAGATTATGATCTCGAGCTACTTCTTTCATTGCGTCAATCTGAGATTCAATAGAAGCAACCTGCCTATCTTCTGAAGTCGTAGATTTACGAGCATACAAAATATAACGTGGCTGTTTTTGTAACTTCGAAGCTTTTGATTTTGTTAGTTTTATATTTTTTTTCATATACAGAAAAAGACAGTTCTGGTTGACCCAACTAATCAAAGGAAAAGCTGGCAGAACTGCCTATTTCTGCCTTCGATATTATATTGGGTCAACATAACTATTATAACTTATTTTTATCTAACTTCTTAAAGAGTATCTCAGCTATTTTCTCAGCTTGAGCTTCTTCATTCCTATTGCCAGGTAATCCAGAAAAATCAATTTCACCAACCAAATCTCTAACTCTAGATTCTTCAATAATTCCGTAGCCAAAAGTTGTAGTTATATTTTCATGACCTAAATTTTGACTAACAGCTTTTAATTGCTCCATACTGGAAATATGCTTCTTCACCTCATTGAT
>CAZZDG010000015.1:0-17977 GCA_964652415.1 uncultured Pseudomonadales bacterium | reverse complement strand
TCTATTTATCAATCTAAACTATATGAAAAAGGTGACCGTTTTGGAACGGTCTCATAATTTAGTTATATAAATTATATGGATATAAAGATATGGGAGAAACACTTAGTTTAGAAGAGAAAATTGAGGCAATTAAATTTACACCATCAAAATGGATTCAAGGAGCAGAGAGTCCTGTTCATAGCATGATTAGAGTTGAAGCCTACAAACTTATTGATGCCCCAAAAGGTATGAACACAGGAGTCTCTAATTCTTTAGATGACACTCTAGATGCTTTAAAAGGATTCGAAGATATTTGGTCGGTGAAGTTTGATGAAGATAGAAAAGAAGTAAGAATTACTAGAATATAAATATATTGCAATTCTATCTTTTATAGTAGTTCAAGAAATAAAATTAATTAATGGAATCGAATGGGTAATTTATTAGCATTTTAAATGATTTATTTACAGGTAAATTAGTTCCCACATAGTACAACCACGCCATCAATTAAATATAGCTTTATATATCAATCTAAATCTCGCATACTTTTATACCCTATTAGTACCCCCCCAATTTCTCCTCAAGAAATAGTTCGGACCTGATATAATTTATTTATATGAAAACACTATATAAATACTTGTCATATTTACTATTTGTAATTTTACTAATCCTTTTAGTATCAATTATATTATTTTTCTATGATCTTTTAACTTTTGATGGATATTATTTATATATGGATTGGTATGAAAGAGATATTGTTGTTATTTCATCATATTTAATTTATCCATTAAGATATATGTATAAGCATGTGATTTTGAGTATGATCACAGGTTCTTTAATTTATGGTTATGGAGCTTTCTCATTATTTAAGTTATCAAAATAAATACAATGAATCTGAGCTATTTAGAACATTTGAAGTATGATTCTTAATTGAACTAGTTCCAACATAGTACAACCACGCCATCAATTAAATATAGCTTTATATATCAATCTAATTTTAAATATTTCTTTTTAATTCAGTATAGAAATCAATTAATAAAGTTTCTGCATTGTCCCAATGATCATCAATTTCATTAAATTTGGTTTGTGGATCTTCAGCTAAATCATGTTCATTTGTGGCATCAGCTTTTAACTTTCCTGCTTTAATTAGCTTTTTTCCATCTATATTAAACATTTTTGAATATAACTTTGAAAACATTTTGGCAAGTTCAGTTTTATTTGGATTATTTTCTAATTTATCATGTAGTTGCCACCAACCAACTTCTAATTTAGCAATCTCTTTAGGATCATAGTCAAGATTTGTCTTATTTTTTATTTTTAAATAATATTGAGTTGTTGCTTCAATAGCTTTTCCCCACTCTCTTATGTCGTGATAATTTACCGCAGTAACTAATTCTTTCAAGGCTGATTTTGCTTCATCTTTATCAAATCCATATATTTTCATACTTTGCTCTATGAGTAGTTTGGCCATTAACTCTTTATTCTTTTCGTTGTGAGCTTTCCACCAACCAACTTCTAGTTGGCCTACTTCTATTGGATTAAAGTTAAATTTATTCATTTTTTAAATTATAACACCATATAAAGAAAGTTTTATTTTTGAGGTAAAAGAGTATCAAAAGGATGGGTTGTTGCAGTACTTAGATTTGATATTCTTCATGAATTAAATTCATTCAAAAAAGTATTTAAACTAGTATAATCAAACAAGACCACAGCAAGCGCTTGGATATAAATCACCAAGCTAATACATGTAATTACTACAGCCCAATATGTAGGCGGCCAGTACATTTTGTTGCAATTGATTTAATTTGTAACTATAATGATTTTTGTGATTAATCGTGATAGTTTTTACCCAAAAGATGCCATCCAAACTTTTAGATCAGGTTTTGGTGGGGGAAAATTTTCTGCTTTTATTGAAGATAATTTGGGTATTTTATCGCAAGAAATTAAAACTAAATATGCAGAAATCAGAGGAGATGAATCTATTGACCCGTCAGTTTCCATTATAATTCCTGTTTTGTATGATAGTGAGAGCTCAAAAGATTTATTTGAGTTAATTTTACAGTTAGTATCAAATAATGTATTAAAAACTGTAGAAATATTGCTTGTTATTAATGGAATGAGAACTCAGCTGGATCTAGAAAACTCAGAATTATCTAGACTATTAAAGGAATTACCAATAAAATTAATTTATCTTAGTCAAGAAGATGATAAACGAGAGCTTAAGATTAGAAAAGCTAGACAAGCCGGTTTAAACGAATCAAAAGGCAAATTTGTGATTAGTTTAGATGCTGATTGCGATATTGGTCCTAACTATATTAGTGGGTTAGTAACTTCTTTACAAGATTCTACTTTTGCATATGGTCCAGTTTGGTATGAGACTACAAAATGGGAAAGATGGGAAAAATTAGCTAAATTTACAACATTATTTGCTAAATCAATAAAAGCTTTTATAGGTCAGCCATCCTATCAGGGTGGGAATCATGCTTTTAGAAGAGATGATTTGAAAGATATGAGGTTGGGTGAAAAATCGATATTGGATAATTTTTATTTGTTTGTAGATGGATTAGAGCAGGAAATACCTATAAAGATCAGGGATTTGGTTAAGCGTGGGGAAATAGACTTAGCTGAAGATAGCGATGGCTTGTCAAAAAGAGTTGAAAGAATTTCATTTTCTTCTAAATCGGGGATATTTACTCCATTCGGTTATGCTGAAAGAGTTAATAATCCAGTTGATATGCTGCTATCACAGTTTAGAAACGGTGGCAGACGTTTGAAAAAATCTCTCAAGCGATCTTTCATTGGTAAATAGCTTCAAACACCTAAATTTGGTTGAAATTTATATATTATTAGTTCCAGTAAAGTACAACCACGCCATCACATTTGTATGGTATTCTGGTAATAGTAGGGCATCTAATAATTTATCAAAAAAATCAATGAAAATTAAAAAAAAATTATTAATTTCTTTTTCAATAATAATCGTTTTAACGTTAGCAGGATTATTTTGTTTATTCTTTAATCTTTACAATAATAATAAATTTGATACTTTGCCAAAAGTTTCTAATAAAGAAGCTAAGCAAGAAGCAATAGAAAAATATTTGTTGAAAGAGGAAAGTGATGGGTATTTTAGATCATCTAATAGTAAATTCTTCTGTGAAGTAGAAGTTTTATGGGAATTTGATTTGAATGACAAAGAGGAAATTGTGTATGCACCAAATAATTGCCAAAGTGTTGTATTACTTGGTGGCGACTTACGTGCCGAAAGTGGTGGAGGTAGACCTCCATTATTTAAGATTGGATATCAGAATGATAAATGGAAAGTAATTGATGCTGATAATAGAACTGTTAGTCTAAAACAGTCAATCACACAAGACTGGGTGAAAGAGGTCGAAAATAAAACTTGTTTTCCCCGCGGCTCTGCCGCGCGGTCCCATAGAGGAAGGTGCGGAAACCTTTGGTTTCTGCGACAATTGAGGGATGAGTCCAGTCAAGACATATCACAATGCGTATGACACGCACTACCACATCGTCTTTCCCGTCAAATATCGAAAGAGTCTCCTCACGAATGAAATCCCGCTCGCGATCGTAGAAATCGCGCAGGAGATCTCTGAGCGGTACGACATCGAGTTTGAGAAGATTGGAACCGACCTCGATCATATTCACATTCTCGCATCATTTGCACCGAAGTACTCTGGAAGCGATGTCGTACGGATCTTCAAAAGTATTACGGCCAAAGAGTTGTTTGCGCGATTTCCACAATTGAGAAAAGAGTTGTGGGGCGGAGAGTTCTGGAGCGATGGATTCTACATGGCCACAGTTGGCGAGCGGGGAAACTGGAAAGCCGTCGAACGCTATGTTGCCAACCAAGGAAAGACGATGAATACCCCTCAACAACTGCAATTACTCACCTAACTGACTGGACTCGTCCCTCGTGATACCCCGCTGGCTCTGCCGCGGGGAAATTCATTTCCTGAGAATATTAAGGGTAGATGTTTTTCCAATAACTGTTTCTCTACCGATGGAGTCATTAAAAAAGCAGCTTTACATTATAATGTACAACTTCCAAACCATCCTTTAAATTCATGTAAAGAAACAAAAGATTGTTCATTGGATTCTATTTGCGTCTTAACTGGAGAGCACAGTAATTCTGGGCCAAATACTTGTGTTAAGAAATGCAACACAAATAGTGATTGCGGAATTGCACATACCTGTAGATACCAATGTGTAAATGGCGAAAATGGTTGTCCAGAAACTGCCGAGAAAATTTGTGTTCCTGATTTACTCTCTCCAGATGTAACCAAAGACCCAAATAGTTATGTAGGCTTTGATGATTTTGAAATTCACAGAAGACGTGCAATTGAAGAAGCATTCCCTATATTTAATTCAGAATATGAGAAAAAGCCCTGTTTTGCAGGTTGTTCTGTAAAAGTTGTTGAAGAAAATAAAGTATATTATTACGCATTTATAACCCATGGTAGTGGTGTTCCAATTGGAATTGCGACTTGTTTTTCTGTAAGTGGCGCTGATACTTCTAACTATAAGGTTGTAAAAATTGGAGAATTCCCAGATAAGACAGATTCTTATATTGGCTATAAAGATATTGATCCTAAAAGTTGCAAAGGAATTAAGTAACTTTGCTAGCTACAAGTAATTTATTCGTTGTTTTTGCACCTCATTTGTACGGCTAGATTTCTCCTCAAAATAAGTTCAAACCTGATATAATTTATTTATGATTAGAGCAATTCTTTTTGATATGAACGGGATAATTGTTGATGATGAGCATATTCATGAAAGAGCCTTTAGAGAAACAGTGAAGTCATTTGGTATAGACCTTACTCACGAAAAATATTTAGAGTGTTGTGCTGGAAAAACAGATAAAGCTGGTTATGAGGCAATTTCCAAACATTTTTTTAAGGAACTATTAATTGATAAATTGTTAATTGAAAAAAATCAAATTTATCTTAAATTGTTTCCAAAAAATAAAAAAAGCTATGACGGAGTATTGGAACTAATAAAATCCTTATCAAAGGATTTTGTTTTAGCTTTAACTTCTAGTTCTTCAAGAGTTGAGGTTGACCTTATTACTCAAGAATTTGGCATAGAAACGTATTTTAAAACAACTGTTTCGGCAGATGAGGTTGTGAAGGGAAAGCCTGATCCAGAACCATACTCAACAACAGCAAAACGAATTGGTTTAAGACCAGAGGAGTGTTGTGCTATTGAAGATTCAAAAAGTGGAGTTTTATCTGCAAAAAATGCGGGTTGCTATTGCATTGGGGTAACAACTACTCATGACAAAAAAGACTTAATTACCTCTGATATAGTTGTTGAATCATTTTCACAAATTAATAAAAACATGATTGAAAATCTTGTTTAATTGAATTAGTATTTAGAATAATATATATGAATATAATAATTAGAAAAGCAAAACCAGAAGATTGGCAATCAGTTCAAAAACTAAACAATGAAGTTTTTCAAAATGATAAGGATAATGATTCTGACATGGATTTAAATTGGCCATATACAGAAAAAGGTATTAAATATTACCAAGATTTAGCTAATGGAACTTATGGTTGCTGTTTGGTTGCTGAAATTGATAAAAGTTTAATTGGTCATATAGTACTTTCAGAAAGAACTTTTTCTTATACTAAAAGTAAATACGTAGAAGTAGAGAATATTGGCGTAAGCTCAGAATATCGTTCAAGAGGTATAGGTAAAATGTTAATTGATGCTGCAATAGAGTGGGCAAAACAACAAGGTATTGGCAGACTATATTTAGAAGCTTGTTGGGGCAATACAGAAGCAGTTAAATTTTATAAAAATAATGGTTTTGTTGAAGTTGGCGTTCAGTTTGAAAAAATTTTATAAAAAAATGATTCGATGACATTTCAACAAACTGAATTTTACTTACAAAAGCGACGATACTGATTTATGGGTACTCCTCTTCTCTGCTATAATTTCACTATGAAAAACGATGCCAGTAAAAACATTTTCACAGAGGATCTAGATTACTCGCAAACAAGTGAGATGTCAATTTGGGGCGATGGTGATTCAGAATCGTTAGAGTTATTCAAGAAACTTATAAATGAAAAAAAGATATTTGGGCATTGGTTGAATTTTGCTGCAGGTGATGGTCGTTATAACAATTTATTACTAAGCGTTGTAGAAAGTCTAATAGCGACGGACATAGATTTTGGCGCTTTACAAAAATTAGAAAAAGTTACGCCTAGTAATTTAATTGGTAAACTTTCGATTAAAGAACAGAATATAACTGAGTCTTTTCCTTTTAATTCGAATATTTTTGACGGAGTATTTAATACAGGAACATTGCACTTATTTTCTGAATCAATTTTAAAAGACATATTCGGCGAAGTTTCAAGAGTACTCAAGGTCGAAGGTATTTTTATTTTTGATTTCGCAACTGATGTAGTGAGAGTAAAAGCTGACGGTGAGTTTATAGGGAGATCAAAAACAGAATACACAAAGTTAGAAGCAAAAGGATTATTGTCTAAACTATTAACAGAAAACAAATTTCAATTTGAGTTTATTGAAGGCATAGTTCCTCCAGAAGAAGTAACTTCTGGCGATGGCACATATACGTTTAGTTGTGGATATTGGATAGTTATTGCTAAGAAAATTTCGTGAATATGAATCAATCACTTTCTTCAAATATTTGGAAGTATGCCGTATTTCTTATCACAAACAAGCGTGTATTTGTTGCAATAATTGCTATCTACTATCTTACAATTCCTGGGGTTGATGCACTCGGTATTGCGTATATTTTACTTGCAGGAAATATTGCTGGCGTATTATTTGAAATTCCAAGTGGTTATTGGGCAGATATCATAGGTCATAGAAAAACATTGATATTGTCACGCGTATTTGCAGTTATTTCTTCACTGCTGTATTTGATATCAAACAATATTTGGTTACTAATTTTTGCGAGTATCTTTTTGAGTTTATCGGTTGCATTTACTAGTGGAACCGGCGCTGCATTTATGCGAGAGACAATGATTGCACTTGGTAGACAGAATGAATATTCAAAAATCATGGGAAGATTAAAATCACTGGGATTTTCTTTGCCTTTATTGATTAGCACATTTGTGCCTTTTTTAGTAAAAATTGATATGACTCTTCCCTTCTTAGTTGGACTACTCATGGACATCGTTGGTTTAATCATCGCATTTTCATTTATTGAACCTACGGTCAAAGAAAAATCAGTTGAAGTAAAAGAATTGGGCTTACAAAATATTGTAAAAGTCTTTGTTGAAAGTCAACGCATTGGTTTTCTCAAATTTTCTTTTTATACAGGTTTACTTGGCGGATTTATTTTTGCAATTGGTAACTATAGAGGGCCATATCAGCAATCGTTTGGAATTGATATTGCTTTATTTGGAATATTTTTTACTGCAGGTAGATTATTTGCGTCAGTGATGCTCTGGTTTAGTGGTAGCATTCAGAAGCATTTTTCGATGAAGCAATTCTTCTTTTTTCAGACTCTTCTTTATTCAGTAATATTTTTAATTCTTGGTGTAACGCAGAATGCATGGATAGCAGTTATTCTTTTTGCAGCACAAAATGGTTTGAAGTGGGGTTTAACTGAAATTGAAGAATCATACTTTATTCATTTGATAGACAAGAGTTCATTTAAGGCGACAATACTTTCAATTGGAGCTCAAGTCCAGCAAATTGTCGGTGGTTTTTCAGGTTTGATGGTTGGTTATATTATAACTTTGTTTGGATATAAAAAAGGATTTTTAGTTTTTGGAATATTTTTTACAGTGGTAATGATGCTAGCTTATTTAATAACTTTTGTTATTAGTAACAATAGATTGCTTAAGAAACAAATTTCTTAAACTTTTTTTGCAGTAATAAAACAAGAACGAGCGAACTTCCAAATACTATCAATATTGTGATTGGCAGAAAAATAAATGTATTGCCTTTTAACGCGTGAATTGTAATTCCAAGTTTTCCGGTTGTCAGAATATCAAGAATAAGTGCATGTGAAAGAAAAATTCCCAAACTAGCTTTGCTAATCTTTGTTATTTTTTGTTGCCAACTATCTGATATTTTTCTAGATATTTTTTCAAAAAAAGATTTCAGTGAAATAAATCCAGAAACACTTGTAACAAGTACGAGCACATTCATATATTCATATAGGGATGAATGAAAATCTCCTGCCAAAGTAGTGAGAGAATAAGTTCCTATTGCAATGAGTGCGCAACTAATAACAAATAAAAATTTTGTTTGTTCTAAAATCTTTTCAGAAATTTTTACTTTATGAACTAAAAAGTATCCTGCAATAAAATATCCGAGATATTGGAAAAAAATTGGCAATGCGTAAGAAACGTTAATCCCAAAGCTTTGGTTGAGCGTTGGAACGAGAGAAGCAAATACAAACCATAGAGTAAAGAAATAATAAAAGTCTTTAGGATGTGCTGTTTGTACAAAAGGTTTCAGGATTGGTGTTATTAAATATAATCCAAGAATCAACGGCATAAACCAAAACCCACCAAAAAAAGTCGTGCTTATTTTTTCAAAAAGGTTACCAGTCAAAATTTCGGCAACAGAAAAATTGTAGTTATATAAAAGCTGCATTGTCCCCCACACTATCCATGGGATTAAAATTCTCGGTATCCGTTTTTTTAAAAAGTTTGCAGGTTTTCTGGACTTCTTAGCAAAAATGTGCCGCTCAACATCACAAATATAGGAATTGAAATCCGGGAAATCGAATTAAGTATGTTGGCAAAGTTCCAAGAAGGTATAGGAATGTTGCTTGCTAACACCTCATTCCAGTTGTACAAAACCGGCGCACTACTGTGAATTATAACGACCATCAAAATTGCTAACGCACGCATTGTATCTGCCCAAAAAATTCTTTGTGCTGTGTTTACTGCAGTTCTTTTCATTAATCGCAAGTATACCACCTCATTTCAATAGAACCCAGAAAGTGATACGCTTATACTACTTAAAAAGAAAGTCGTATGAAAATTTCTGATAAATATTTAAAAGGTGCAGTGCTTGGAGCAAGTGATGGCATAGTTACAACATTTGCTGTTGTGGCCGGAGTTGTTGGCGCTGGGTTTGCTACTGAGATTATTATTGTATTGGGAATCGCAAACATGGTTGCAGATGGCATCAGTATGGCAATTGGTGATTTTTTGGGTGAGAGATCAATTTCTAGAATGCATAAATATAATGGTGCTTCAGAAACGACAGTCTTTTCTGACGCAAAAACAAGTCTCATTACTTTTTGTTCATTTGTTATCGCAGGTTCACTCCCACTCATGCCTTATTTAGTAATGTTACTAGGAATTAGTGTTCCCGCAAGCAAACAGTTTATTATGTCAATAATTGCAACACTCAGCTCAATGTTTTTTGTTGGTAGTTTGAGAACATATGTAATTAAAGGGAGCTGGTGGAAGAACGGACTCGAGATGCTTTTTGTTGGGTCTTTGGCTGCTATTGCCGCCTATTCACTTGGCGCATTCATTGAAGGTTTTGTAAATTAAATAGCTAATTTATTTTTCTAGATTTTTTTGAGCTAGCCTCAAGTTAATTTCTCCAATTGTTTGAGGACCTTCGAAAATCATTCCTGTAATCAGTTGAATTAAGTCGGCGCCAAGTTCAGTCTTATGCACAGCATCAGCACCTGTGAAAATTCCACCTGTACCAATAATTGTAAACCGTTTGCCAAAGTTTCTACGAGTGAGTTCAACTAAGTCATTAGACCTCTGCCACGTTGGTTTTCCACTCAAGTTTCCTTTAACAGTTTTCCATCTTTCTCTTTCATTTTGTGTGACATCAGGATTTGATTTATCTTTTGTTAGATTGCCAAAAATTACTCCAGCAATTGTATGTGTATCTATAATATTCAAAAGTTCTAGTGTTTCTTTTTTACTTTGGTCGATTGGCATTTTTACATAAATTGGTTTTGTGATGTGTAATTTTTCAATAGCACGCAACAGGACCGCTAATCTTTGAGGGGTTGTGTAAGGTTCACCACCGAAAGTATTTGGACAGCTAATGTTAAGTTCATAATATGAATGTTGTACATTTGAGTTTTCAAAAATAGTAAATGTTTTTACGATATCTAAAATTTGTTCAGTATCAGAATTGAAATGCTTGTTTGTACTTGCTATAGAAATTCCTGTTGGAACTCTAAACTGAATACCAGCGAGATTTTTTGCAATTGCAATAGCACCTAAAGATTTGAGTCCTTTATTAACAAGGAGGCTTTTGGATTCTAAAAATCTGCCTAGACGTGGCTTCTGATTTCCTTCATATGGTAGGTAAGTAACGGTGCCAATTGTGTGAAAGCCCATTCCAAGGTCGGGCAAAATTCCCGTGAGTTGTCCGTTGTAGTCAAAACCAGCAGCTAATCCAACCTGATTGGGAAAAGTAATGCCGTTGAAAACTTTTTTATTTGCAGGATGAGTAAATGAAAATACGATTTTTGTCATTGTGCGAGTAATTCCTAGTTTGCCCAGCATAATTCCAAACCGTGTGCATGAGTTATGAGCGTCTTCTGCATCCATTAAAAAGAAGAGTGGTTTTACAAGTGTTGTGTAGCCCCAGTGAATAAATTTGAAGAGCAATAGTTTTGGAATAAACGGAGATCGTTTTTCTATTGTTGCAAGGTAAATAGTGCTAATAATAAATAATAGTGTAGAAGTTATAGCACTAATAATGCAATATTTGCACCAAGCTCCGATGATAAAAGCCATTAACATAACTAAATAAATTGAAAAACCAAATCCAAAAGTGGTGACTAAAAATAAAGCTTCTGCTGTGGTGATGTTTCTTAATACATTTCTTTTTGAGAGTTTGAGTTTATCAAACAATTGAGTAAGTGGTTTTTGGATTTCAAATTCACTTACAAGTAAAAATCCTAAAATAAAAACAGTGAAGTAATATATTAGCCCTAGTAAGGAAAGTGGAATTGGACCTATGCTAGACCATTTACTATTGAGTACCGCGCCACAATCAAATCCTGGTCCACAGTCAGGAATGATTCCTGCAAATTTTTCATAAGTTATGAATGAAGAGTCTGCAATTCCGATGAGAGAAAAAATAATAAAAAGCAGTGAGATAAAAATCTTCATATGTTCCATCCTTCTGTGACAGCAGTATCATACACCCATTACTTTGGATATTCTAGCTTCTGCGAGTGAGAATAACGTATTGATTTACACTACCCTCTTTGCCATCAGCAGGATAGGTTTTAATCAGCTGGGCTCGAGAGTCAGAAATTAAATTATTTTGTTCTGTTTCGTCAATAAAATGACAGTATCGAAGCGCGGTTTGACCGCGATTCCAATCCAAAATATAATCATTTTTTTCTAAATTTTTTGGATTGATATTGTGTGTGATGAGTGTGTGTTCATCTGCAATTTTTTTCTTAAATCGTTCAAATTTCATAAATTGCCAAAATGAAATAATGAGGTATCCATCTGGAGTGATTTTTGATAATAAATATTTGAGTAATTTCAACCTGATTTCGTACGAAGGAATGTGATGAAAAAATCCAAAACTAGTGACCAGTTGAAATTCTTGGTCTTTCAAGAAATCTATATTATTTTGTAATTCAGTTATGACATCAGTTTGCTGTAAATGCAGTGCCGGAATTTTTCCTTCTAGAGTTTCTTGGGAAAAGTCTAAAAGTGTTTGATTAGCATCAATACCTGTGTAGGAAAATTTTAGTTCTTGGCATTTTTCTTGCAAGAACTGGCCAAATCTGCCATTACCGCAACCAATGTCTGCAACTCTGATATCTTGAAATGTATCTAGGAGAGGTGGAATTTTTTCCCATCCATACCAAAAATACTGTCTACTTTCATCAAAGTCAGTTGCAATAGTGTTGTAAAAATCTGTATTTACTTGGTTGAGTTGGTTAACTATGTTCGTATCCATCTTTGTTTTTTTCTCTAGCTTGTTTAGCAAAAGAGCCATTTATCGAGTATAATATACCTTCTGCTATATGAAGTACACATTTGATTATACCAAGCATATCGAAGAATTAGTTCCTCTTTTATTAGAAATTGAGCAAACAAAAAAAATTACTCATGATAAGTTTTCGCGGATCCTGCGAGCTCACCCAAAAGCTGATGGTTCAATGTTTGGCAAAGATGAGATTGTTTTGGCATACAAAGCACTTGCGGGAACTCATGGACTATTACCAATCAGTGAAGAATTTTTAGAAACCATTAGAAAAAAACCAACTCGTACACAATCTGGAGTTGCTCCAATTACTGTTTTAACAAAGCCGTTTCCTTGCCCAGGAAAATGTATTTTTTGTCCAAGTGACATTCGTATGCCAAAGAGTTATTTGTCTGATGAGCCCGGCGCGCAGCGTGCCGAGCGAAACTGGTTTGACCCTTACCTGCAAACATACAATAGATTGCAAGCACTCACAAACATGGGTCACTCTGTGAGTAAGGCTGAGTTGATTATTCTTGGTGGCACTTGGTCATACTATCCAGAAACGTACCAAATTTGGTTTATCAAAGAATGTTTTAGAGCCCTCAATGATTTTGGAGTCAGTGATGATCGCGAAAAAATCGAGGAATATTATGCTCAGTTAGAAAAAAAATTACTGGAAAAATCACCTGCTGTTTTATCAAATGTTCCGGCAAAAAATAAAGTTACGATGAAAGATTTTGAAGTTGCGGGCGAAACAGTTCACACTCCGGGAACTGCGACAAAAACATATAACCAAACAGTCTCATCTTTATATGTTGCACCAGAAAAACTTGGTGGTTTTGATACCTACCAATCAGCAACGTGGGATGAACTTTTCGTTCAACAGAAAAAAAATGAAACCGGAAGTGTTCGCAATGTTGGGTTAGTTATTGAAACTCGTCCAGATAATATTTCGCAAGCTGAAGTGATTAGAATTCGCAAACTAGGTTGTACTAAAGCACAAATTGGATTTCAAAGTTTGCAAGATGATGTACTAGAAAAAAATAAACGTGGTCACGACGTTGCTGCAACTCGTAGAGCTGTGAGATTATTACGACAAGCTGGGTTTAAAATTCACGCACATTGGATGGCTAATTTGTATGGCTCATCTGTTGAAAAAGATAAGCTAGATTACGACACACTTTTTGAAGATAATGATTTTAGACCAGATGAATTAAAAATTTATCCATGTTCCTTAATTGGTAGCGCAGAGTTAATGCAGTACTATAAAAAAGGTTTGTGGAAGCCATACTCATATGAAGAGCTCCTTGAAGTTTTATCTCATTGTTTATTAAATACTCCAGAATATTGTCGTTTAACTAGAGTTATTCGTGATATTCCTTCTACTGATATTGTTGAAGGAAATAAGTTAACAAATTTCAGACAAATTGCAGAACAAAAATTACTTAAAGCTGGTGAAAAATCACGAGATATTCGTGCACGAGAGATTAAAAATGTTTTATTTAATTCAGAAGACTTACGTTTAGAAAAAGTAATCTACTCTACCCCGGTGAGTACAGAATTATTTTTGCAATATGTTGTAGATGCAGACACTGTTACAACAGAGAGAAACAGTAGTGAAAAAAACGAGGCGACAAGTAAAAATTCTGCTGAAAAAAGAACAAAAATAGTAGCATTTTTGCGTTTGAGTTTGCCCAAAGTTACCAATTTTATTACGGAGCTACAGAGTGCTGCTATTATTCGTGAAATTCATGTGTATGGGAGAGTTGTTGATGTTGGAACAAAAGGTGATGAGAAAGCACAGCACCTAGGTTTAGGGACAAAGCTTATTGAGCTTGCAAAAAATATTGCAATAAAAAAAGAATATAAAAAGTTGGCAGTAATTTCTGCAATTGGTACTCGAGAATATTATAGAAGTCGTGGTTTTTATGATGGTGAATTGTACCAGTTCCAGGATTTAAATTAAATCAAGTTTTTGTGTGATTGTTTTTATTCTTTTGATTCAGTTTCAGAATCCATTTCAAATCGCTCTTTAGTAAAAGCAATTTTTCGTTTCATCACTTCTTCAACATCAATGTCTAATTCAATTCCAAGCAGGATAAGTGAACCAAGTACATCTGCAAATTCGTCTTCAATATTTTGTTGAGAGAACTTTGCAATCTTTGTATTTCTTTGTAAGTTCATACTAGTTAAAATTTCATCAGAAAGCTCACCCAGCTCTTCCATAATTTTCATGGTACGAGCAAATACTCTGTGTTCGTTATTTTTGAGTGGCCAACGAGAGTTCAAAAAATCTGCAATTTCTTTATATTGGGAAACTAGGTCTGTAATTTTCATATTGTATTATATCATACCAGGCCTTCACAAAACCAATTCCAATCCCAGGAATTTTTAGAAAATCAGATTGAGATTTTGGTTTTAGTATAGTCAAAAAAGCAATTATGATGTCAGTAACTGGAAATTGCCTATTTATTTTTTGGTTTTTATTTCTGAGTTCTAGAAGTTTTTTTATGTGCAGAACTTCATTAGGTGTTGTGTGAATCATTAGTTGTGATTTATATAAAATTTTTTTACAGATATCACAATCTTTACATGGTGAACTTTTTTCACCAAAGTAAGCGAGAATCTGTACGGTCCTACACTTATTTATAATAACCAATTGTTTCATTTTTTCAAACTCTTTTATTTGTTTTGGAAACTGTTTGAGAAGTCCATATTGAACAGTTGTATCGTAGGGACAGTAAAAAGTATAACACCAAGAAGGTTTATTATCTCTCCCTGCCCTACCAATTTCTTGATAGTAGTTTTCAATATTTCCTGGAATTTGGTAATGTACAACAAAACGAATATTGCCCACATCAATCCCCATACCAAATGCATTTGTAGCAATAATAATTTTTGTATGCCCATTTGTAAATGCGAGTTGAATTATCTGTTTTTGACTATTCTCAAGGCCGCCGTGATAATGTGAAGTCTTAAACCCAAAATTAAGTAAAAAAAGTGACAATTGTTCTGTAGTTTTTCTGGTGGCACAGTACACAATTCCAACTTCATTTTTATGTTTTTGCAGTAGTCGCAGTAATACTAAATTTTTTATTGTTTGGTTAAAACAGTGAATAACTTCAATTGACAAATTTGTTCGTTTAAAAGATTTATAATAAATGTAGGGATTCTGTAGTCGTAGTGTTTGGCAAATCTGATTTTGAACAGCCTTGTTTGCAGTAGCAGTAAACGCGACTGTTGGCATATTTGTTATATTAGATAAAAACTTTTTTGTTTGTGTAATAATTTCTTTATATGCTGGCCGAAACGTATTTCCCCACTGGCTAACACAGTGCGCTTCATCAATTACCAATAGTGAGATTTGTAGTTGGGAAATGATTTTTTGAAATTTCTTTGACCCAAGACGTTCTGGCGCAATGTAAATGAATTTGAATTTATATAGTTGTATGAGTTGGTAAGTTGAGTCAAGCTCATTTGTAGAAAGAAGACTACTAATATAGCAGGCACTTATTCCTTTACTATTCAAAGTATCGACTTGATCTTTCATCAAGCTAATAAGTGGAGAAATAACTAGAGTAATTCCAGGAAATAGTATTCCAGGAATTTGAAAACAAATAGATTTTCCCCCACCGGTTGGCAAAATTGCGAGACAATCTTTTTTTAGTAAAATGTTTTGAATAATGTCTAATTGACCATCTCTGAATTGGGTATAGCCAAAGTATTTTTGTAAAATTTTTTGTGGTGAGGATTGAGAACTATTCACCCACAAATTGTAAAAAAAGTTTCTTACGTAAACTGTAATTTATTTGAGATATTTTCTACTTTTAAGTTTTTCTGGCAATAAGTTTTTTTTTGAGTCTGGATACATTTCATAATTTTTGCCATATCCTGCTTGTTTCATGAGTTGGGTTGGTGCGTTTCGCAATTCCAAAGGGATTGGTAAACTACCGAAATTCTGCACATCGGCAAGGGCAGCAAAATACGCATCATAAGCCGAACGGTTCTTGCCACACTTACATAGATATGCAACTCCGTGAGCAAGATTTATTTGTGCTTCTGGATAGCCGATATTAGTAACTGCTTCAAACACTGCATTCGCAACAACTAATGCGGTTGGAACAGCAAGTCCAATATCTTCAGAGGCAAAAATAACCATTCTTCTGGCAATAAATTTAGGGTCTTCTCCTGCTTCAACCATGCGCGCAAGATAATATAATGCGGCATCCGCATTACTTGCGCGCATTGACTTTATAAACGCACTAATCGTGTTGTAATGATCTTCTCCTTTTTTATCATAAGAAAGTTGGTTTGATTGTAATGTTGTTTTGAAAGAGTCCAAACTAATATCTTTGTAGAGACTATATGTATTTTCAATTAGAGATAAAATTTTTCTTGCATCACCATTTGAATATTGAATAAGCCAGTCTTTTGTTTCTACTTTTAATTTTTTAAGTGGAATGCGTAAATATGCAAGTGCGCGTTCAATAATCTGGCTCATTTCTTCTGGAGAAAGCGGTTGTAAAATAAAAACTTTGCATCGAGATAACAGTGCAGAGATAACTTCAAAGCTTGGGTTTTCTGTTGTTGCTCCAATTAAGGTGAGTGTTCCATTCTCAACATATGGCAGCAAAAAATCTTGTTGAGCTTTATTAAATCTGTGGATTTCATCTAAAAATAAAATTGGTGGTTTATAGTCTTGAGTTAAAGTTCGTTGTGAATTAGATTCATCAACAATTTCTTTGATATCGCTTTTTTTTGCAGAAACGGCTGACAAGCTGTAAAACTGTCTTCCATTTTGTTGCGCCAAGATTTGTGCTAAAGTAGTTTTTCCAACTCCTGGTGGGCCCCAAAAAATCATGGAAAAGATATGCCCTTTTTCGAAAGCAATTCGTAACGGTTTATTTTCACCAAGTAAATGTGTTTGACCAAAATATTCTTGAAGATTTGTAGGGCGCAATAGTGTGGCAAGTGTAGACATGTAGTCACTGTAGCAGATTTTTAATTTTCGTGAAAGATTCGGTTGTGCAAGGTTATTCAGTAACGCTATTCTTCTGTGAGCGCTTCAAAGAATAGTTCTTTTATTTTTTCGCTCACAACACACTCAACCATGCCTTGCTTGGGTTGGCCATAATAGACATAACTGCCAAGTGGTAGTAATAAAATTGCAATCACTGCGAGTAAATCTTCCTCACCGTTTACAAAGATATGTTTGCGATTTTTGTTTTCTAGGTAAGATCTCAGTACCTCAACTGCCTCTGTTTGGATCCAGCCAGCTTTATTTGTAACAGAAATAGTATCCAACGAATCTAAAACAGCAGAAGCAAACTCTTTTCTTTGGCGTTTTTTATCAAAGATACCTAAAGTATAATTCCAGTTGTTTTGAATAAAAGTTTCAAGGGTTGAGTCACCAACTACAATTTTAATTGCATCTTTTATTTGTGGCTCAGTAGGATTTGTGAGAATCGTTCCATGAAGTTTTGCAAAAAATTCACGCATTGTTTCTGTGAGTTGTAGATCAGTTTTAAAATTACTTGCATATACATTGCCAACTCTATCAATTTCGCCTGTGCGGATTCTTTCTGCACTAATTGTTGCAATTCCTTCTTTATCTTTTTTTAGTTGGTGCACATGAATGGGTAATTCTTTCAAATGCAGCTTGTTTCTAATTTCATTTATTTTATTTGCTCCTGGAAGAGTATCTGTTGTGCAAATGACAGCTTCGATTGTATTTTCCTCAATCGTTGGGCCAAATGGATCATTGAGTGTAATAAGTTTAGCTTTAATTTCATGTTGGTTACAAAAATTAAGAACTGCTTGTTTTCTTACATGGGTAGGTTGAATGAGCTCAGAAAATGGTTTTTTAAGTACCATATGTTGATCAGTGACGCCAATAATAAGTGATTTTGAGATACTCGCAGCAAAAAGGATAAAATCTTTGTGTCCATCATGCAAATGATCAAAAGATCCGCCAAGTGCTGCAGTGTTGTAGAGCATTTTTTTTATCATATTTACAAACTGTATTTTATCATTGTTTAACTCTTTTATCTGTGCCATCATAAACTATGAGAAAAATGATTAA
>CAZZDG010000014.1:0-20429 GCA_964652415.1 uncultured Pseudomonadales bacterium | reverse complement strand
AACCCACGACCTATGGTTTACGATACCAGTGCTCTACCAACTGAGCTACTTCGGCACAACACTGTTGATTTTAACATAAATTTTTCTGGTGATAGAATAAACTCTGTGTCAAATTTCCAAAAATCTGTAGCTCATCAAACAAGAAAAATTGTTATACAATGTCTTTTTAGTGACAAACAACACTAAAGAGTCGCAGACATCTCAATATATATTCTCAAGCTTGTTTTTTTTGTTCAATTTTTACCTCCTCTATCAATTAGCATTAGGATCAGCATCACACGAAATTAGAAAAAAAGTTAAGGAAAGAGCAAATAAAATATGTGAGGGCTGTGGTAAAAATACAAAAAAACTTACCGTTGCACACATGGATCACACTCGCAACGGAAATTACAACGACCCAAATAAACTAAAGGCTTACTGCACTTCTTGTGAATTTAGACACCATGCAAGCTTTATTGGTAGAGCCAATGAGACTGGGCTCAGTGAAGATGACAATATCGCAACCGTAAATGGCTTGTGGCAAACAATTCTCAGGGAATACAAAAGAGAAGAAATAATAAAGTTATATAAACAATACAATGCAGAGATTCTTTTTATTTATAAAAAGTTTGGATACGATATATCAAGTTTGAGAAGATTCTACAAGTAATGGAAAATTGGTTTAAACCTTATAGAATGACAAACCCCGCCATTACGGCGGGGTTTGCACATTGTCGCTAATTTTCTATTTATTCATTTCTATGAGTTTTTCCTCCAATTGCTGGGCGTATTGGTCGTCACGTTCGTCAAGCTCATAATCGGACTCGTAATCCCGCCAGTAAGCAGTGAAAGCAGTATCTGCCAAAAGAAGTTTGAGTTTGTCCTCATCTTCGTTCAGCATCACCTCCGCGATCGCTCTCAAGGCGACAACAGGTCCAGCGCCAATCAGCGCAACGACCAGTTCTTGAGCTGACCCTTCTTCTATCATTTTAAGTTGATCAGGGGGCCATTGCAACGTCTTGCTCAGATACGGATTGTTCATTAGAATACTCCTGAAAAAGATTGATTTAGGCACTTCGCATTCCTCTTTCAAAGAATGCTTAGTTAACCCACTTAATAAACTAAATAATGTACTAAGTGGGTTAACTAAGATAAAAAAATTAAGCTATTAATGTGCGTTTTTGTTTCGGAAATAATCAAATATTATGTGGCATTCACAAAAAAATGAATATTTCACCAACCCTTCGTTTATACATAGATTATATGCATCTGTCAATAGTTATAGGACTATAATAGGTAAAATAATTAAAAGAAAATAAACAAAATTTAATATTCAATATTATAAAAATATCTTTATATATAAATCAGAAAAAACACTTGCGAGCCCGATCGGATTCGAACCGACGATCTCTTCCGTGACAGGGAAGCATGTTAACCACTACACCACGAGCCCACATATAAACACAATCATCATTTCAAAGAACAAAAGGAATTATACCTTACTAGACCTAGTTTTGCCAATACGAATCTAATCAAAAATGTAGTATAGTATACATCATATAAAAAGGAGAAACATATGTCCTCAAATCTTATTCTTATCTTGATCATTGCTGGTGTTGCTATTGCATTTTACGTAGTCTCTATCTACAACTCCCTCCAACGCCTCAAAACTCAAATTACTGCAAGTATCCAAGAAATTGGTAACCAACTCAAACGCCAAGCATCATTAATTCCTAATCTTGAAGCATCTGTCAAAGGCATGATGAAGCAAGAAACTGGCATTTTCAAAATGCTCACAGATGCAAGAAAATCTGTTGCAAATGCTCAGGAGTCTGGCAAGGTTAACGATATCGAGAAGGCAATCGAACAAGTACAATCATTAGTACCAAAAATGACCATTGCTGTTGAAGACAATCCTGAACTCAAAAGTGATGCAACGGTCACTAAACTCATGAATGAATTAACCGACACAGCAGATAAACTCATGTATGCAAGAAGAGCTGTCATTGATTTGTCTCAGAATTTCAATGAAATGTTAGTAACATTCCCTTCAAATATTATTGCAGGAATGTTCAAATTTGAACCAGAAAAAGGTTTAGCTACTGCAATGACAGGTGAACACGTTGCAGTTAGTAGCTCAGAAATGAAAGACGTCAAAGTAGACCTTTAGAACTGAATGACCCATTACGAACTAGTTTCTAGCAATAAGCAAAAATCAAGCATTATCATGATCTTGTTTGTTGTTTTTATTGTTTTTGCATCATATGTTATGGCTGTTGGCTTTCAATATGATCTGAGTATTGTTGGGATTGTCTTAGTTATTTCTGGGCTCTTTTCCTTTGGTTCATACTGGTTTTCAGATCAAATAATTCTAGGTATTTCAGGTGCTCATGAAGCAAAAAGAGAGAAATATTTTGATTTTTACACCATAGCAGAAAATTTAGCTCTTTCTCAAAGAATGCCAAAACCAAGACTCTATGTTATAGAAGACACTGCAACAAATGCTTTTGCCACTGGCAGAGATCCAGAACATGCAGTTATTTGTTGCACCACAGGCTTACTACAAAAATTAAATCGTTCAGAACTTGAGGGAGTTATTGCTCATGAACTTTCTCACGTTCAAAACTATGACATACGTCTGATGGGAATTGTTACAATTTTGGTCGGATTAGTTGCACTTCTTTCCGATTTTATTTTAAGAAGTAGCCTCCGAGGTAGACGAGGGAATGATAGAGAAGGTGGGCAACTACAAATCATTTTATTAATAGCCGGCGTAATAATGGCTTTACTTTCTCCAATTATTGCAAAAATAATTCAACTCGCAATTTCAAGACGAAGAGAATTTTTGGCAGATTCAAGCGCTATTGCCATGACTAAAAATCCAGAAGGACTTGCTAAAGCTCTAGAAAAAATTAGCTCTGATAGAGAACCACTTGAAGCAGCAAACAATGCTACAGCTCATTTATATATTGCAAATCCACTCAAAAATACCAAAGGACACTTATTTGCAGGTTTATTTAGCACCCATCCACCAGTTGAAGAGAGGATTAAGGCATTACGAAGTTTGTGATATAATCCCATTTGTATGTTACATAACAGTTTTTTTACTCAAGCACAAAATCAACAACAGAACACGTTGTAATTTGTGGCGCGACAAAAGTAAAAAACTAAACTGCGAGCCACAAGCTCGCTTTTTTTTGTAGAATGAAAGCAAAAAACTAGAAACCAAAAGTAATAATTATTAGGTACAATAGACCCACCATGAAAAAATCGGCAAAAATAACAAAAGATCAAATAAAACACATCGCAAACTTAGCAAATATTCCAGTAACCGACCAAGAACAAGAAAACTTTCAACACGCATTTGAAGAAACACTAGACACAATTGCAGAATTACAGTCAGTTGATATATTAAAAGTTGAAGCAACTCACCAGGTAACCGGACTCACTAATGTTCTGCGAGAAGATATCGTCGATTCTGACAACATGTTTGCCCAGAAACAAGCACTAGCAAATGCAAAACGAACCCACAAAGGGTACTTTGTTGTGCCAAGAATTATTGAAGAAAAATAACAAGAATTATCACAAAAACACATAATATGAAAAACACTCTCACACTTAAACAGGCAATTGATGAACTCAAATCTAAAAAAATGACCCATGCAGAACTGTATGCAGATATTAATTCAGCTATCGTCTCACAAAACAAAAAACTCAACATTTATCTGACGTTAGCTAAAAATTCAGAAGCTAGTGCCCAAAAATTAATAAAGACCCCACTTGCAGGTGTTCCAATTGCAGTCAAAGACAACTTTTGCACTAAAGGCATGAGAACAACTGCTTCATCAACAGTTCTTGATACTTTTATCCCAGAATATGACTCAACTGTAATCAAAAAATTACAAAACGCAGGTGGCGTCATTATTGGAAAAACAAACATGGACGCTTGGGCACATGGTTCATCAACTGAAACCTCACAATATGGCAGAACCTTAAACCCAAGAAATATAGAACACTTACCAGGAGGGTCTTCTGGTGGTAGTGCCTCAGCTGTCGCGGCAGATCTCTGTATCGCTGCGCTTGGCACAGAAACTGCAGGTTCAATTAGACAACCTGCTGCTTGGTGTGGCGTCGTTGGCCTCAAACCAACCTATGGCCGCTGTAGTCGCTACGGTGTTGTTGCCATGGCCTCATCAACAGATAGTCCAGGTCCAATTACCAAAACCGTAGAAGACAGCGCCATTCTCCTTACCCATATTGCCGGACCAGATAAGTATGATGCAACAACCGGACCACACGAAGTTCCAGATTTCACCCAATATATCGGCAAAGGTGTAAAAGGACTCAAAATTGGTTACATTTATAAAGATTTAAAAGGCCTAGAAGAAGTTACCAAGATCTTTGCTAAAGAGATGCAAGTCTTTGAAAAATTAGGAGCTACTGTAGAAGTTGTTGATGCTATGGATCCAAGTCATGGCATTAGCGTGTATACAGTTGTTCAGCGTGGTGAAGTTTCAAGTAACTTAGGCCGATACGATGGCATTCGCTATGGCAACGACCGTTCATACTTTGGAGCAGAAGCAAAACGCCGTATTATGCTTGGTACCTATACCTTGTCAAAAGGGTACTCAGACCAATACTATAATACTGCCCAAAAAGTTCGTACCCTATACATCAAAAATTATGAAGAGCTATTCAAAACATATGACGTACTGATTGCTCCAACTTCTCCTGGATTTGCCAAAAAAATCGGAGCAACAGAGGGTGCTGCAATGTTTGGCGAACTCGAAGATTTATTGCTAGAAGCAAGTTCTTTAAGCGGCCTACCTGGAATTTCTGTTCCTTGTTACCGTGATCCCAAGACCAATCTCTTCTTAGGAATGAATATTATTGCTCCAATGTGGCGAGAAGATCTGGTAATTCAAGTTGGCGATGCATATGAGAAAGCAACAAACTGGAATACCTGGAGAGCAAAAGAAAAGGCAAAAAACTAATCATGAACACAATTACAACAGAAAAAAACACTTACAAACTAGTCTGTGGAATGGAAATCCATGCAGAACTTAAAACTGCCTCAAAAATGTTTTGTGGCTGTAAAAATGATCCATTTGGCGCCAAACAACCAAATATTTATACCTGTCCAGTTTGTCTTGGTATGCCTGGTGGCCTACCAGTTGCAAATAAAAAAGCAATTGAGTGGACTATAAAAGTTGGACTAGCTTTTGGTTGTAAAATCAACCTCTTCTCAAAATTTGACCGAAAAAACTACTTCTATGCTGATTTGCCAAAGGCATACCAGATTAGCCAATATGACTTACCATTTTGCTACGACGGCGTTGTTGAGACTTCATACGGACCTGTCCGCATTACTCGTATTCATCTAGAAGAAGACACGGGAAAACTGCAACACACCACTATTGATGGAAAAAAAGTGAGTCTTATTGACTACAACCGCAGTAGTGTTCCGCTCATGGAAATTGTCTCTGAACCAGACTTACATTCACCAGAACAGGCTAAAGAATATGCTAAAAAAATTCGTGACCTTTTACGATACCTAGAGGTTGCTGACTGCGACATGGATCAAGGTGGCATGCGTCTAGAAGCTAATATTTCTTTAGCTCCAAACTCAATGCAAACTGAAAAAGGCGAACTCCCAAACTACAAAGTTGAGGTAAAAAACATTAATTCTTTCCGATTTGCAGAACAAGCAATTGGCTACGAAATGAATCGCCAGGCTAAAATCTTAGATGAAGGTAAAACTCCGGTCCAAGAGACACGCGGTTTTGACTCTACCAAAACCATCACCTTTTCACAGCGGACCAAAGAGGACGCAGAAGACTATCGCTACTTCCCAGATCCAGATTTGCCACCGATTACCTTCACCAAAAAACAGATTGAAAAAATGCGTGAACAACTCCCTGAGTTACCAAATGACAAAATTGCCAGATGGGAAACAGAATATAAAGTGGAACCAAGATACTCAAATCTTCTTTTTGATTCAACAAAGGATGCGCAAGTGTTGGAAGATGCTTTCAAATTATTACAAAAAGCAAACCAAGAACCAAATAAACTTGCAAATGTTCTCGCAAATAAAAAAGTAGCATTTTCTGACTCAGCAAAAGAATTAGTTGAAAGATTTTCTCAGATGTTTGCTATGGATGAGGTACCAGAAACTGAAATTGTTTCCACTATTCAAACAATCATGAAGCAAAATCCTGATGCTGTTGCCAAGTATAAAGCAGGACAAGCCCAAGTGGTAGGATTCTTCATGGGCCAAACACTCAGATTACTCGGCAAGAAAGTTGATACCAAAGAGCTCACAAAACTACTCAACCAAGAACTTTCAAAATAACAGGTATGAAAATTCTAATTTTTCTATAGAATAATATCTTGTGATAGAGACAGCATTATTAGCACCACCAGAAGAAGCAACAGCCACAATAAAAAAAGATGAAGTAGTTGTTGTTGAAACTGAGCTAACTTCAAACCGAGATATCATTTCGTCGTATGTTGAAGGCAAAACTTCAGATCCAGATACTCAAAACGGTATTTATGAACGCGCAACAGAGTTTGCCAAAGAATCCTCAGAGCTTGGCAATCAACTACAAACTGGATTTGACTCATTGGGAGTTGCTCTAGAAGAAAATAGTGACATTGAAGCCGTTAAAAATGAATTTGTTGCAAAACTAACGCAGAAAACAACAGAGCAACTCAAAGGTCAGGAATCAAAAGTAGCAAATGCAAAAAAATACATACAACAAACTACCACATTTGCTATTGATTCAGTTCTTGCGCAGAGAGAACAGTTACCGCCAGAGCTATTCAATAAAAAAATAACCGACGCACTAGCTTTGGTTACTATGGCTGTAGAAGCTATTACCTTTCAAGACCTAGCAGCAAATAGTGTCACACTAGGTGATCATGGTTGGCATCACTTATACCAAGATATGCGAGACTCCCTTGTACTCGCGGAGGGTTTAAGTGATACCGAATTATCTGCAAATGACAAGCTTATGTTGTCACTTACCGCAGCATTTCATGACATTGGATATGCCAGTAATCAAGTAAATAAACAACAAAAAGCAGATTCGAAACATTACAACTTAGATATTGGCCACCCAGTTTTAAGTTATGTCTTCCTAAAAGCAAATGCAGATGTGTTTAAAAAAGTTTTATCTGAAGAAGAATTCGATGGTTTCTTGCAAATGGTTATAAACCATGAAAACCCTGAAAGAGCCGCTCAAGCAGGAGAAAAATATGAAAAAATGTCTAAAGCATTTGCTCATGCTGATGCAGGTGCTTCAGTTGGAAGAGAAAAAGTGCCACCAATCGTATCCCAAGCACCAGAAGTGATGGAATATTTTTATTCTCTCAACCAAGCTCAAGTGCATCTTGATTTAGGTGCAATCACCATTGATCAATATAATTCCTTGGTTGGCAGTGCAAGAGAAAAAGTTGAAACAATACTTAAAAGTGGAGCCATTAACAAAGAACATGCTGACCAACTACGAAATGTGTTTACCGATACACACATTGGTAAAAATTCACTCAATTTTATACTCGGAAGACTTGCTGGAGAAATGGGTCCTGCCACAGTTGTCACAACAACAGAAGGACAAAAAATAATTGCGCTCGAAATGAACTTAGGAGAAGCACAAACCATTGAAAACTATCTCCCAGGGGCTGTACAAGCTGGTGCAAAACTCGCTGTTAAAGTTTTTGGTGAACAAGCTGGAATCAAGTGGCAAGGTCGAGATAAACAACTTATTGCTTTTTTGAGTTCAAGAGACTCCAACACAGAACAAACCAGACAAAACATAACAATGACAGTTGGAGATATAGAAGTCACAGCAATAAAGGACGCTAATAATTCTGTAGAACTGACTACAGATACCATTAAACTTACTTATAATCCAGAAAAAAAAGCAGAAGAACAGAGAGACTTCTATGATAGAATAATACTAGCACTGAGTGAATCAAATAAAAAACTAACGGCTGCAGTAAATGAAACAATCAAAGCAAACTAAGGAAATATAATTATGCCACATGAAAGACTAGGGACAAGTCTAAAAAGACTGGCTTTTCTTGAAAACTATAAATTACAATTGCCAGCTGATAAATACCAAACTCTTTGTAACTCAGGTCCTTACTTTTCTGTAGAACAAAGATTACTACTTCAGACAGTAGGTATGCCTCAAACGGATATTGATCGTCTTTTCCCCGCAGTATCAACCGGAGGCCAAAAAGTTGAAGTTTCAGAAGAGTCAGAATCTGGCGGACATCCCTTTGCAAATCAAACAGCATCTCACTCTTAGAATTACTTTCTCTCAACAAAATAAATATGCTACCATAGTCTAGAATACTATAAGCATAAATACTATGGCAGACAACGTCCAGCAACTTCCAGTTCCCAAAGGCAAATTTGTGCATTTACATGTTCACACAGAATATTCACTTTTAGATGGCTTAAGTAAATTGCCAGATCTCATGGATACTGCACGAGAGCACGGACAACACGCACTGGCAATCACAGATCATGGAGTAATGTATGGAACACTCCATTTTTATAATGCAGCAAGAATGGCAGGTATAAAACCAATTATAGGTGTAGAACTCTATATGGCTAAAAACTCCATGCTAGACAAACAAACAAAAATGGGGGCAGACCAATTTCACCTCACTGTTTTGGCAAAAAGTTACAAAGGCTACCAAAACATCAATAAAATGGTTACTAAAGCCAACTTTGAAGGATTTTCATACAAACCCCGCATAGACCAAGAAACATTATTTGCCAACAAAGAAGATGTTATCGTTACGAGTGGTTGCATGGGAAGTCTATTCAACAAACTATTGCGTGACGGCAAGCAAGAAGAAGCAGAAGCACTTTTTGCCACATTTAAAAAAGAATTCGGTGCAGATTTTTATGTAGAAATTCAAATCCATCCACAAATCAAAGAATTAAGTGAACTAACAAAAAAACAAGTTGCTATTGCCCGCAAACTTGATATAGAGCTTGTGGCTACAAATGACGTGCACTACGTTCATCTCGATGATGCGATTGCTCAAGACGCGCTCTTGTGTGTGCAAACTCGCCGGCTAATTTCTGACAAAAAACGCATGACTATGATGGACTCCCCAGATTTTTATTTGCGTTCAAGTGAAGAAATGATTGAGCTCTTCAAAGACTATCCAGACGCTATCGAAAATACCGTTAAAATTGCCGATAAATGTGATATTACTATTCCTACAGGACAATTAATTTTCCCTGAATTCCCAATTCCAAAAGGGGAAACCCTTGATTCTGTCCTCAAGAAAATGGCATTTACCGGGGTAGAAAAAAAGCTAGGCAAAATTACTCCAGAAATTGAGGACCGCATCAACTATGAACTCAAAATCATTAGCGACAAGGGCTACTCAGCATACTTTTTGATTACTCAAGATTTTGTGAACTGGGCAAAAGCACACGATATAACCGTAGGCCCTGGAAGAGGCTCTGCAGCAGGCTCACTTGTATCTTTTTCTATTGGTATTACCACAATTGACCCATTGTTACATGGTCTGGCTTTTGAACGGTTTTTGAACCCACAACGCCCAACCCCTCCAGATATTGATCTTGACTTCGCCGATACCAAACGTGACCAAGTTATCAAATATGTTTCAGAAAAATATGGTGACGACCACGTGGGACATGTGATTACATTTGGAAAGATGGAAGCCAGAGTTGCAATTCGTGACATTGGTCGTGTGCTTGGATATCCCTATGAAGATCCCGATAAAATTGCCAAGTTAATTCCTAATGATCCTGGCAAAAAAACTTCACTCAAAAAAGCGATAGCCGAAGTTCCCGAACTTGCCGAGTACTATAAACAACCGAAATTCAAAACACTGATTGACCTAGCCATGAAAGTGGAGGGGAGTATCCGCCATTCTTCTGTGCATGCGGCAGCAATTATTATCACGGATAAACCACTGCCAGATTATGTAGCCATTCAAAAAGATAGCAAATCTGGAAAAACAATTACCCAGTTTGACATGTATGCCCTTGACTGTAACGTTGATGATAATGCAATAGGATTGTTAAAATTCGACTTTTTGGGACTACGTAACCTCACAATTATCAACACTGCGTTGCGCCTTATTAAAGAAAATAAACACATATCTTTAGACATGGACGCTTTACCGCTCGATGACAAAAAAACCTTCGAACTGCTTTCAAGTGGCGACACGTTTGGAGTATTTCAACTTGAGTCTGCTGGTATGCGCCGGGTCGCAAGAACCCTGAAGCCTAACTTGTTTTCTGATATCACAGCTATGGTTGCACTATATCGTCCTGGTCCAATGGATCTTATCCCTACTTTTATTGAGGGCAAACACGATCCAAAATCAATTCAATACCCTGATGACACATTAATACCAGTGCTCAAAGAAACATATGGAGTCATGGTGTACCAAGAGCAGATTTTGCAAATTGCCAATGTCATGGCTGGCTACAGTTTGGGTGAAGCTGACATTTTACGCCGTGCAATTGGTAAGAAAAAGAAAAAGTTGCTTGATGAAAACAAAAAACGTTTCATTGATCAATCGGTAGAGAAGGGCTACAAAAAAGCTATTGCTTCAAAAGTGTGGGGCTTTATTGAGGCATTTGCAAACTATGGGTTCAATAAAGCCCACGCTGCAAGTTACGCCATGATTGCCTACCAAACTGCATACTTAAAGGCAAACTTTCCTATTGAATACATGACAGCCTTAATGAGTGTTGAATCTGGATCTACTTCAATAAATCGTGATAGTAAAATTGCCCAAGCAATTGAAACTTCTAAAAAAATGGGTATCAAAATTTACCCACCAGACATTAATAAATCTGATGATGATTTTATCATCGAACAGGACATAGACTCACTGCAAGGACTAGCAATTAGATTTGGATTTACCGCTATTAAACACATTGGAATTAAAGCAATTGAAAATATTTTAGAGACAAGAAAACAAGAAAAAGAATTCACTTCTTTAACTCAGTTTATTCATAAAACAGATAGTAGAAAAGTAAACAAAACAACTCTTGAAACTTTAATAAAAGTTGGCGTGATGGATAAATTTGGCAACAGAGCAAGTATGTTGGAAAACCTAGAATCCATTCGTCAGACTGCAGGACAATTACAATCAGATGTTGAAGGTCAAGATTCTTTGTTTGGAAATGTCTCAACCGCCGCTGAAACCCTTGCAGATTCGTTTCCAGAACTCCCCGAGTATCCAAGACAAGAGTTGCTTTCTTTTGAAAAAGAACTGCTCGGTTTATACCTCACCGACCATCCAATGGCGCATCAACTCAAAGCTGTTTCTAAAAGTGCAGACAAAGAAATTGGCGATCTTGACGCAACAATCCATAAAGAAAAAATCTTTAAATTTGGAGGAATTCTTTCTAATGTTCGCACTATTCTCACAAAACAAAAACAGCAACCAATGGCATTTGCCAAACTTGAAGACGATACTGGAGCAATTGATGTGGTAATTTTCCCAAAAGCATATGAAGACGCTCAAGAGTTGATTCATGACGATAGCGTGGTTTTGGTTCGAGCAAAGGTTGATGAACGTGATGAAGAATTACAACTCTTAGTAGAAAAAGTAAGCGCCCCGTCTGCAACTCAACTCAACCACAAAGGTTCAGACTTACATAAAGAAATTTTTGTTCCTAGAAAAACCACCCAAGAAACTTTGCAAGCACTGGGGAAATTACTCAAATCTCAACCAGGATCACAAAGTGTGTTAATTTTAATTCCGAATGGTGCTAAGCCACAAAAAATGCTTTTACCATATGGGGTAAACTGGACAAAAGAGCTTGAAGGCAAAATTGCAGAATTGTTAAAATAAAAAAGGTCGCACAAAGTCTAACTCATTTCATTTTGCAATCCAAAAACAATTGGGGTATAATACAATTCCATGAGCATTCATGGTAATTTAATCAACAAAATCAGACATTCCCACAACACAAAATTCGTTTTCGTCTCTGGAGGCGTTCTTTCTGGACTCGGTAAAGGCATTACTGCAGCCTCACTGGGACTACTGCTGAAAAATCGCGGATATAGCGTTACCAACATCAAATGTGAAAACTACTTAAACATTGATTCAGGAAACATTAATCCTATCGAACATGGTGATGTCTTTTTGTGCGAAGATGGTCTTGAGGCAGACTTAGATCTTGGTTCATATGAACGCTTTTTAGGTGAAGAAGTTGGACAGAAAAATTTCGCCACTCTAGGCCAAATTTACTCAACCGTGATTGAAAATACAAAAAACTTAGCATATGGCGGCGCAACTGTTGATGCTTGGTTATATATTCCACAAGAAGCAATCAGAAGAATTAAAAAAGCAGGTGAGGGCTATGACATTTGTTTAGTTGAACTTGGTGGTACAGCCGGTGAATACCAAAATGTTATTTACTATGAAGCGTACCGTATTATGAAAATGCAAAGCCCCGAAGATACTTTGCATATTCATGTTACTTATTTTCCAAACCCTTCACACATTAATGAATTAAAATCAAAACCAACCCAACTCTCAGTTGGAACTTTAAATTCTATGGGAATTCAACCCGATTTCATTGTAGGAAGAGGAGAACTCCCAATTGATGACAAGCGTAAAGAAAAAGTTGCCTTCTTCTGTAACATGAGTAAAGATGATGTTATTAGCAATCCAGACTGTGAGAGCGTTTATGAAGTTCCACCAATCTTGGCCGAACAGGATTTTGATGGAAAAGTATTGCGAAAACTGCATCTTCCGGAGAGAAAACAAAACCTTTCAGAATGGAACGATTTTTTGAAAAAATTAAAATCAGAAAAAAAACATTCAGTTAAAATTGCAATTATCGCTAAATATCTTTCAACTGGTGACTATGAACTCACAGACTCATACGTTTCATTGCTTGAATCATTAAAGTTTGCCGCACTTCATGCAGACGCAAACATGGAAATATTGTTCATTAAAGCAACGGATCTCGAAACAAAAGAACCTGCAGCACTTAAAATGTTGAAAGCCGCAGACGGAATTATTGTGCCAATTGGCTGGGGAGAACGTGGAGTTGAAGGAAAAATTGCCGCAATTACCTATGCTCGTGAGAACAAAATTCCGTACTTAGGTTTATGCTATGGCATGCAACTAGCAAGTGTTGAGTTTGCACGTAACGTTGTTGGGCTTACAGACGCAAATACTGTAGAAGTCAACCCAAATACTCCATATCCTGTCATCCATGACATTCCATTTGAAGAAAAATATCAAACAATCAAAGGTGAGGGTGCAAGCATGAGACTTGGTGCATATGATTGTATCCTCAAACCAGGCACACTTGCTCATAAGATCTACAAGAAACATGCTGCCTTCAAAGATGAGAAAAAAAACCTTATTTCTGAAAGACATAGACATCGATTTGAATTCAATAATGAATACAGAAAGCCTCTAGAAGATGCTGGATTTGTCATTTCTGGAACTTCTCCAGATGATTTTTTTGTTGAGGTAATTGAATTGCCTCAGGACGTACATCCATTCTTCTTAGCTACTCAAGCACATCCTGAATATAAATCAATGCCACTCAAACCTCACCCGATATTTGTTGAGTACTTAAAGGCAACTATTGATCAGTCAAAAAAATGACAGACACAAGAAATTATCCAATTGCAAAAACAGCTATTATCGAGTAGAATAATAAACCTTGTAACAAAGCTTGACGTAAGATACTAAAGGAATAATAAAAATGGCACAATACTTAGACTATAAAGACAAAAAAATTGCTGTAGGTGACACCGTTAAAATTCACCAAGAAATTACTGAAAATGACAAAACTAGAATTCAAATTTTTGAAGGTATAGTTATTGCTATTAAAAACAGAGACAACGGCAAATCATTTACCGTTCGTAAAATTGGTTCAAACAGTATTGGCGTAGAAAAAATCTACCCAATCAACATGCCACAAATCAAAGACATTGAAGTCAAACGTAAGGGTAATGTAAGAAGAGCTAAGTTATACTTCCTCCGTGAAAGACTTGGTAAATCTGCAACCAGAATTAAAGAAAAAGATATTAACAGCAAAACAAAAAAAGCTGAATAATTTTTCTTTGGGAGCTCTGGGTGAGCGGACTGCTTGCAACTTTTTACTTTTTCAAAACTATACAATACTTGCAACAAACCTCAGAGTAAAAAATAACGAAATAGATATCGTAGCACTTGATAAAAAAACAAATGAGCTCGTGTTTATTGAGGTAAAAACTAGAAAAAATAGCAATTTTGGAAAACCTGAAATTGCCGTTACAAACAAAAAAATACAAAGCATGAGTTTTGTAGCGAAACAATATATAAAATCAAATCATTGCAATCTAGACTACAGATTTGATATTATATCTATAACCTATTTGCAGTCTCCTCAAAACGAGCCGCAGATAGAGCACTTTGAAAATATAACTTGGCCATAATTTAGCACAAAAGCTATATTGGCCCCATCGTCTATCGGTTAGGACATCAGGTTTTCATCCTGGTAAGCGGGGTCCGACTCCCCGTGGGGTCACAATTTCATCATGGTTCAGCGCGACCCGTTTGGTTGCGCTAAAAAGCAAGATTTGGCTTGTTAATTTAACTTCAACTTATTCTAAATATTTTTTTAGAGCCTACAATATGTAAAGGTTGGCCAACTCAACCAATCGGGGGGAATAACTTATCTTCCGTAATATCACGAGCTAACTGCTGAATGGATAAAGCCTTTCCCTGATCTGCGGTTAAATCCAGGCGGGCTTGATCCATAATAGTAATCCAAGAAAGATATCCCATTAAGCATTTCTTAAAGTCTGGATCAGTGACCCATTCCACCTGAGCAGCTTGGAGCCAAGCTGCAGCTTCGCTAGTTCTACCGTTCACTCTGAGCTGATAATACATATGTCCAACGTCTGCAAAAGGTAGGAGATTCGCACCACCACCCTCTCCATCGATTACACAAAGTTGACTAGTTTCTGTCAGCATAATATTTGATGGTTGAAAATCACCATGTCCAAAACGCCCTTCAATTGCAGAACATGCCCCAACTAAATCTAATAATTTTTCAGTCTGATCTTTTGAGATGAGAGAAGCTGTTTGGGCTGCTTGCTTAGCCTGTTCGTAAAAAAAAGCACCTGGGTTTTGTCCTTGAAAATAAGGGTTAACTGGGGCTTCAGAGCGAGTGGGAACAGTACGGAAATACTTTAGGACGTTGATTAGTTGTCCTATATGTAATGTGATTTCTGTATCTTGAAATGTTGAGCCCTGAACATCTTCTAATAATATTGATTTGCATGGATCATAGTCATATATGTGGGGAACTTTGAATGATTTATCCATGATGTCTTGCAAAAAAAGATACCATTGATATTCAGCTTCCAATTGCTTGCCTGCTTGTGGAGATTTGGCAACTTTTTGAAAACGCGTTTCATTTGATGCAGTGCGCACTATTCTCAAATCGTAGCGATTATTATGTTGCAGATTTCTAACCAAAGTATACTCAGATGCACTAGGTCGTATTGAATCTAACATTATTATCATATGTAATAATAATACATGTATTCTAGCTTTTGTTAATAGATACCTCAGCCATGAGTAACTATAATATTCACATTATGTACACACTCTATATTCTCCGCTGCAATAATAACTCCTTATATACTGGCATCACTAACAATTTAGAAAATCGCCTCAAAACACATAAATTGGGCAAGGGTTCAAAGTATGTAAATGCTCATCAGCCATTCATCCTAGTGTATACAGAACAGTGTTTAGATAAATCGACAGCGTTAAAAAGAGAAGTAGAAATAAAAAAACTCACAAAACAAGAAAAAGAAAAGCTAGTCGCACAATCGAACTAGGCAACAGTCGGGCAGTTGGTCGACAACTACTTGTGTAATTCTGCAACCAAAGTTAAAAATAGCGGGAACTCTTTGCGGGCTCTATTCTCCATTTTGGCAACTTTACCCTCACTCTCTTTGTCAGAACTCCATTCTTCAAGGTTGGTGATAACAAAACCTGCATTACTAAGCATGCTCACATAATCTGCCAATGGTCTATGAAATGACCAAGTAGTTTGCACTCCAGATTTTGGATTTGTTTGCCCAGGATTCATAGTAATTGGGATTTTGAGGGGAGAGGAGTAACGATTTACCCAACGATACTGTTGTTTTGTTTTTTCATCAATTCCCCAACCAGATTGACGTGGAATACGAAATGATGGATGATTTAATACAATGGCCAATTTACCTCCAGGAATTAAGTATGAAGCAGCATTTTGAATTGCACCCTCAGGATTTTCCATATTTTGTAACGCAAGCACGATCGCAGCGTGAGAAAATATTTTTTGAGCTGTAACAATTGGTCGAGTAGCATCTTTGGTAATAAAGTTATAATGAGAATTTCTATTTGCTTTTTTCGCAGCTTCAACTAGCGATCCAGATCTATCAATCCCCAAATAATTACTTAATTGAGGCACACTGCGACTCAAAATACCTTGACCACACCCAATATCTACAAGTGAGTTTTCTTTTGTAAGCTCTAGCAATCTCAATAGTCCAGGGATCACAACGTGTTGATGATAATAATGACCGTCAGATCCAACAAGTTTGTCATACCAACTGGAAACATTCTGCCATGAGGTGTTTGGTTTTTGCGTCATACTTGATATTATACCTCACGGCTACGTTCCTGTTATGAATGTTTAAACTGTAAAAATGCTTTTATAATAAGTTCTGACATATAGTCATTCTTCAATTGTTCTGGATGCCACTGCACTCCTAAAATAAATTGCTTAGACATATCTATGCTCTCAATTGCTTCAATCACCCCATCTGGAGCTTTGGCTGCCACAATTAATCCATTTCCCACCTCACCAATCGCCTGATGATGCACACTATTTACCATATATTCTTTCATAGGAGCAATTGCAGTTAGAGATTCTAAAAGAGTATTTTTCATAAATTCAACAGGATGCACTCGTTTATACCAACTACCGTCTGCATCCAAAATTAAATGATTTACACCAGTGTTCTGTAAATTTTGAATCAAAGATCCACCAAGCGCCACATTGATTAGTTGTGATCCGCGACAAATTCCCAACACAGGCTTGCCAGCTTTAATAAATTCCTTAATGAGATACAACTCACTTTCATCCCTCGTGGGATCAAGAGTCATCCCTTTTTGACCGGTCTGAGAATTTGTTACTTCACCATAACGTTTTGGATCTATATCTCCTCCACCAGTTAAAAGTAAAAAATTGAACAAACGCACGTATTCGTCAAGAGTTCGTTTATCTTTTGTATTACTTACTAAAACCGCAATGCCACCAGCTTCTTCAATCACTCTAAAATATGCGTCACGCACAACGCGAAGGGGAGAGTCATGGTCATCTCTATGAACAAAACTAGCTCCGGTAACTGCTACAAGAGGAATTTCACCAGATTTGATCATATAAACAAAATTATGGCACGATTAATCACAGAATTCAAATAATCAATAACCCGCAGTTCCTTTTGTATTCACCAATAAGTATGCTATGATTTAAAATTAGTTTACAAATTATAGAAAATATGCACACAACCATTATTGTTGTAGATAACCCAAAAACATTTCCTTTATCATTAGAAAAAATTAAGATTGTTTCTTCCAGAGAATACTTAATCTCTCCTGAATACTCAGGTCAAAATAAGGCCACCGTTTATAACCTCTCATCTTCATACAGATACCAAACATGGGGTTATTATGTTTCATTATTAGCAGATGCTCGTGGACATAAAGTTTTTCCAAGTGCATCAGCGATTCAAGACTTTAAATCACAAACAATTATTCGTTCAATTTCTGAAGAACTAGAAGAACTTTTTCAAACTACACTCAAAGATTTGAAATCAGACAAATTTGAGTTAAACATTTACTTTAGCCAAAATATTGATAAAAAATATCAAAAATTGAGTAAAGAACTCTATGATTTATTTCAAGCTCCTCTCCTAAAAGCTTCGTTCGCTAAACATGATGATGAATGGCAAATCCAAAATATCTCACCAATTGCTATTAGCGCAATTCCAGAAGAACACAGAGAGTACTTACTTGCTTTTGCCCAAGAATATTTTGCAAAAAATAACAACTCAAAGCGACAGATTGCTCGTCCTTTCTTAGAGCTCGCAATTCTTGTTGATGCAGATGATAAACAACCACCTTCAGACCATCCCGCACTGAATAAGTTTGTCAAAATTGCAGACACAATGAATATTAGAGCTGAATTTATCACCAAAGATGACTATGACGATTTATCAAGTTATGATGCACTGTTTATCAGAACAACTACAGCGGTGAACCATTACACTTACAAATTCTCAAGATTTGCCCAAACAGAAGGTATGGTTGTTATTGACGATCCCACTTCAATTTTACGATGCACAAACAAGGTATACCTCAATGAAATTCTCACCCAAGAAAAAATCTTAACTCCAGAAACACATATAGTGTATAGAAAAAACCTCAAACAAGTTATTGAAGACATTTTATACCCATGCGTCCTCAAAAAACCTGATAGCTCTTCATCTTTGGGAGTTTCTAAAGCAGAATCAAAAGAAGAATTTTTGACAAAAGCTACCAACATGCTCAAAGAATCTGATGTCATTTTGGTTCAAAAGTTTATGCCAACGGAATTTGATTGGAGAGTAGGAATTATCGATAACAAACCTTTTTATACCTGCAAATATTTTATGGCAAAAGACCATTGGCAAATTTATAATTGGGCTGCAAAAAACAAAAAATATTCTGGCGGTGCTGAAAATATTCCTATGTACATGGTTCCTAAAAATGTAATTGATGTTGCACTGAAAGCTACTAAACCTATCGGTGATGGTTTCTATGGCGTAGATATTAAGGTTGTAGATAATAAAGCGTATGTCATAGAAGTAAATGACAACCCAAGTGTTGATTTTGGTTGTGAAGATGAAATCCTTGGCGACCAACTCTATATAACCATACTTGAAAGCTTTATTCAAAGATATAACAAGCTGAGTCATATTAAAAGTGTTATCATTTAATTATGAAAAATTTACTTCAAACTCCACTTGGTATTGAAATTGAAACAGCAGTAGTAGATGAAAAGAACTTAGAAGTATTCCCAGTTGCTCACAAAATACTAGAAGCAGCTGTAGGACAACCTGCAACAGATTTTCCAGATGGCTACATTTCTTGGTCAAATGAGTTGGTCAATCACGTTATAGAATTCAAGGTCACAAAGCCTGAAATTATGTCAGAAAACATGGCAATTCAGTTCCATGACTCAATGCTTAAATGCGTACAAATAGTTGCTCAGAATCACAATGGGAAAATGCTTCCAACAGCAATGCACCCATTTATGCTTCCTAAAACTCAAACTCAAATTTGGCCTGGCGTTTATAATGAGCATTACATGGCATACCACACTATTTTTAACTGCTTCAAACATGGATTTGCAAACTTACAAAGTGTTCATATAAATATTCCTTTTAATGATGAAAATGAGTTTGGCAGAATTTTGGCAGCAATCAGAATTGTGCTTCCACTTATTCCAGCACTTGCTGCATCAAGTCCAATTAAAGAAGGAAAAATTACTCATAGTTTAGATAATAGACTAGAAGTATATGCAAATAATCAAAAAAAAGTTGCGTCAGTTACAGGCATGATTATTCCAGAACAAATTTTTACCATTGCAGAATACAAAGAACAAATTTTGGAAAAAATGTACCAAGATATTGCACCATATGACTTAGATGGAATGTTGCAAAAAGAAACACTTAATTCTCGTGGTTGTATTGCCAGGTTTGATAGGAATACATTCGAAATTAGACTAATTGATGCACAAGAATGCCCTATGGCAGATATCGCAGTTGCCAGTGCTGTTATGTATTTGGTTAATGAGCTGTTCCAAGAACATTGGCTAAGTTACGAACAACAAAAACAAGTTGATACCGGTATTTTGTACGATTTGTTAATTCAAACAATCAATACTGCAGAACTTACTCAGATCTCAAATCTTGAATATTTGAAACAATTTGGATTTACAGAAGAAGTTACTATGCAAGAATTATTGCGCGCAACTCTCACACCATTTATAAGTGAATTGAAAAACACTCAGCCTCAGTTTGCTGAGGTTCTTGAGTTAGATCTGCAAGAAGGACCACTCGCAAGAAGAATTATTGCGAAACTGTCTGCTGATCCAACCAAGGCAGAAATTACTCAAGTCTACCAACAATTGGCTGAGTGTTTTGTAAAAAACACTGTCTTCAAATAATCTATTTCCTGCTTATTAAACGTCTCAATAATTTTACTATTGACAATAGTATGTTTATAGTTATATAATATCGGTTGTCAATTGAGTAATTGATGATTTACCCACATTCTAAGTTGAAAAGCACCACCATGTTACAAAATAGTATTTTTTCTTT
>CAZZDG010000013.1:0-22537 GCA_964652415.1 uncultured Pseudomonadales bacterium | reverse complement strand
ACAAGATTCTGTTAAAAATGCTCCGCTTTAAGCCGTTATTCTAGGAAAGACCCTTTGTTATTATAACACTGAGTTGGTGGTGGAATACACAAAATAAAAAATGGATGAGTGCGTTTGGAATTGCTTATTCAATTGGAATAAAGTTGACGCCAGCAGCTTTTATTTTCCCTTTTATTGTTGAAAAAGATTGGAAGCAAGTTATCAGAATTGTATTATGCACGAGCGTTATTATGCTCTCGCCAATTTTGTTATTTGGCAAAGAAAACATCCAACCATATATTACTTCAATTTTTTTTGAAGGGTTTGGAATGCATGGGAAAGCAATCTATTATAATCAATCATTGCTGGCATTTTTACTACGGACACTTCCAGAAACAATTGCTGTTTTTGCTTTTAAATTGAGTTGGATTCTATTGCCTTTGATTTCATGGTTTACTTTATCAAAATTAAAAGTTGAGCGATTTACCATAAGTATGGCAGTTGCAACTTGTTTATATTTAATGCTCCATCCGCTTGCTTGGCAACATCATTTTTTGTTTGCAGTTATTCCGCTCCTAGTCGGGTGGAAATATTTACCAAAGTGGTTCACTATCTTAAGTTTTATCTTAATTGCGGAAAATATTAAGCAGCCTGAGCTTGTTCCTATTTGGGCAAATCTATTACTTTCAAATCAGTTTTTGGGAGTGTTTTTGTTATGGGTTGGGTTTATGACAAAAAGGATTACAAGAAAATTGTAATTGAAGGAGCTGTAATACACACTAATATCATTTATCTAATGGGCCACGCATCTCAATTCCTACTGTACCATTCGGATCTATAAGAAAAATTGTTAACCAATAATCGTCAACACCATTTGAATATTTGCCATATCGATTCACATCATCAGCACCAGCTCCACCTGATAAATTCCACCCTGTTTTTCCTTGATCTTGCTCATACCAAGCCATTACGTCTCTAAATGTTCCACCTGATTTCCAGGTATAAGAATTTACATTACATACTGCTGGTACCCCTGGACAATCGGGAATAAATTTACTTTCTATAAGTGTAGATCCAGGATAAAGTGGCACTGATGGGATGGCAAGCTGTGAAGTTTTAGAAGAGTTAGAACTTGAATAAAAAACTATTGTGCCAATAAAAAGAGAAAGCAGTACTATAATAATTACTAACTTTCTATTTTTCTTGAACATATCTTAAGTATAATCTCTGTGAGGTTATATGCAAGTAGAGTGTTTTGTCTTGGAGCGGGATACGGGAATCGGACCCGCTTCTCATCCTTGGGAAGGACGTATACTACCAGTGTACTAATCCCGCACTGTTCTCTATTCTTAGAGTTTTCCAAACTCTGTAAAGAAGTTTACCACAATTTTTGACAATCGCTCTTTTATTTTTTTAGAATTGAGTATTTCTTTGACTTCTTCGTGATTAGTGGCATTGACACCATCTTTTGTGATAGTGTTTGTGATACAAGAAAATCCAACAACTTTCATATTTCGGTTGCGCGCAACAATAACCTCTGGAGTGGTAGACATACCTACACAATCAGCACCTAGGCCATCGCGGAATGCCAAGCACTCTCCTTCAGTCTCAAACGTTGGGCCGGTGACAGCTAAATATGTTCCTAAATGTACATTTTCCGCATATTTATTACCTGCTTTTTGCAGTAGCTGAATATAGTCAAGGTCATATGAAGCGTTCATAGGTTGAAAACGCCAAACTTCAGAATTATCGCCTACTCTTTTGAAGTTTTTGTTTGGTCCCAACAAGACATTTGGTAAAAAATTTATATGTGACTTTAAAATCATGATATCGCCAACTGCATATTTTGTGTTGAGTCCACCTGCAGCATTTGTTACAAAGTAGTTTGAGATGCCAAGTTCTGCCATAACATGTACGGCAAAAACTGATTTTAGAATTCCATTATTAAAAGGTTCATGAGCAACTTCGTAATAATGTTTTCTACCTTTTAAACCAATTATTGGTACTCCAGCTAATTTACCAATAATTAAAGTTCCTTCATGTCCTGGTACAGTTGTAGTAGGAAAGTTCGGAATTTCACTGTAGGGAATAGAAACAGCATCTGTAATTTGTTGTGCCAATTCTCCCAAACCTGAACCAAGGGTTATTGCACAAACAGGTTGTTTGCAGTTGTTTTTTTGAATTATTGACTGAACATATGCCGCTGCTTGACATACGAGTTTTTCGTAGTTTTGAAAATAGTCAAAGTATGATTGAACTGAACCTTGGGTCATGAAGTAATTATATAGTAAATTTATTCTGATTTCTTTCTTCTTAAAAAGGCTGGAATTTCAAACTCATCTTCAAAAGCACCAAATAAGGATTTTTTCTTTGGTGTTTCTTCTATTTCTTCATTTTTATCACTATTGTTTGTGGAGTTGGTTGGTTGCTCATTTTTTTCCTCTTCCATTTTTAGAGGGTTTATTGCTTTAAATCCACTACGAACGCTATCGCCAAAAGCTTGGGATTTTACGAATGGTTGAACTGGCTCACTTTTGGTAGCTGTCATTTGCTGGGTTGTTAATGGTTGAGTAAATCCGGTTGGAGTTCTGTCAAACCTTGGGGTTTGTGGTACTGAAGGTTGTGTTGATTCAGATTGAAGTCTTTGCCGAGAATCTCTACCATATGCGCCAAACAGTGGTCTGTTGGTTGGCATAGCAAGCCCATTATTATCAAATCCTGTTGCAATTACACTAATTTTAATTTTGTTGCCCATGTTTTCATCAATTGTTGCACCAAAAATAATGTTTGCGTCAGGGTCTGCTGCATTTGCAATAATTGTGGAAGCATCAGAAACTTCGCTCATGGACATATCTGGTCCACCAATAATGTTGTACAAAATGCCCTTCGCACCATCTATTGAAACTTCTAGTAACGGAGAAGCAATTGCCATTCTTGCTGCAGTAACTGCTCTATTTTCTCCAGAAGCCTCACCAATTCCCATGAGAGCAGAACCAGACTCAGACATAATGGTTTTCACATCAGCAAAGTCGACATTGATCATTCCAGGAATAGTAATTAAATCAGAGATTCCTTGCACACCTTGACCCAGCACGTTGTCTGCTAGCCTAAATGCATCAAGAAATGTCATCTTTTTATCGACAACATCCATTAATCTTTGATTAGGAATCACAATCAAGGTATCAACAGCATCTTTTAGGTTGGCTATACCTTCTTCTGCAGTTAACATTCTCTTTTTGCCTTCAAAGACAAATGGTTTAGTAACTACTGCGACAGTGAGTGCGCCCGCTTCGCGGGCGATCTCTGCAATAATAGGAGAAGCACCAGTACCGGTACCACCACCCATACCGGCGGTAATAAAGACCATGTCGGTATCAAAGAGTAGTTCTTTTAGTTTTTCGTACGATTCTTCAGCGGCAGTACGACCAACATCTGGATCAGCACCAGAACCCAAGCCTTTTGTAAAATTGGTACCAATTTGTAGCTTTGTATCTGCCTTAGAAGTAAGCAAAGCTTGTGCATCTGTATTGACGGCAATAAACTCAACGCCATTAATTTGTTTGGAGTCAATCATGGAGTTAACAGCGTTGCCACCACCACCTCCAGCTCCAATAACTTTTATTTTTGCGAATGTTGTATTGTTTGGTTTAACGAGTGCCATATATTACCTTTTGGAACAAAGTGTATCACTAATTTAATAAAAACAGCAAGGGCAAAATTACGGCATGAGCGATTTAAAAAGCTCACCTATTTTACTTGGTAGAGATTTGAATGATATGCCCTTAAAAAGTGAGCCAAAATTCATATTGCTTGTAGTTCCAGTATTTTTTTGTTTTTTACCAAGATGTAATAATCCAATACTTGTAGCAAATTCTGGTTTGGTAATGTCATTAGTTAAGCCTTGTAACTCTACAGGCTTTCCAATTCTTGCTGAAAGATTGAGTTCTCTTTTAGCGATCTCTGCAATTTTTGTAGTTTGTGCGCCACCACCAGCTATTACAACTCCCGCAGGAATAAGTGGAAACAAGTTCTCAGCTTTCAGTCTCTCTCCAATAAGTGCAAAGATTTCTTGCATTCTGGGAAGCATAATTTTTTCTACGATGTCTTTTTTAGAGAAACTTTCTGCTGTGTCAGTTGTTTGGTCAAAATCTGTAAGTTTTAACTGGTCCGCTTTTTCTTTTCGTTTATTAAAATCTTGTTTTGATTCACCAGCAACTGGGGCTATAGGTGTAAATGCTTCTTTAGAGAGCGCGATTTTAATTTTTTCTGCGCTATCAAGACTGACTTTACAGCCTAAAGCGATATCTTGAGTAATGTGTCTTGCTCCTACTGGTAATGAGGCGGAGTATTCAAGCGAGCCATCAACGTATACACACAGTGAAGTAGATCCTGCTCCAATATCAACAACTGCCACACCAAGCTCTTTTTCTGTTTCAGATAAAACAACAGAGGCAGAGGCTAATCCAGAAAAAATAAAACCATCAACTTGCAATCCTAAATCAAGGATGCATTTTTCCATATTCTTCATTGCTGTAGAAAGGCCGGTAATAATATGTGCCTCAGATTCTAAGCGTACTCCAGTCATGCCAATTGGATCTTTTATTCCCTCTTGAGAATCAACCTTAAAATCTTTTGGAATAACATGGATAATTTCTCGTTCTGAAGATAAGGAAATAGCTCTTGCAGCCTCAATGACTCTTTCTACATCATCATGACTAATTTCTTTATTGGGTGAAGCAACAGCTACTACTCCCTTTGAATTCTGTGAAGCAATATGTGTGCCAGATATTGAAACAAATGCACTTTTAACTTCAACGCCAGCCATTCTTTCGGCTCCATCAAGACTTTCTGTGATTGTTTCGAGAACTTGTTCTAAGTCAATTATTTGACTGCGTTTCATCCCTCTAGAGTGGACAGCTGAAACTCCCATAACACGCAATGTATCATTTGGTTCTTCTACAGTGGCAATTAATGTGACACATTTGTCAGTTCCAACATCGATTGCTGTAATAATTCTATTTCTTGTCATATACGTTATGTATAGAATAGCAAATTTATCGGCTTGTGCGAAGCACTGGTAAATTAAACCGCATATCTATTTCTAAAATTGGTTCTACAATCTCTTCTAGTTCCTTTGCACTTATAATTGTATCAACATTTTTAACTTGCGTCTCTATCGTATCCTTATCAAAGATAAAAAGTGGATAACTGGGGAGTTCTAACAAAATTTCTTGATCAGATTTCCAGATGAATTTGACATTCTCTATTGGTTTTTGATTGAGAGTTTGTGCAATACTGACGAATTTTTGGTGATATTCAGTTATGGTTTGATTATCAGCGATAATTGGTTTCTCGTTTTTCCAATCAAATTGGACAATTTTTCTATTTTCATCTTGTTTGGGGAGTATTAATCCAGATTTAGCTATATATTTTGTTTCTTCGTTAATTGTAAGTGAGTATGCAACTTGTTCTTGTTTAAGTATAATTTTTAAGGTATTTGGGAACTTTTTTTTGACCGATTCTATAATATAGATTGAGTCAGAAAATTTGTTTTGTTCTAATTTTTTTTCAAAATTACCAAAAAAGAAGGACGAGCCTTTTAAAATATTTACTTTTTCTTGCAGTTCTGGCGTACAGATATCTTGCTCTATTTCACATTCAATATGTGTGATTGGAGTAAAAATAAGAAAAAGTAATGTGATACTCAACAAGATTGGTACAAAGACTATGTCGCGTTTCATTTTTTTGGTACAACGGATTGTACTAAGTCATATAATTTTTTTTCTGAATCTTCGGTTTTAGAAAAGAGTTGTAAGTTTCGAGAAAATTTACGATGATATTTTTGAATGAGTTGTGTTGCTTCTAGCAATACTTCTGGAGTAAGATTTTTTTGTTCAAGTAATATTGCCTGCTTATTATTACTCAGAGCTTGGGCATTTCTGAGTTGTTCGTCATTGTGTGAGAAAGGTAGTGGAATTAAAATTGCGGGTATGCCGCTCAATGCGATTTCTTCAATTGTATTTGCCCCTGCTCGAGAAATAACGCCTTTTGCATTTGAATAAATCCAAGAGAGTTCTGCCTCACTTACCCATTCTCTAATTTCATAGTTTTCTTGGTTGGCTTGTGAGAGTTGTTTTTTTACTAGTTTAAGCTCTTTTAAGTAATTTGTTGTATTAGTTGGTTTTCCGCATTGATGAACGACAAACCAATTTTTGAGAAGTGGTTTGAGAATGAGTGACACTGTTCTGTTTATGATTTCTGATCCTTGACTCCCGCCAGTTATATACATAATTGGTTTGATTGGTTTTTTCTTGATCCAGTTGGGTAAGGTTTTGTTGTTTTGTAAAACCGATTGCCTAATTAAGTTTCCTGTGAGATGTGTTCTTGATTTTGGAAAGTTTTCTTTGCTCTCTGTGTAAGAGATTGCAATTTTGTTGGCAAATTTTGCAATAATTGTATTTGCAATGCCTGCAGTTCTTGTTTGTTCGTGTGTTACTATTGGTACTCTCATAATCCAAGATGCAATGGCAATTGGAATTGCTAAATAACCACCAAAACTCACAAAAACATCTGGTTTTTCTTTTGCTAGTATTCCTGTTGTAATTATAATTCTAAAAAATAGTACAGGAATACTTTTGAGTTTTGCTACCATAGTATTTTTTGAAAGTTTGACAGAGTTAAATGGAATGAATTTTACACCTTGCTTTTCTACTTCTGTTTTTTCTTGAGAAATTTGTTGTTCGTCTTTTTTGCTAAAAAGTCTGCCGATGAAAACGACTTCATCAGCACTGTGTTTATTTTTAATATACTCTATAAAAGCGAGTGCGGGGGTGAGGTGCCCTCCTGAGATTAAGATTTTCATGCTTTTTTTCCAATTCTGAGAAGTATGCCTATAGCAAATAGTAGCATAACCAGGGAAGATCTTCCGTACGAAATTAGAGGCAGTGGTACTCCCGTGAGTGGTACAAGACCAACAACTGCGCTTAAGTTTAAGATAAGTTGTAGCCCGAACCAGAGAATAATGCCCATTCCAAGTAGTTGTATATTTTTGGGTTGTTCTGATTCCGCGACAATTTTATATGCATGGAAAAAGAAGACACAGTAGATGCCAATGATGCCTAATGAACCAAGAAATCCAATTTCTTCAGCAATGATTGCAAATATTGAGTCAGTACTTGCTTCGGGAATATAGGAAAATTTTTGTTGTGATTCACCAATACCTTGACCCATGAGACCTCCTCTGCCTAAAGCAAGCGTGATTTGTCTGATGTGAAAGCTCGCTCCAAGTGGATCTGACTCTGGGTTTATAAAGGTAGTAATGCGTTTCATTCTGTATGGTGATGCAACAATTGCAAGTATTATAAAAGGAATGCCAACTGTTGCTAGTCCTAGTAGTTTTTTTATTTCGCCACCAGCTGTAAAGTACATACTGCTGGCAATGGCAATGACAACTAAGAGTGATCCTAAGTCAGGTTGTAAGATGACTAAAATTGCAGGAATTGCCGTGAGAAATAAAAAAGGAATCAACCTTTGGTGAGAACTCAGCCAATTTGAATAAAAAACTATCATGGCGAATTTAAAAAATTCTATTGGTTGTAGTCCAATTCCAGCAATAGAAATCCACCTTCGTGCCCCATTGAGCGAGAGACCAATACCGGGAACAAAAACGAGGAGTAATAATATGATTCCAGCTATATACAAAATTGGCGAGGTTTTGATCCAGATTTTTGAAGGGATAAATAAGCCAACAAAGAATGCAACTATTCCAAAGGCTAGGCCAATTAAATGTTGTTTGAGATAATGGTACTGATTGCCAAAAGTTGCGAAACTTTCTGCAGTTGAAGCTTCAAAAACAAATACAACGCCAAGTATAGTGAGCAGACATGTCGCAAAAAAAACAATCAGGCGATGATTTTTCATGATTTATAAAACTGCCAGCCAAACGCCAAAAATAGTGAGCATTATTTGTATGAGCCAGGCTCTTTGTACAATCTTTGGTTCTTCCCATCCATATCTTTGTAAAGTGAGATGAAATGGTGCTGCAGGGAACAATTTTTTCTTAAAGAATTTTTTTGAAACAAGTTGGGCCAGAGAAGTAAATATTTCGAAAACAAAGATGAATCCAATCACGACAAGTGCAATTGTTTTTCCAAGTAACAGACCAATAACTGCAAGGGTTGCTCCAAAAGCAAGTGAACCAACATCTCCCATAAATATACGAGCAGGATAAACATTAAAGTAGAGAAAAGAAATAAGAGAGCCAATGAGTAATGCTAGAAAAATTGAAAGCGGAACATCAAGAATTTTAGATGATAAAAACCAAAGGCCAAAGAGTGAGATCATTAAAGTTCCAGATGCGAGTCCATCTAAACCATCTGTAATGTTAATTGCATTTGCGAATGCAACAATAGTAAATGTCGCAAATGGAACGTATAGAATTCCTAAGTGGAATGTCCCAATAAATGGTATATGTAAAATCGAGATTCCCAAGTTGTAATACAGCATCCACGAAACAATGGAGGCGAGCGCAATTTCAAGAATCATCTTGTGCTTCATTCTTAAACCAAAAAAACCTGTTGTTTTAAATTTAAAGAATTTTTTTATGTCATCATACATACCTAGGACTCCAAATGACAAGAAAGTAAAAAATAGAATATTGATTTCATCTTGAATATTTTTGTAGTTACTTGTGACCGTTATGCCAAATTTTTCAATTAACGGGATCAAGAGAGCAAACAAAATTGAAACAACACCAATGATTAAAATACCTCCACCAACAGGAACCCCTGCTTTTTTTTCATGAAATTTGTTGAAAATTGGGGTGAGCACTCCAAAGGCATCTCTAGTATCTTGCTGAGCTCTTTGGAATTTTAGTTTATATAGTAAATTTATAAACGGTACGATTGTAATACTTGTCAGGATAAAAGACAAAATAAGTACGCTGAGCAGGATAGCGAGTGAGTCCATATTGTTTTATTCTATTACTTTCTGACGATCTTTGCACCCATAGATTTGAGACGTTCATCGAGGTCTTCATATCCACGATCAACATGTTCAATTCCTTTAATGATAGAAGTGCCCTGCGCAGACATTGCTGCAAGAATTAAAGTTGCCCCGTGGCGTAAATCTTTGACTGTGAACTCTCCAGATTGTAATTCTGTGACTCCAGTAATTTTAATTGCATGCATGTTTGTTGGTTCGTCATCTTCTAGATAGAAGTTGTACACTTCTTCTGGTCGATCAACTTTTGGATTAAATTTTTCAATTTTTGCACCCATTCTTGTGAGTTCTTCAACGTATTGAAAACGGTTCGGCATAATTGTCTCATGGATGATGCTAGTGCCTTCGCATTGCGTAAGTACTGTTGCCATCAATGGTTGCCAGTCAGTCATAAAACCAGGCTCAATTTCAGTAGTAATATCACATGCTCGCAGGGGGCCTTTATAGAAAAAACGAATTCCATAATTGCCGACTTCGTATCCTGCACCAATTTCATCAAGTTTTTTTAGGAATGCCGTGAGGTGTTCATGTTTAGCATTTTCAATAATAACGTCACCTCTTGTTGCGATTGCAGCACAAGCATAACTAACGGCTTCATTTCTGTCAGGAATAAGTTTGTGAATTGCACCATGAAGTTTTTCAACACCTTCAATTTCAATAACTCTATATGCTCTTCTCCTAATTCGAGCACCCATTTCATTGAGATACTCAATTAAATCGTCAATTTCTGGTTCAAGTGCAGCATTTTCAAGAATTGTAGTTCCTTTTGCTTTTACTGCTGCCATGATTACTGTTTCAGTTCCAGTATGAGAGTTTTTGGCGAATCGATAGGTTGTTCCTATGAGTTGTTTTGCCTTTGCAATGTACATACCGTTTTCAAAAGTAATTTCAGCTCCTAAAGCTCTGAGACCATCAAAGTGTCTATCAAGTGGACGCTTTCCGATTTTATCTCCTCCAGGTGCAGGAACTCTGGCTTCACCAAAACGTGCGAGTAGTGGTGGAATAAACATCGTAGAAAATCTACCCTGTTCTCCATGAGCGGGGTCAATTTCGAATTTTTCTAAACCACTTGGATCAATAAATATTGCACGCTCCCCTGCTCTTGTAGTTTTTCCGCCCAGATAGTCTATAATTTTTGCAACTAATTCAACGTCGCTGATTCTAGAAAAATTGAGCAGTCTTGATTCTGTATCAGCCAGCAAAGACGCAATCATCAACTTAAAAGAAGCATTTTTTGCTCCACCAATTCTGACTGAGCCATGAAGTGGGATTCCTCCAGTAACGTGAAATTCTGGCATTACAACCTTCTTTCTAAACTTGAACTATTTATATTTTTTATGTATTTGTTACTCAAATTGTATCAGATTTATTAGACAATACCTACTAGTTCGGATTCTGCAAATCCTAAGAAAAATATTTCTGGTTTCAGGGTAATACCTGTTTTGTCTTTTGTTTCTTGTATGACTGTACGAATGACCTGGAGGTATTCTGCGGCAGTTGCGGCACCTGTGTTTTCTATAAAAGCAGCATGTTTTTCTGAAATTTTAGCGTCGCCAATCTGGAAGCCTTTTTTATGTAAAATATGTTCAACGATATAACCAACACTAGAAGTTGGATACCCCAACTTATCTTTTATTTCATTGCTGATGTTTTGAAATACACAGCCAAGTGATTTTTGTGGTTGAATGGATTTGCGAATTGCCCATTCTCGAGCAACATATGCTGCTTTTTGAGCGTCACCTTTGTAGAGAGAAAAAACTGCCGAAACAATGGTTTCATTTGTCTGATGGAATCTTGAAACATCATAACCAGCTTTGAGCTCTATTTTATCGATTGTTCTAACTTCACCAATTTCGTCTATAACAGTTACTGACTGAATGACCTCAGAAATAAAGTGAGTTCCACCATGGATATTATTATAAATGGCTCCACCAACAGTTGCGGGAATTCTAGAGTACCATTGCAGTCCTGTGATACCTTGTGAGATTAATATATTTATAGCAAATGGTAAAGAAACACCGGAATCAAGTTGAACCAATACTCTTTGTGCATCTGATTCGTCATAATCAAGATCGCTGAATTCATAGGTGAATGTGCCTTTTTCTGAATCAGACTGCCAGCGAGCTGCTATCTGTTCTTGTTCTTTCTGGTTATATGAATGTGTTTCATTGCCTTTTTGGTCAAGAATGGAAACTCCCTGTGATGTATTCCTGACGACTAATCCTCTAATTCCTTCATCCGAGATCAATGTATTCGCACCCCAGCCCAAGAGTGTTAATGGCAAATTATTTTTGCGCATGTAACTGACAAGAGCGACGAAATCTTCACTTTTTTTCGTTTCACAGTATAGTTCTGCCGGGCCACCAATTTTGACAGTGGTATGTTGAGCCAAAGAATATTGTTCTTTAAATTCAAGGTGTGGAAATTGTGATTTTAACTGACTGAGTAGATGCAACATATTGTTATTTAATTATATCGTGTACTTTATAAATATCACCGGCACCAAGTGTCAATACAACAGTGCCAGGAGTTGCGTTGTGTTCTATAAACTTTGCAAGAGTTTCTATTGTGTGCAAATTTTCAACGATAATGTTTGGATAGTTTCTTTGAATTCCAGAGACAATGTTGTCGCTAGAAACAGATGGATCATATGACTCTCTTGCAGAGGCAAAAATGTCTAAAAAGTAAGCTTCTTTTGTGTCTTTGAATGCATGAATAAATTCGTGCAACAATTGTTTTGTCCTTGAATACGTATGGGGTTGAAAAATGATGATTTTTTTCTCATTTTTGTACCACGAGTTCAATGCAGCAACTGCAGATTTGATTTCGTTTGGATGGTGGGCATAATCATCAAAATAGGTCACCCCATTTTTTGTGCCTTTATTCTCGAATCTTCTTTGAGTTGAAGCAAATGATTCTAAAGCAGTAATACTTTCAGGTACTGGAATACCCGCAACAAAAGTAGCAGCAATTGCAGCAACAGCGTTGGCGACATTAAATTCTCCAGGAACCTTAAGCCGGAGTGCAAAATCTTTATTTTTGTGTGTTACGTTTGCAGTTGTTAATCCCGGGCTTTGTTCTATTGGGTTAAATCTATATGAAAAATCAGAGTCATGGTTTTTCCCGAAAGTGACAACTGTTTTAGCACTTGTTGTTGGCTGATGTACTAAATCAGCATGATTTATAACAAGTGCTCCATCTGAATGTATTTGACCAAAAAATTCATAAAAAACTTCTTTTGTGTGTTCGAAATCTTGGTATACATCTGGATGATCAAATTTGAGGTTTGTGCAAACTGTCAAATGTGGGTGTAAAAATGAGAATCGAGGAGTAATTTTTTCGTTACGTTTTGGAGCACTCGGGTCGGTTACATATTCATCTGCTTCAGCAATGAAAAATTCAGAATCTTTATTCCATGCAGCTGTCTTTTCAAGTCCTGGTATATTACCAACACCAACGGCATATGACGCTTCTATATTTGCTTTAGTAAAAATCCACGCGATCATAGCACTTACTGTTGATTTTCCACCAACACCACACACTGCGATGCCTTTTTTCTGGTTAAATAAATCAGCTTGTGCTTCTGCATGTGAATATGTTGGGATATTTTTTTCTTGGGCAGCAATTACAACAGGATTAAATTTTCCATTGTGTGCTGCTGTATAAATAACGCAGTCTACGTTTTTTGGAATTTGTGTATCAAAGCCAGCAACAATAGTAAGGTGCAGTTGATCAAGAATTTTTTTTGTAACGAAATCTTCTGCCAGGTCACATCCTTGTACTGTTTTGTTTGCATCAGTGAGCAGCTGAGCCATACAAGTCATGGCAACACCTTTTATTCCTACTAAGTAAAAGTTGTTATAATCCAAGAGTGACATAGTTACGCCTTTTCGATTATTTTTTTGAATATTTTTTCTAGTTTTGTTGAATCATGACGGAGTAGTGATCTGTGAGCCGTGTCGTATTCTTTTTTTTCTATCATTTGATCAAGTAAAAGCGGTTCTCTAATAATTTTTTTTGTATTTGGTAGGTCATCGATGACGGGGAATTCGTTAGACTTTGCGTATGTTTCTAAAATATTTTTTGGGATTTCTTGATTATTAATAATAACAAAATCAACTGGTCTTCCTGTTGCTAATTCAATTTTTTCAAGATGTTGTTTCGCGGTCATTTCATGAGTCTGTGTTACTCGTGTCATTAAGTTTGACATGTAAATAATTTTTCCAGATATTTCAGAAAAAACAGTTTTGGAATCATCAACGACTAAAGTAGAAAGTAAACTTGCAAATAAGTCTCCTGGTCCAATAATTATATAGTCAGCTTCTAAAAGTGCTTGTTTGGCAGGTGGGTTAAAAGTGCAGTTTGGCATTAACTTTACTTCTGCAATTTTTTTTGGATGCTTGCTTTCTTCGTCAAGCATGTGCTCACCAACCGCTTTAGTTCCATCGGTGTAGTGAATTTGTAGATCAACGTAACTCTCAGTCACAGGAATTACTCTCCCATGTAGGTTAAAAATGTGCTCAGCAATTTCAAGTGATTCCGTTGTGTTCTGAGTCATATCTTGTAGGGCAGTAAGGATAAGATTTCCTAAGTTATGACCTTTCAGACCTGCACCTTTTGAAAAACGATACAGTAATAGTTTTTGTATCCACTCTTGACCTTTGAGATCAGCAAGCGCAGCTAAAGATTGACGCAAATCACCAACAGGTTGAAATCCAAACTCATCTCTGATTCTTCCTGTGGAACCACCTGAATCAGAAACAGACACAACAGCTGAAATGTCTACATTGAGTTTTTTTAATGCGGTAACAACTGGAAAAATGCCTGTGCCACCACCCATTGTAACTACTTTCACTGCCTGCATAATTTTGACTTTCTATTTAACTCTCGGGTGTTTTCCTTCAAGAATTTGGTTAATGGCTACTGCATCATTCCATGGATACTCAACACCAAAGTAGCACATGGTTTGTTCATGACCTTTTCCAAGCACTACAACTGTATCTCCTGGTTTTGCTAATTCATTGATTGCGTATTCAATTGCTTCACCACGTTCTGCGATTGAAACTACCTTATCATGGTTTTCTTTCATATTCTCTTTCATTTGGCGAATGATGGCCCAAGTGTCCTCATTTCGTGGGTCTTCAGCAGTAAATACTGCAATGTCAGCAAGTTCACTACCAATCTTTCCCATTTCTGGACGTTTTGAAGTGTCACGTTTTCCTGCGCAACCAAACACTGCAATAAGCCTGCCTGTGTCTTTTCGTTCATGCATTTGTTCTTTGAGTGATCGCAAAATTGAACGCAATCCTTGTGGTGTATGGGCAAAGTCAACAACAAGGTTGAGCCTTTTTTTATTTGGGATAACTTGCATTCTCCCTGGAATTCCTGCAAAATTTTCAATAGTTGCGGTAAAATCTGAATCTTCAATATGCAGTAGTTTGCTGAGTGCATACACTAGTTTTGCATTCATTTGATTATATGATTCTGGGAATCGTTTGAGAATTGCTTTTTGAACTTTTTTAGGAAGCTCACTATCTTTAGAGTACGTAACTAAGTTAGTAGTTTCCAGTTTTTTTCTCAAAAATGGATACGAATAGTCGTCGGCGTTGAGAACTGCAGTTGGGGCTTTTTTGAGAATATTTGCTTTAGCACTGAGATATTCTTCATAATTGAGATGGTAGTCTAAATGTTCATTGGCAATATTTGTAACACCAGAAAGTATTGGAGTAACTCCCCAATCTCGATATTGATAACTTCCATGAGAGGTAACTTCAAGAACTAGGTATTCATATTCTTTATCTACCATATCTCTCATAAACTTTTGCAAGTCTGAAGGTTGTGGTGAAGTTACATGAAAACCTGTGTCAATCGATTTGTTACCTAAATATGCTGCTACAGTAGAAAGTAAGCCAACTTTTTTACCTGCAGTTTTAAGGACATGATACAGCAGTGTAGTTGAGGTTGTCTTTCCATCAGTTCCAGTGATGGTAATAATTTTTAACTTTTTTGCTGGGAATTTATATTGAATTTCTGACTTAAATCCATCTAATAAACCAGTTTTAAGTAAATGATAGGGACGCTTTAGTTTATAGAGTATTTGTTTATACATATGATCTATTATATATACTTGTTATTTAAGATAAAGCCCCTTGTTGTCATGCTATAATTTTATTTTATGAATCATGAACAGTTAACACAAAATCTTACCCAGTTGATTGCATTTGATACTACCACTGGTGTAGACAACCAACAAGGGGTTTTGCGATTATATGAGTGGTTTTTAAGTAAAATTAAAAACCCAGGATTTGTCTCAAGGTCTTTTGAAAAGAATGGGTTTCATTCTTTAATTATTGAGCCAAAAGTTAGGACTGATGCTCCTGTTGTGACCTTATTAGCACATATTGATGTCGTGCCTGCACCAAAAAAATTGTTTTCTGCTGAAAAAATAGACGGGAAATTGTATGGTCGTGGTGTTTCTGATATGAAATCTGCAGCAGCTGTTTTTTTGGAGCTACTCAATACTGTTCCAGATATTGAAAATAAAAATGTACGTGTAGTTTTGGTTTCAGATGAGGAAGTTGGTGGTTTTAATGGAGTGAATGCTCTATTAGAAGTTGGTGAATTACAATCTGATGTTGTCATCTTACCTGATGGCGGAGATAATTTTCAGTTGGTAGAGGCAGCAAAAGGATTTATTCATGTAACCATAAATGCAAAGGGAAAGAGTGCCCACGGTTCACGACCTTGGGAAGGTAAGAATGCCTTTGACTCATTATTTTCTGGTTATGACAAACTTCGCCAAAATTTTAATGATTTTTCTCAAGGATACTGGGTTAATACTGTAAACTTAGGTAAAGTTACTGGTGGGTTGGCAGCAAATACAATACCTGATAATGCTTCTATGACACTTGATTTAAGATATACTCAACATTTTACCTATCAGCAAATTATGGCGCAGTTGAGAGATGCCTTTGGACCAGATTGCGAGTTTCAAATAACAGCACATGGTGATTTTTTTAACTTAGATATCAACAATATATTTGCAACACAAATGATAGATTTGATTGAACAAACAACACAAAAGCCAATTGAGTTAAGAAATGATTTTGGATCATCTGATGCGCGATTTTTTACCAAATATGGCATTCCTGTTTTACAAGTAAAGCCTGAGTCAGGGGCTCATCATACCGAAGAGGAATGGGTAGATATTGAATCTCTTCGATTGTATACAGCTATGCTAGCACAGTACATTGCTCAGTTACATTTTTAGTTTGGTAAGATATTCAGTAACAGATAGAGTTTTTTTGCAATTGCGTGCCAGAGAGGTGCCGCTGTTTCTGCTGCCCAAGGTGAACTAGCTGGCTCAACAAGTTTAACTATCATAATGAATTTTGGATTTTCTGGTGGTGCAAAGCCAACAAAACTTGCTATTGTTTTTTCAGCATCATAACCCTTTTCTGTAACAACTTGTGAAGTGCCAGTTTTTCCTGCAACTGGGTATTTTTCTGAAGCAATCCACTGCGCTTCTCCGTGTTGTGCAGCGGAGACAAGCATCTTGGTTACAGTTTTTGCTGTTTCACTTGAAACTATTCTCCCTTCACTTGTAGGTTCATGAGTAATTTCTTCACCTGTTGTGGTGTTTTTGACTGACTGAACTATCATCGGTCGCATCATTTCACCATCATTTGCAATTGTATTAATTGCTCTGAGCATCTGCATACTGTTGGCTACAATTCCTTGACCAAAAGAAGTCGTAGCCAGTTTCACTTCACCCCAGTCTTTCGGAAACGGGGTTGTTTGGTCTTCTTGTAAATCGATACCAATTGGGTCACCAATTTTGAATTTTTTTAGGTAGTTTTTAAAAGTATCTATCCCCAATTTTTCTGCAATAAAAATCATTGCTGTGTTGTCTGATTTTGCTAAGCCCTCTTCCATAGTAATATTTGGAGTGTATTCGTTGTTCCAAGTTCTAATAGTGTATTTGCCGTAGGTTCTTGGTCCTGCACAAATATCACACTGAGTTTCTGTAGTAATAACACCCTCCTCTATCCCTGCGGAAACGGTGAGAGTTTTGAAAGTAGAGCCAGGTTCATAAAGATCACTGAGTGTTGGATTTTTGTGAAAGTTTGAATCGAATTTGTAAAATTCTGCTTGTAAGTAGTTGGGATATGCAGCAAGTCCTAAAATTTTACCGGTAGCGGGTTCCATAATTATAATTTCACCAGATTTAGCTCCATAGCGTTCAATTGCTTTTTGTAGTTCTGTTTCAATAATATTCTGTATGTCTCTTCTAATTGTGAGTGTTACACTTCTACCGTCGATTAAATGTTCAGAAATAGTATTTTCGCCTGATAGTTGGAGCCCAAGTGCATCAGTTATCACTGTGTTTTTGGTAGAACGAGCTTTGAGTTCATTTTCCAGTGCGCCTTCAATGCCGAAATAACCTATGTCTTGTGCATTAGTGTCTTTTCCAACAAAACCTGTGATATGCGCTGCCATTGATGCTTCAGGGTAATCACGTTTGAGATGTGGATCAAAACCTAACCCATGAATATCGAGTTGGAGAACCAATTCTTTAGTGTGTTCTGAAATGTTGGCTTTGAGATTCACCCATTTCGAATCTTTTTTTAATTTTTCTGTAAGTTGAGATTCAAAGTTTTTTGCAATATCATTCCTTACTGCACTTTCTGAGGCATCTGTGTATTCTTCTAATTCAGCAAGCAAGAGTGGAGTGAGTTTTTGCGCTATAGATTCAGGCTTATCAGTAATTGTGTGTGGTTGAGCAAATAGTGTGTAAACCTGCTTATTTGAGACCAAGGTGTAACCATCTGAAGTATAAATGTATCCTCTGTTTCCGGTGAGTGTTACTGACCTGGTGTACTGATCTTCCGCCTGTTTCGAGAGGTCATCATTTTTAAGAATTTGCCAATAAAACAATCTTCCTGTGATTAAAAAAAGTAGAAAATAGAGGAAAAAAAGTCCTATTTTTCCTCTGGAAATGATTTGTGATGTGGGGTGGGTAGTTGGTTTTCTTGAACTAATCATCACAGTAACTATAACACTTGTTTCTTAGTTGGAGGCGACTGTTGTCGAGCTATTTATGATGAGTGATTTTGATATTGAGATATAACGTGAAACATCGTGTTGTGTTACGATTGTTGCTAAAGAGCTTTTATTTGAGAAGTCGCTATTTAAACGCAATTGTTGTTCTAGTAAGTTGTTTTTTTGTAGTTGCAATTGTGCAATTTTTTTACCATGATGCACAGATAAACCACTACTAAAAATAGTTGCAACTACCTTTATTCCTAAAACCAAAAGGAGGATTGCGTAATAGAATTTTATTTTATTGTTGTTCATGTGTGCCTTTAGTAAAGACTCTCATTTTTGCGCTTCTGGCGCGTGCATTTATACTAATTTCTTCTTCTGAAGGAGTTGTTGGTTTTTTGGCTGTAATCCCAAGATTTTCAGCCTCCCAAGACCTAAACGTGTGTTTCACAATTTTGTCCTCTCCTTCATGAAATGCAATCGTGACGATTTTTCCACCATCAACTAGGATATTGAGTGCCTGTGGTAGCAGTGATGTGATATTGTCTAGTTCAGTGTTTACTGCAATTCGTAGTGCTTGAAACACTTTTGTCGCAGGATGCAATTTACCTTTTTGTCTGCCTTTGACTTTAACAATTAAATCAGCGAGTTGATTGGTTTGTGTGATTGGAGTTTTTGATGCTTTAATTGCTTTCACAATTCTCTTTGCGTCAATTTCTCCTCCAAAATCTCTGAATAATTCTGTCAGTTGATTTTCTGGAATGATTGCGAGCAAATCTTTTGCCTGTACTCCAAGCCTTTGATCCATTCTCATGTCTAAAGGTCCATCACCCTCAAAGCTAAAACCTCTTTCTTGTGAGGTGAGTTGTTGAGTGCTGGTTCCAAAATCAAGAAGAACTCCATGAATTTCACCGATCTGATTATTTTTTTGTAAGTTTGAAACTGTTTCTGTCAAAGAGGCAAAGTTTTCTCTAATTAAGAATAAGTTACCTTTTTCAATATCTGAGGCAAATTTTCCTGTACCGTAATCTATTGCTTCTTGATCAAAATCAAGAGCAATAACTTTTCCTCCTGCTTGTAGAATTTTTTCGGTGTGTCCACCTCTGCCAAAGGTACCGTCAATATACCAATAATCTGTTTGTATATCTAAAGCCTTTACGGCGTCTTCTAGCATGACAGTAATGTGTTTATTTTCCATAATCCTCCAGTTGTTCAGCAATCTCTTCTGCATTTGATTCAATTGAATCAATGTATGTGTGATAGGTGTCTTGATCCCAAATTTCGATTTTTTCAAGACTACCGACTATCACGACTGTTTTTTGTAATTTTGCAAAAGAAATCAAGTACTCGGGCAGATGTACTCGACCATTTTTGTCTGGGGTGACCACTTTCGCTTCATTTGTCATTAATCTTACAAAGTCACGATTAGTTTTTTTTGTGAATGTGCGTGACAAGAGACTTTCGAGTTGTGTTTGGAAGTCTGATTCTTTGAAGAGAAATAAACCACCATCTAAACCTCTGGTAACAACCCATGAGTTGTTCTCTTGTCTAAATTCTTTTGGTAATGAGAGTCTGCCTTTTTCTTCTAAACTGTAGTAATATTTACCAATATACATTTTATTTTACAGGCTCTTTTACCATTTTTTACCACTATCAAGGGAAAGTATAAATCACATCTGGAAGAATGCAAACACCCAAAATACCCGAAAAATGCCAAAAATATGACCTATAAAAATATAATCAGAAAGTGATTAACCTAAAATAAAAATGGAAAGTATGAGTAGAACAAAAAGTCCTGATGTTTGACTTACAATGTTCTGCATTGTTTGTATTGATCTATTTAAGATAGTATTTTGAGCAGGTTGAGCAAAGTATGGTCTGATTGCAAGACTGTTCTGAGGGTCTTGAGTGTTGGTTATGCCAACTTGTATTGTATCAGCGTCAACAATTAGTGGTTCATCATCTTCCTGAAATTCTATTGGTGCAATTTTGACGGTATAACTTATTTTTTCGTCAGTAGCAGTTTCAACAGGGATATCAAACCTGACGATAGATTCAAATCCAATGTTTGATCCCTGTAAGGTCTGTTGGTATATGTTTTTTTCACCTTGGAAAACTACTACATTGAATGCACCTTTTCCTTGTAATGTTGTATCAGAAAGGTATAAATCAAAACGATTGAATGCGCTAAATTGGGGATCTACAACTATTTTGTGCGAAGAAATAAGTGGTTGATATGTAACAGTGGTTGGCGGTTTGCTTGCAAGTGGTGCTGGAATGATTTGTGCAATAAAGCTAAGAATAAAAAATAGTAACGCTAGAAATGAAAATGTGCTCAGTTTGCGTAAAACAGTATTTGTGCGAATTGTTTTTATTGTATTAGTTAGTGATTGAGGTAAGACGATTGCATCGTGAATGTTTGGGAAGTCATTTTTAAATGCAAGTGCAATTGCGACAACCGAAGTGCCAGCAAGCCATGTGTATGCGAGATTTACCAGTTGTTCTATATTAGCACCTCGAGCATCAAGAAAGCTTCTGATGGTAGGTAAATTAACTAAATGAGAGTTGAGTGGCATAAGCAGTGCCCAACTTAGTGCTTTATCGTTAAATAAAAGTACAATTACAGACCAACAGATAAAGCTGATAATGCTGACTACAATTACAGCTCCAATTTTTTTTGCATCAATAGTTGCTATCCACATCGACCAAAACAAGATTACCCATACCCACCATTGTGGGTGGAAATGAGTGAAGCTTAACATAGTCATGTTTACAATCATAAGTGTGAATGCAGTAAAGGAAAGCTGTTTGGTTTTGTTCTCAGTATGAGTGAATAAAGCAGCTAAAAGTATCATGAGTAAAATTGGGATTATATAAACTGCTTCTGAAAATCCAAAAGAAAGCTGTGCATATAAAAATCTTTGATTGTGGTTTCCAGTGAGTATTGATTTTTGGAAATTTTCATTGCCAAGAAAAGGTAGCAGTGTTATGACATAGAGTACAGCACTTCCTAAAAAGATATAGAATTTTTGAATCCAGTTCTTTTTTGAGGTGCTCACTAGTAGGAATGGTAACCAAATAATTGGAATCATTTTAACTGCAGTTCCAATTCCAAAAAGGAATGTAGCGAGTAGTTTTCTTTTTTCGAGTGCTAGCCAGCCAAGCAAAAAGAAACAGATAGCGATGATGTCGTTTTGACCCATCATAGGTAAGCTATAGATAGTTATTGGATTAAGAAGCCAAATTGTTGTGGCGATGATCGCCTGTTTTTCATTGGTGAGTTTTTTACTGATTAAATACACCAAGTAGCCTGAAAAAATACCAAGCAGTATCAGTCCAAATTTAGTGGCAAAGGCATACCGTGCTAACTGGGGGGTAAAGCGATCGTGGTCATTCGGTGCTATAAGCCATTTTTCGTAGTCAGCGCCTGCTATTGGTTTTGCCACAAAGTATAACAATTTATCTACAACATAGTGGGCTGGTGGATAGTTAAACTGACTTATTTGAGGATATTTTTCTGCACCGACTTTCCAAACATCTACCAATTTTATTCCGTCAATACTTGCCCAAAACAATACTTGTTTATTATCAGGATGGTATGTTAAGACAGAAATAAACAAATAAAAAATACCAACTAAAATAAGTAGGTGTTGGATAGGTGCCCTTTTTTGCAAGAATAACTTCAGAGACTTCATATAAAAAATTATAGCATGGGTGCCTGATCTTTTATTTTCTGAGTTGGTGTGGCAAGAGTTAATTCTATAAGCTAGAATACTTTCTATATGTTAAATATCTTTACTTGGCTTGATAAAAACGCGACAACAAAAAGTGGAAAGCTGTTAAATCAGTTACTCCCAGTTGCTATTTGCATAGCTTCCTACGTTTTTTTTATTGTTTCTTCAAAATTTTTTATTACAGATTTAATTAATCCTAGTTTGACAGAAAAAGTCTTGCTTAAATTCAGTTTTATTGATGTTTTTGTTGGATTTTTCCTTTATTTTGTGACAGCAATTGATTATGCCTTGATTATAGGTAGAATGCAGATAAGCAACCCAGGATCACAAGCACGGGTTGTGATGAATGTTGCAACTGTTTTAGGTTGCTATGTAGGCGTTACTTTGGTTCTTTTTCTATGGGGATTTGCCAAAGAAGTCTTTTGGTTAATTACTCCGATTCTTATTTTCGCTGGCAGTGTGATGGTTAAGCTTGCGTATGAGGGAATGGAATACTTCGAACATTCTAAACAAATTCCACAATTTATAACTAGAATAACCGTTTTTTTTGTGACTGTTTTACATTATTTGACCAGAGTGTTTACTTTTTGGATGCCTGAGATGGGAAAACCTGATGTTAAGCCAATGAAAGCTGTTGATCTAGCAAAATGGTCATTCTTCTTACCTTTTTTAATTGGTCTTGATGATTTAATTGGATATATGGGCGCAATGACTATTTATAATGTTTTTGGTTTGCTCATTGGTATTTACTTTGCCGATATTTTTATAGATATTCTTAT
>CAZZDG010000012.1:0-24269 GCA_964652415.1 uncultured Pseudomonadales bacterium | reverse complement strand
CTGTTCCAGCATTAAGTCTCCAGTAGTTAGCACCAGCTAAAGAAGCAGGATCAGTCCAGGTGTTAGCACCACCTGCAGAAGAGGTGAGTAAATAACCAGAAGTACCAGCATTACCAGCAACTCTAATTGCATCTGTTAAATTAAATTCACCAACAACATCAAGAGTGTATCCTGGAGTTGTCGAACCAATACCCACGTTGCCAGCGAAATACCCTCCTCCAACCGCCGACACTGACGCCAGAGTCACAGAATTACTATTCGTCCAATTCTGCAAATTGGCGGTCTGCCCGGCAACACCGGAGGCAATAATACGGACCGTATCACTACCATTTCTAAAAAATGCGCTATTTCCTGTTACCGTTAAATCAAATCCACTATTAACGGTAAGATACAATTGCCCACCGCCAACTCCTTCCGTAGCGTTAAACGTGAGATTTCCATTCGACTTAACTCCCAGACCTGCGTTGGATGTTTCAAAAGTTCCATAAGTAGCCCCGTTTGGCCCTACTGCGTATAATCTTGTTGCGGTGGTATCGTGTACTAGATGCGCCCTTGTCGTACCGCCAACGCCGTCAGTAAGCAAAATAGGCCAAGGCCCAGTATCACGATTGGCAACACTTGCCGTTGCGATAGTCAGATTACCTGCCGAGGTAAAGTTACTTAAAACAGTACCACTACTATTTTGCCATTCCTGAATATTTGCGGTTCCACTTGGGCCACCTTTTGCAACAAGGGCGGTGCCACCAGCATAGGTTGCAGATAGGGTAGCTCCAGGTGCACGTAAGTAACCTTCTAGGTCTAAATCTGATTGAACAATTACTTTACCCGTTCCATCAGGATTGATTGTAATGTTTCCGTTTGAGCCAGAAGTTGTGAGAATATTGAGTGCTTGTGCTTCTAAAGCAAATGTTCCAGAAACAGATCTAATTCTTGGCGAAACCTCACCAATAACTACTTGTCCACCGGCATTCATAGTGAGAATAGTATTGGTAGTCGCCGCCCCAGTTGCACTAATCGGATAACCCTGAACTGTTTCTGAGTTCAAAGCATACGCAACTGTTTTTATACTTTGTCTTGGTGTTAATGTTTCTGAAACTATTTGAACTTCTAACCAAACATTCGAGTTTTCCGTGAACACGTCTTGAGTTATCTCAGATCCACAGTCATCACCCAGGCCAACGTTAAAAATTCCGTCTTGATCTGGAGTGACGCTACAAGTTCCTGAGCTCCAGAGTTGTGTGCCGCCTGTACCAGGACCAGTGTCATAGAGTCTGAAGGCCATATTTGTTGCAGTAATGATGGGATTTTGAGCAGTATCGGTTAATCTTCCCTGGAATGAGAGTTCACGATTTGGTCGTACTGGTGTACTTGGGTATGCAAATGGTGTAGGAGCCTGCACAATAAACTGTTGGTACGCCAAAATACCCAAACCAATAACGAATATGAACAGCATCACCAGATTCAGATAAGGGAGAAACTGTTTGTTTCGTTTTATGTTAATTTGGCGTGCAAATTCTTTTAGGTTGGCTTTTATACCAGAGTAAACATTTTGGTTTTCTTTGGTTTTTTCAGAAGCAGAGCTAGAACTGTTTTTGGTAGAGTGATTTTTAGCATTTTCATCTGAGGCAAAGTTTGGTACAGGTAAACTCCAACCCGTATGTTGAGGTTTTTTATCATATGCATGAATCAAGGTCGTTGGATTTAGTTTTAACTCAAAGTTTTTCGGGATAACTGAGTGTTTTGGTGAAGTTGCAGAGGTATCTGGTAGTGTTTGTTGTAACTCAAAAAGTTTGTTAGAAAAAGCGTGTACCCAAGTTGAGACATTATGAACGGCGCCACGATGTTCTGCCCAGAGTGCAAACTGAGAAATACTGGCAATTTTTCGTTTTATAGAGCTGACCTTAAGACCAAGCTTTTTTTGAGAAATAACAAATTTTTCAATTTCTTCTTGGGAAAGTATAGTTTGTAGTTCTGATTTGTTGGAGAACTCTAAAAATTGGCTAACATCTGATTTATAGTTTTTTATGGTTGAGTTGGAGTGACCGTCAACCTCAAGACTAATCAGGTAGTCTTCAAGTTCTTGAGTTGCTGTCTTTGTTGTAGAACGAGACTCTGGAAAACTTTGTTGTGTTGTAACTCTGCCTGAGACCAAACTTTCCATATCTGAAATCCAGAAAGAGGTGTCTGAAATGATTTTTTCTGATTCTGCCCAGAGAGCAAACTGAGAAATGCTCGAGAGTTTTCTTTTGATTGTTGAAACTTGTAATCCAAGTTTGAGCTGACTTTGCACAAAACCCCTGAGGTTTTGAGGATCAAATAGGTGCTTCAATTTTTTATGGCCAGCAAAGTTGGAAAATTGTTGAATATCGCTTCTGTAGTTTTTGATCGTTGATTCAGAACGGTTATCAGTTTTGAGCGCAGTCAAAAAATCGTGCAAGTAGACGTCTACTTCGAATGGAGTGTAGTTTGTAACAAACTTTCTCATCAAGACAGCCGATTTATGCGGCACATTTTGGGTGGTTATAAATTTTTCTAGCTCGCTTAGTTGCCAGTTCTCCGACCAATTTTCATCATTTTTTTTGCGGGTAGTAGTAAATACAACAAACTTTTCTGTTGTCAACAAAGCTAAATCGTGAGATACGTTGAGACTTTCCAGAAATGTGGAAAAAACTGAAAGGAGGCTAGTGATATATCTTGTTTGGGCGGCCATTATTTTTTGCAGTCTGCCGTATCTTTTTTCTAGAGTAATTAGACATTTTAGACTGCTCTTACTTAATTTTAGACAAGTCGAGTACACTTGGCAATACCTCAAGAATACTCGAGCTCAGTGTCAACAGGAAAAACCCATGAAATAGTGCATTTTTGCGGAGAATATAGAGATATTTCACGGTTTTCATAGACATCAAATAGGATCAATAGTTTGCGTTTTGTATGTAATTACAGGCATAAATAGTGTTTTTAGCTTGTGTTGGTATTGATGCAACAAGGTATGTGAATGTGTTTAAAAAAGTGTTAGTATGTGAAGTGAAAAGCAAACTAAGTTTTGTTGGTAGTTATTACCAGGCTATTATTAACAGTAATTGCGAAAATTGTTAATAAGTTGATATATTATTGCTAGTTCGGGTGATAAATGTGGATAAGTAACAAAATATAGATGTATTAACAATCAATAATATTATTTAAAATAATGCAACTAAAAATAGTTGGTGTACATTTTGATATTTATATAATATTTATTCCAGGTTTGGACTTGCGAATGACAGGCGAAAGTGGTAATTTAGTTATTTGATTTAAGCTATGAGCTAAAAATATGAAGAAAAATACCCAAAAGATACTTTTAGCATTGTATTCTGATGTTACAAGAACTAAGAGCAGGGTTCCAGTTGCTCAGTTGCAGTTGCTTGTTCCGGAACTATCTGGTGGTGGTTTTAGATCACTTTTATTTGCACTTAAGAAGCAGTTAGTTATAAGTTCTCAAAAAGTTTTGGGCGTTACCACAATTAGCATTACTCATCATGGGACAGTCCTATTAGAAAGCGAATTTCCGGCTTTATCTCCAAAATGGGATACATGGAAGGGTAACTGGGATTGCTTAGTCTTTATGGAATCTCCTTCATTTGATAAACAGTTTAGATTTTTGCGTAATCTCTTGCTCTCTGAAGGGGCGCTTTCAATAAATAGAGGGGTATATATATCTCCTGGCGGTTTTTCAGATATTGTCTTGAAGGAGTGTCAAAACACTTATTACTCAAATGTACTCCTGTTTTCGGTTGACCAGTGGAAACTTGCCACGGATTCTTCATTTATCATAGAAAAATATGGGCTACTTGACATTGTAGAGTCCTACTCTGGAGTCAGCAATGAAGTCAATAGATTGCTAAAAAAGGTGATGAACGAAAAAAGATTGATTAATAAATATAAAAATGATATATCTATGGTTTATGACAGAGTAGTAGCAATTTTACTTGAAGATCCGGGTTTTTCTACATTTTATTTCAAAGAAGTAGAAACTATCAAAATTATCTTATTTAGGCTCAATTCGTTATTTTCTCTATAGGTTACCCAAATACACAGACTTTATTCAAGGCAGAAGTGTGTACGAACACGCACTGATTGTCTCAGCGCATTTTATTCACAGAGTCTTTTTTATCTTTTGATACCATTTTTCAGCCAACTTTCGGGTGAATATTTTTTCTATTTATAGTTGATGAATTATATCTATTTTTATATACTTATAATGTAATGTAGGTCGTTGCGTTAATATAACACCAGGCCTTGCAATAATAAATCGTCAATTATGCAATAATAAATTTTTAGTCTAAAATAGATGGTGTAATTATTAAGATATCTTATAAAAGGCGAACTAAATGCATAAAATTTCTCTCATAGAGATATGGGATTAATTCTTAGCCCAAAACAGGTCCAAAAGTTGTTAGGAGGATAGATACTCATCGTATGTTTATATGAACGTTTTTACTCCATACATTCATTTACTATAAGACCAAGCTATCAAACAAGCTTAATATATCAAATCATATATAGCATAAGTTGAGAGCAAGGATCATTGAGTGGGATAAAAGTAAAAATACCTATTTTTTGACCTACAAGAGCCTTCTTGAGAGAGATGAGAGTTACAGATTTAGGTGAAAAGTAATAATTATTTATTATTGAAGTAAACTTTTATTACAAATTCTTCTTTTAGATTTTTAGCCTGGATTTATCAGAAGTGGTGTCTGACTGCTAAGTAAAACAGTATTTGATCTTAGTTGGTCGATCGGTCAAAAATGGAGTTATCTTCGCGCTTTGAAGGTGTCTTAAAATTTGTATAGAATTCTGTCTAATGAACTTCTGAATACTATATCAAAGATGTGCAAATATTATGCGTTTATTATTGTGGGAGTTCGCCAAAGAGTTCTTTGTAAATGTCCGTAATGTCACGCATAACGGCATCTACAGTCTTTCTTTCTGTAGTAACATCAACTTCTTCAAAACTCAGTTGAGACTCTTTACGTTCCCAAACAAGACCGGTTTTAGTAATCTGAATTTGATATTTGTTGGGTTCAAGGAATGATTGATAGTAACCGAGTTTATTAGTATTCACAATTGCTACAAGTTCGCCCTTTGCAGGGTCACTAATCCTGACAATGGCGTTTTGAATCGGTTCACTTGAGGTGTTTGTTACGAATCCAGATATAGTAGGTTTTTTAAATGACTTAATAACGCGCTTTAATAGCAATAAACAGTAGAAGCCAAGCATTAAGAAATTAATCAATGTAGGATAAAATAAGGTTATGAGCATAGAGATTAAAAAGAGTGGCCAAAATAAATCAACAAGCCTAATTCTTTTTATAATGCCTTTTACGGTTTTTCCTATCGAGGACTTGTATTCAGATTTGGTTTTTCTATCCATTGGAATAAGGAAGAGTTGTTGATTTCTGTTAGAGTTAACTTCAAAAATTTCACCTTTATAGTATTCTTGGATGCTAAAATAACCTGGTCTGACCTTTAGTGTTGGAAAAGTATAATCTTGTTGTGCGACAATAATTTGATATGAACCAATAGGTAACTGAATTCCTTGATATATACCATCTACATCTGTAACGGCTGTTTCGATAATTTTTTCTCCAACTTCGTTAGTTGAGTTGATAGTAAGGAGAGCAAATGGCACTGGCTCATTTGTTTGAGAATCAAACACCATACCTTGAGGCTCTTTAGGTGGAAGCAACCCTAAAGCTTGGAGTATTTTTAGAAGAATATCCCAAGAAAACTGTTGCCCAAATTGAAGCAATAGTGTGAAGAGACTAAAAGCGGGGACCGCAGCTGTAGCAACAAGTACTCCAATTGGGGCAACAGCATCAGTAGATTGTTGAATTGCTTGGCGAATTTCTTGAGGAATAATTGCTACGATGACTCGTAAGGGTTCTGGTATGATTTTGGCTATTTGATCTTTAATGATTTTGGCTATTTCTTCAAGTGGAAGGATTGGAATTTTTATGATTGGTGTAGGAGTGGGCGTGGGGGGTGGAGTTGCAGAAGTTGTAGCTTCAGGACTTGGTTCTGGTGAGACTGTTGGCGTAGGGAATGGTGTAGGAGTTGGAGTCGGTGGAGGTGGAATGATAATGTAGCCTTGAATGATTAATATTCTTAAGTTTGTGATGACACTTATATTTCCAGCTTCATCGGTGATAACAAAATTGAGGGTTATAATCTCATCCCTTGGTAAGATACCCAGCTGGAAAGTCCATGTTCCGCCCGCACCCACCGAAAAGTTAATAATCTGGTTACTTTCTCCTGGAATTTGCACAGTTACTTGTACAGTTGAGTTTGTTTCGCCGATACCTGTAAACTCAGGTTCGTTGTCCTCAAGTTCAATGGTTTCCTCTGGAACAGAACCGAAGTCTTGTGCAGAAATATTTGTTGCCAGAGGACCGATAGTTTGGATAACAAAACTAGGGGCATTTGTATCTATAGTGAAGTCCCAGGTAGCAGAGACATTGTTGTTTCCAACAGCGTCATAGACTTTGACATACCAGGTATGACTGCCATTTGAGAGAAGGTCGGTAGGCACAAGGGTGTAAGTACCGGCATCACTGTCATAGGTTAGAGTATATTCACTGTTGCTCGTACTTGAGGTGGGAATTGATCCAAATTCTAAGTTCCCGTCTATATAGAGCTCATAATGGTCAACACCTACATTGTCAGTTGATTGTTGCCAGACAAAACTAGGGGTGGCATCGTTGAGCAGTGATTCGTCCTCTGGAGCAATAAGAAACGGAACACTTGGGGCAACTATATCTGGGACGGTAGCTGTAATTGTGTTATCTCTAACCTTTGGGTTCGTTTGAATAGTTTCACCAGGACCGATACCACCTTCTTGAGCATGTGTTTTTGTCAAAAAAGATTGGTGTATAAATATAAAAAATAAGAATAGAACAAATTTTATAAAATTACGAGTAACATTTATTCTCATTTTTCATCTGATTGCATCTCTTCAATTTTTGCTTCCAATTCAGCAATTCGTTTTTCTTCTAAGGTTTTTTTGTGTTGTAGATGTTTTCTGATTGCAAGTCCAGTCAAGGTGAGTGCTAACAGAATTGTGAGCAGTGCAATTAACAATTTAAGAGGAATCAACCAGAAACTTGAGTTTGCTACAACAATTGAACCCATTGAGCCATAACTCATAGTGAGTTTGGCATTGTATAAACCCCAGCCCCAAATTCGATCCCAACTACCTGCAAATTCTCTACTTGTCAGTGGGAAGATGTTTTTTTGGTCAATTGTAATGGTCTCAACTCTTTGTCCGAAAATGTTAAAGACTTCAACACTCATTTGAGGGGTAATGTGAACGTCTGAATTATTCTCTACGGTAAATTCGAATGGAACAGGACCATATTCACTAAAGGAAGGAAATGAGAAATCTCTGACGTATGCCTCTTCATTGATTGGGCCTTCAACAGTCACATAGAGTAATGTACCAACTCTTTGGTTGATTGCAGTGCTTGATCCACTCGTAACGTCTTCGATTACTAAGTTATTATTTACTGTTCTTTGACCTGGTTCATGCAAAACCATAGCATAGTGGCCACCTGGAAGGGCATCTTCTGGGACATCTATCAAAACATTAATGCCTACGGTAGATTTTGCTGCAATTCTGTGTTCAGTTGGACTAATTGTGAGCCATGAAGCAAGACTCCAGCGGTTTGAAACGTTATCATCAATCGGGATTGGGGTTTGTCCATCAGCATCAAGTATAAAATCTTGTGCGGAGGTGAGCACAGAAACTGCTTTCTCGGAAATATTTCTTACACGTAGTTGTACTTGTAGTTTTTCTCCTGGCGCAGCTTTAAGTGAACCGTCATCGCCAAGTCTTGGAGGAATAGCTGTCAGTGCCACATTTTGTTGCTCAACAGCTGGGATGGCAGTTGGTGTGTTGTAAAGTACAGGAACATTCTGAGCTGCATTATTTCCAGTTTCTGATGTAGGCACGAATGGGTTGTTTGCTTCTTGCGCTAGTACCCCAGAGCTAAGTGTTGAAAAAACTGTTGAAATTGCGACGAAACCAGCAGCAAGTGCAATTTTTTTATTTGTATGAAGTTGGGCAGTTTTCATTTGGTCGTTCCTATAATATTTTGATTTTAAAAGGTTGCAGTTGCGGTATAAATAATATGGTTTTCGTAATCACCTGCAGATTGTGTCGCACTGATGATTGCTCTGTAACAAACATACAAGTTGTGATCACTTGCAACAGTAGTAGAAGAGAAGATTTGTTGCGCAGCTTGTGAGTTTTCGGTATCTGCAAATTGTCGTGCGCAGTATGTGCCACCAGAACAGTTACCACTCGTGGTGTCGTATTCAAATACTGGTGTTAGGCCAGAAGTATTTACGTCATCAAGAGAAAAACCAAAGCCTTTATATGTGGTCGAGTCCCATCTTCCTGACGCAGTGTGCGTGATGTTTGCACCATTTCCTGTAGCATCTGGAATACAATCAGCACCTGTGTTGTCTCCAGTACAAACCTCAGCATCTTTTCCAAGCTGGTCATTAGCTCTAGTTGTAACAGCATATCCGTTGCTTGCATTTGTAGAAACTGCGAGTGCTTGGGCAGCGTCTGTGAATGCAGAAATTGAAAGTTCTCCAAGTGGTACTGCAGCAGCAGTAGTCGTGACATCTGTAGTAACTCCACACGCAGTTATTCCAGAAGCAACACCACTAATTTGAAAGGTGATTTGTGGTGCAACTGAAGCAGTTACTCTTACAGCCTCAATAACACCAATTGATGCGGTTGTTGAGTCAGTTACTGCATAGGTTCCCCCAGCAAGGTGTTGCACGATGATTCTATAAGTATCTGCCAATCCTGTAGTATGTGCGACTTTTGGAGCTGGGTTGATAAGGTCGTCAATAACAATTGCGCCGTTTGTCGTGCCATCAAAAACAGTGCCAATTGCACCTGTACCAGCATATCGACATTCAAAAGAGTGGTAGTCTTGACCATTAACAGTAATTGCAGATGCAGTAGCAGATCCAGTGAAAAAATCATATCCCGATATATCTGATGGACAAGTCACAGTTGGTGCTGAATTACTATAATCAAAGTTACCTGCGTCTGGCAAACCATCTTGTGAATTTGCGTCAGTTGTTACGGCAGGGACTAAAATTCTGAAAGCTCCGTTTAAAATTGCATTTGCAGTGGTAAATCTTATTGTTTGTGTTGCTGATCTGGTTGCAATGACGAGGTCGCCAGTTTCTGTGTCTCCAGAAGCAAGTACAGGGGTAACATTAAATGTTGAGGCACTATTTATACTTGTAATGGAATAGGTCGAGATTGTTTGACCGTTTCCTATGCCGACATCGTCATCTGTTCCATCACCACTTACCAGCTGTGCGGAAGTTGTTGATGGCCAGTTGCCAGTAGTTGTATCTATTATTACTTGAGATGCACCGACTGTATTTCCTGCGGCAAGTGCACCACTAAAGGAAAGTTGTGAGTTAGATAAAGTAACAGAAACATTTGTAAGACTTGCAGATTCACTTTTTTGGTACATGCCTCCAAACAGGATACTAGCAAATACAAGCGAGGCAGTAATCATTTTTTTTCTTGTTGTTTTTGAAATTTTGTTTTTCATTTTTGCTTTTTATTAATCTTTTTGTATTTTTTTCAATACAAAAAACGCAAATCCGTGTCTTTAAGTTAATACTAGAGGGTTTTTTTAAGTATTACAATATGGAGATAGTATTATAAATTGTTCGTTTTTGGTTTTGTTCTGGAAAAGAAAAGAGAAATGGCAATTCCAATGCCAATCGCTATCAGAAGAACGATTGGAAATGCATAAAATACATGAACTGCATGAGTAATAACAGCATTTTGTTCATTTTTTAGGGTGACGACTATTTGATATGGCCCTATGAGCAATTTTGGTTTGTAAGAAAAAGAACCAACTTCTGGTTCTTTAGGGTCGGAGTTTGAAAGGAGGGCGCGAAGTTCTCTTGAGTTGTGTCCCAAGATTATATCCGGATATATTTCAAACTCAGCAATTGTTTGTTTACGCCAGTTAACTATTTTTGCGCTTCCAGAAGCAGCGACTCCACCAAAGCTATTATTTTTCACGATAGGTGCAAACTCAACTTTTCCAAAACTGTCAATTACTTTTGGTGCATTGAAGTCAAAAAGTTCTAAGGTTTTTGTGAACACATTTTGTTTGGCGACAAGTACAATTAAATTACTGCCAATTGCCGCGCTAATTTGTGAGTCTGTTGTATCACTATTTTGAAGTGATATATTGTTTTTTGTTTTTTCTAGTTCATTTTTTGAGAAAAATAGGACTGTAAGGGGATATTCTTTTTCTTCAGAATCTTTAGGAACGTTAATATAGAGTGTTAATTGAGCTTTTTTTTGTGGAGGGATAGTTACCTCGGTGACCGAGTTATCAATTCCCATAGAAATATATGGGAATGTAAGTTGATTTGTGACAATGGCTCGGCCGGTTTTGCCGTCAGTAGTAAAATCTACTATAGTAGGCAAAACCGTAACTGAGGTATTGCCATTATTTTCTAAGATAATAGTGTGATTTACAGCAGTTCCTGGGGCAACATGTAGATATGAAACTGGCGGAGAAACGGTTAAATTTATTTCAGAACCTTGTGTTTCTTGGGCAAAAATTTGAGGAATGTTTAGAAAATTTATACATACTAATGTTCCAACAAGAAGTGTTAAAAGTAATAGCGATTTTTTTAGGTTTTTCATAGAGTGTTAAGTGCCAAACAAACTAATATCCCGGTACCGCGACATATACAATTGCGGTTTCATAATTTCCTTCAGCTTGACTGCTTCCAATTCCTGCTTTATACGTTACCGTTGATTGTCGTGCATTTGCAACATTGTCAGAACTCATAACGACTTGCATTGATTCTGCAACCTCGTCGTTTGCGAAACTCTTGTAGTAGGTACTGTTAATAAAGTGTGCGGGAACATCATTTCCAGACATATTGTAACCAAAACCAGCCACAGACTGGTTATTCCAAACAGCTGCGGTCGTATGAGTACAAGTGCCAGTGTTACATGTAGTATCTGGAATTTCTTCAGAACCAGCAACTTGTCTAAGCGGATGTTTTTCAAAAGCATACACGGAGTATCCACCCGCACCTTTTGTGGTGATAGTGAGTGTATGCGAGTCAGTAGAATGAGTTAGCTCAATTAGTTCTCCGAGTGCGATTAAATTTTTTGAGATCTGGAAACTAAAGTCATCGATTTGATAAATATATTGAAAACCTGAGCCAACAAAATAGGTAGAACTACCGTATTGTCCATATGGACCTGCCCCAGTTTGACCAACGGTATCTGTTACGTTGTAATTTGTACTACTTTTTTCTCCAGATGTTATATTGAAATTTCCAAAGGTAATAACATACGAGTTAGATTCAAGTCTTTCGGCGCTTGCTAATTTAAAACCCAATAAAAAAAGGGTGCAAGCAGTAAGAATAATAACGGTTTTTTTCACGACTTTAGAGTTACTTTTTTTTCAGACTTGGCTGTTTCAATAATCTTTTGACTTTCAGTTCCCATCAAGGTAATTTGAGTATCGAGCATATGGGGATCAATAGGTTCATTTCTATGAATTGAAACTTCAATAATATCTTTGAGAACTGCAAGTTTAGGTTGTAAAAATTGAGAGATAAAACTTTCAAGCGTGTGTGCGCTGTTAGAAATAGAATCAAGTTGTATACTTTCTGTTTCTGCTATTTTTTGTTGTAACCGAGCGTCATCGTATTGACGTCTAGCAAAGAGGAAGAATAGCAACATGAGAGGCAACGTTGTGAGCGTTGCAATGCTTGTTGCAGTTATGGTTGGTTCAATTGCGTAGTGAACCAGCATAGTAGCAATAGTTGCTGTTATGGCGGTTGATTGTCTGGTTGTCATAACTAAAAAGAAAAGATGAATATAGCCAAACGGGTAGAAAATAGAGTTTGCATTTCCTGTAGAGCCAACCAAAAGTATTACTGCAAACGAGATAAATACAATTTCGATTGAGTGAGCTGTTGGAAGTATATGCCAAAGTTGGGCTTTGGCAGCTCGTTTACTAATAAAGAATCCGAGTGTTGCGAGTGCAAAAGCCTGCAAGGAATAATATGACAAACTTGGCGTAGAAAGCCAAAAATATGCAAGTCCAATTGCGAGTAATACAGCTAGAGTTTGTTTGAGTGAAGACATATACTATTTTTAGTATACCTCAAAAAGTGTGATATACTCTACCTGTATGTTACAAAAAAATAACAACTTACTTCTTCTTAACCTCTAAGCAAAAAGGGGAGTTGTTATTGTAAGTAAAACCCCCTCAAAAAGAGGGTTTTTTTGTATAAAATCGGTACTACAAATAAAAATAAAGAAACTATAATTAAGAAAGCAAAAATACAGGAATAGGGATAATATGTTTAACCAAAATCAAATTGAAGAAAAATGGCAGCAAATCTGGGAAAATAATCAACTATTTCAACAGAGTGAAAAAGGTAGTGCTCCTGATGGTGTAAAAGAGAAAATGTATTTGCTCTTTGCATTTGCATATCCATCTGGATCTGGGCTACATGTGGGGCATGTTGAAAGTAAAACAGCTTTAGATATTTTAGCTCGTCACTACAGAATGAAAGGCAAAGATGTATTTTTTCCTGTTGGATGGGATGCATTTGGGTTGCCTGCAGAAAACTATGCAATTAAAACAGGTGTGCATCCTACAGTTACAACAAAAGAAGCAATTAATACGTTTAGACGACAAATTAAAAGAATTGGTGTTTCTTATGATTGGAAAAATGAGTTAGCAACAAATCACCCGGAATATTATAAATGGACACAATGGATCTTTATCCAGATGTTCAACAAAGGTTTAGCCTATCAAAAAAATGGGATGGTAAATTGGTGTCCGCAAGATCAAACAGTTTTGGCAAATGAACAAGTGGTTGAGGGTAAATGTGAACGTTGCGACTCAGAAGTAGTGCAAAAAGAACTCAAACAGTGGTATTACAAAATTACTCATTACCAGGAGGAGTTAATTACTGGTTTAGATTTAGTTGACTGGCCAGAAGCTACAAAAGCGCAACAACTTAACTGGATTGGTAAAAAAACTGGAATAGAAATTTCATATCAAATAGCAGATACAGATAAAACAATTTCTTGTTTTACAACACGTCCTGATACAAATTTTGGCGCCACATTTGTTGTGATTGCCCCAGAGCATGAGTTTGCAAAAGAGATCGGGCGAGACAATAAAGAAGTTGCTGAGTATTTGGAAGCAGCAAGTAAAAAATCGGAGTTAGACAGACAGCAAGAAGGCAAGAAAAAAACCGGTGCGTTCACTGGTCATTATGCGGTTAATCAATTAACGAATAAAAAAATGCCGATTTGGGTTTCAGATTTTGTGTTAGGAGGATTTGGAACAGGTGCAGTTGTGGGTGTGCCAGCACATGACATGAGAGATTTTGAGTTTAGTCAATTTGTAAACGTACAAAATGGCCCACAAAAAATCGAAGTGATTAGAGTTGTGAAAGCTGCAAACGGTGATACTTCTGAAATAAAAACCGCAGCCCAAGTTCAAGAAGAAGAGGGCAGAATGGTGAACTCAGATTTCTTAGACGGTATGGAAATTCATGATGCAACACAAAAAATCATGGATCACATGGAAGAAAAGGGATGGGGTAAACGAGTAACTACATATAGATTGCGCGATTGGCTGATTTCTAGACAACGATATTGGGGTACACCAATTCCCATTGTGTACGATCCAGAAGGCTTTGCTCACCCTGTAAATGCAGAACAGTTACCTTGGAAGCTACCAACTGATGTAGATTTTAAGCCAACTGGTGAATCGCCACTCAAGTCAAGCAAAGAATTTATTGAGAGAACAGAAAAATATGCAGTAGTAGCTCATGCAGATTTGATTGCGCAAAAGGGTTGGGACGCAACTGGCAAAGGTTGGACTCCAGAATTTGATACGATGGATACTTTTGTTGATTCTAGTTGGTATTTTTTACGGTATGTAGATTCAAGAAACCAAGCTGTTTTTGCAGATTCCACTCAAATCAAAACATGGTTGCCAGTTGATCTCTACATGATTGGTCCTGAGCATATTGTTTTGCACCTTTTGTACTCTCGTTTCTTTACAAAATTTTTACGAGATGAGGGGTATCTCAGTTTTGGTGAACCATTTATGAAGATGCGTCATCAAGGTATGATTTTGGGTCCTGATAACCGTAAGATGAGTAAATCAAAAGGCAACGTGATTAACCCAGATGAAATTATTGAAAAATTTGGTGCTGATACGTTGCGCGTGTACGAGATGTTCATGGGTCCACTCGAAGCTGATAAGCCTTGGGATATTCGTGCTGTAATTGGTGTGTATAAATTTTTGCAAAAAGTTTACAAATTAGTGAGTGAAGCAGAATTGGCAGATTTTTCTGAAAAAGAAAAAGTAGCTACAGAACGTAAGTTACACCAACTAATTGCTAAAGTATCTGAAGATGTTCCAAAGTTGAAGTTTAATACCTCAATTGCTTTCATGATGGAGTTTGTGAATGTATGGCAAGATGAACTTAAAAAACATGGTAAGACACTTGGCTCCGATGACAAAATAAAGTTTGTGAAAGTTTTGGCACCATTTGCACCATTTATGGCAGATGAACTTTACGAGATACTCACTGGACAAGGAAGTGATAACGATGAGTATCAGGGTGTGCATACTTCCCAATGGCCAGAATTTGACGCGCAAAAAGCAAAGACCGATGCAATTACTATTCCGGTTCAGATCAACGGAAAAGTACGTTCCTCGTTTGTTATTCCCGCTGATAAAGTAAATGATGAGGCGTTTGTTGTAGCGACGGCTGTCGCACTTCCAGAATTAGAAAAATTTATTGCTGGCGCAGAAATCAAAAAGAAAATATACATTTTGGGTAAAATTGTTTCTTTAGTTGTTTAGGCAAGTGGAATAATGCTACCATTGTTGTATGGGAACAATTTCTAAGGAGTTTCAGTTGAGTATTTACAGTCAAAGTGGTTTGATTTTTGATCAGCCAGTTGTTGCAATTAGTGCAGAGAATGAGGTAGGACCTTTGAGTATTTTAGCTGGTCACAGTAATTTTATTACCACAATTAATGGTTCACTTACAACTGAAATGCTATTCGCGTACTTTAAAGATGGTTCAACAAAAGGTTTCTTGCTTGAGTCTGGTGTGATAAAAGTTTTTGAGAATAAAGCAGAGGTATTTTTGGTACTCGATCTTAATTTGAATTTAGCCTCAGACAAGAAGAATTCGTTGTAAGAACTTCCCTAAAGCCTTATTTTATTGCTGTTTTTTTTCATTTTTCTCTTGCGTCTGTAAGATCATTTGTGTCGGTGCATAATTTATATTTGCATTCTCAACACTTTGTGGTTGTATTCCATGTTTTGATTGTAGTTCAGCGCCTTCCATGAGGAGTGTTTTATACTTTTCCTCAAGATTAAATGCTTGTGTTTTCGTTTCTTCAAGCGTTTTTTGTTCTTGTTTTATCTTTGCAACTTCTTCATGAGTCAGTGTCATTGGTGGGCGACTTGGGTCTACATCTATATATGACTTTTGTTGTTTCATAAATGGAAACTGAATTCTAAATTTTGGTTTTTCTAATGGATGGGCTGGCCTGAGCTTTTCAATGGTGGTTTGTAGTTTCGAGGTTGGCGTTTTTTTTGGTTCTTCAAAAACAGAGTTATCAATTTTTTCAATATAGAGCAGTTTTTCTGGGTCAACTGAGTCAAGAGCACCTGAGAGAATCATCTCAATATCTATAAGTGTCTGTTCGTTTTTTGCAAATATACCTTTTCTATTTGTCTGAGGTTCTGCAACAGTCAGACTCTGTGTCATATAGTTTTCGATCAAAATTGAACGTTTATATGTTGTCTGATCCTCAAGTGAAAGCTCAGAAATTCCAACCAATGAAACGATTTTTTCAATATCTTTTGCTTGTTCGAGAATTTGTTTACATTTTAAGTACAACTCGAAATGTCGTTTACTAATTATTTCTTGATCAACGGCAGAGGAGTTTGATGCTAGCAAATCTATAGCCGGCAATTTACCAGATTGATAAATGTCTCGAGAAAGTACAATGTAGCTATCTAAATAATAGAGTGCGGAACGCACACTGTAGTCAAAAAGATCATCAGAAGGAAGGTAAATTGCCTCAATACTGGTAATGTAAGCTTGTGGGGTAGAGGTGAGCATTTCATGTAGGGTTCCAATTTCTGAAGGAAGAGTTGGTTGATAGCCATCTTCTGAGGGAACAGCATGCATGAGGGTAGACAGTTCATACCCTGCTTGACTAAAACGATACATATTATCCATAAAGAAAAGCACATCAGTATTATGATCTCTAAAGTCTTCGGCGATTGTTGCTGCAGCAAATGCAGTTCTAAACCGCACCGCGGGATTTTCTCCCATTTGCCCAACAACCATGACAGTATTATCAAGAACTTTAGATTCTTCCAAGTTCTCGAGAAGCTCTTTTGCTTCTCTGGAACGTTCTCCAACAGCACTAAAAACAGAAACACTATCTTTATTTTCATTACTTGCAATAACGACATTGTGAATCAGCTCAGTCAACAAAATGGTTTTACCAAGTCCTGCTCCACCAACTAAACCTATCTTACTTCCCTTTAGTACTGGGGTAAAAAAATCGATAGCTCTAATTCCAGTATTGAGAATTTCCCTCGGAGTTATGGCGGATTCAATATCTGTTGGGGAATGTGAATGAATTGATTTTAATCTCTGAGGGCTGAATGGCTTATCATCTTGTGCATTTCCAAATACATCAATTGCACGTCCAAGCACACTTTTTCCAACAGGAATGAGCAAGTTTTGTTCTGTATTTATAACAATATCACCACGAGCAATTTTATTTTTTGCACTCAGGATAAAACAGTAGTAGCTTCGATCTTCTTGTGCAGAAGAAACAACTTCTAGTTTTATGTCGGGATTTTCCTTGAGTGTGAGCACATCAAAAACAGCAGGTTGATGTGTTAAAAATTCTACAACTGCCACATTATCATGAACTGCAATTATTTTTCCTGTTTTTATCATGACCAGAACCTCATTCCAGAAAGACGATTTCTTTGTTTTTTGTTTGCTTTATACTTCAACTTTTTTAGCTTTAGTCCGCGAATTTTTTCAATTTCTTTTTCAAGATTATTTTGTGTATTTTGTAGAGTAGCTATTCTTGACCCAAGATTTGCGAGATGTGCCTCCTTAATTTTGTGTTGAAACAAGTTTGACATAATCTGAACTTCAAAGAAATGCAGAATTTTTTTCTTATCCGGTTCAAAGAGGAAATGTTTTTTTTCTTGTTCTGCAGTTTGGCTAACAGAAATATCTCCTGAAATTGCTTCGAATTGTGGTTTTTGTTCCATCAAAGAAACATAGTAGGGGTTGTACACGTCAATTTGTTCATACTCAAGTAGGTGTTTCATGAGATCAATGTTGCTTCTGAGGTCATTGTTTTTTTCGGTTAAGTCAAAATATACAAACTCTGTATTAGTGGGGAAGAATTCCTTAAATAATCGTTTTGCAGTTGAGCCAACTATAACAATATCTGTAGAAGCATCAGCAATGCTATCTCTAAAAAACTGCAATGCAATTCGGTTTGTACTAGTAGAGAACTTGGTTTCAAATGAAATAAAAACAGAGACAGTTTTGCCATTTTTGGTAAGGGTCGAGAAACTAAGAATTTGTTTGTTGTTTGAGTCAGTTTTAATGAAGCGTTTAAGGTCTTGTTTAAGGTCAACAAATGTATCTAAAAGTCCTTGAAAAAATTTGCGACTATTTATAGTATTATCTCTATTTATTTGCATCTGGTAGATAGTCAACTTTTGGTACGCTGAAAAAAAGTTACCTATTGTATGTAGTGATGCTTCTTCGAGTTGTAGTTGTTTTACACTTGACATAAGTTGAGCAAAAATGCTTTTTCTTTTTCTACGGTTTCAAGTAAATCGGCGAAAGTTTGCGAAGTGGTGATCAGTGAATCAAGTTTTTCCTGAATATCCTTTTTATTATATTGCTTATTGAGTTCAAACTTACAACTAGTAATAACATTTCTATGACTCTGGGCAAACCAATCGAGCCAAATCATTGTAAGAAGTATGATCTGAACATTCAGAGGTAAGCCATTTGTTTCACTCAGAAAATCAGTGAGAGTTTCTCCTTTGAGGAGTATTTTTTGACTTTTTTCACTAATTTCACTTCCCAAGTGAGTTAGATTCTTTGTTTTCTGGTATGTAGCTAAAAAGCTAGTGATTTTCAGGTTAATGTCTCTTTGAATTTGAGTTTGTGTTTGTTTTCCCACACGAGTAACTGAGAGTCCGGTGTTGATTGCAGGTCGAAATCCTTGGTTAAACAATCTCGGTTCAAATAAAAGGTGCCCATCGGTGATAGAAATCAGGTTTGAAGCAATAAAATCGGTTAAGTCACTGTTCATAGTTCTCACGACTGGCAAACAGGTGAGTGAGACAGTTTTGTCTGGATCTTGAGGATGTGGAAACGAACCAGATCTTTCTAACAATTCTGCTTGAGAAAAAAAGATATCACCAGGGTAAGAGTCACGACCAGGAAATTTCTTTGCAAGCAAAGAAATTTCCCTATAAAACTCTGCCTGTGAGGTGAGATCATCGAGCACAAGTAGGACGTTTTCACCCTTAGTGAGTAAGTACTCAGCCACAGTCATAGCAGAGAAGGGAGTGATGACAATAGAACTAATAGAGTCTTTTGGAGTGGTTGCAATAATTACAATGTTGTCCATTGCGTTCTGTTTGATAAAAAAGTCATAGGCATTTTTGATGTCAGCAGTTGTTTTGGCAATCATTGCATAAACAACTTTATTGCCCAACAGTGCTTGTTTCACTGCTAAGTTTCTAGCAAAAACACCTTTTCCAGATTTGCGGTCACCAATTAAAAGTTCTCGTTGACCCTCACCAATGGGCAAAAGTAAGTCGGTTATGCTATAATCAGTGACGAGTTGGTTTACAATTCTTCTTCTTTTGGTAATTTTTTCTGGCTCTTTATATACTTCTTTGTATTCCAAGATTGTGGGAGGAGTTTTTTTATTGATAGTAATGAGTAAATCGCCAAGAGGATTAAATACAGAGCCCAATAGTCCAGAAGTAATAGGAAATGAAAGTTGTTTTTTAGTTCGGTATAATTTGCTTCCAGTTCGTATTGGTTTTTTTGAAAAGATCATCAGTTTTATTTCGTTTGTATCAAAGGAAAGAACTTGGCCTAAACTTTGATCATCATCGTCAAAAACAACCATCTCGCCAGGCTGAATATTAGTAAATCCTTTTGCATTTATCAAAGGATGATACACAGAAGTAACTTCTGCATATTCGCTGGTATCGATTAAGTATTGTTGTATTTGTGTCATAGCGTTAAGATGTTTTCGAGTGTTTTTTTATATGTCTTGCCATTAAAATCGATCTGCACTCCAAGATCTAGGCTTTCAGTAACCTGGTAGGAAAGTATTGCTTGCGGTGCAAGGGTGGAACGAATTTTGAGTGCGAGTTGCTCTACTTGTTCTCTAGTTGGTTCATAGCAAATAGTCATTCGTGCAGTTGGAAGTTTGAGAAGGTATTTTTCAAGTTCTGAGATTATTTTTGAGAGTTTCAGTGGATCTTCTGTGTGTTGGAGTATGAGTTTGAAGAGTGGGAAAAACTTTTCAGGAACTGACTTTTTAAGCTTTTGATTTACTGCTTCAATATCTTTAATAAACGCAATTTCATGTAAAGCTGCCAGAGCATTAAGTAGAGTAACAACATCTGTTTGTGTAAGCAGAGTATTGTCGACAGCTGTTTGTATGGTCTCATCTATCATTATTTGCTTTCACGAGCGGTTTCTTCTTCCCAGATCTCATTAATAAGTTCAAGGGTAAGCTCGTGTTTGTCTGCAGTGTGCAGGTTTTTGCCTAAATATTTTTTTGTTACTTTGTTAACAAGTTGCTCGCTATCTTTCGCTATCTTTTCAATTTGATTTTTTCTGAAAGTATCAATTTCTTGTTTTGCAGCTTGTGTTTCAAGCACCAGTTCTTTGGACATTTTTTGTTGAAGTTCAATTACAGTTGCTTGTAATGTTTTGTTCAGAGAAGCAATCTCCATTTCTGTATTTTTAATGAGTTCTGTAGCAGATTTTTGCGCATGTTCACGCATGAGCTCTTTTTGTTCTACAACAATTTCTTCTGTCATATCATCAATACGTTGTTGGAGCTTGAGAGTAAAGTTTTTTATTTCAGAGTGAACATCGTGGTATTGCTCAAGAGTCTTAGAAATAATTTCTTGAGATTCATTTCGTGTTGCAGAGACAACTTTATCTAGCTGTCGTTTAATGTGTTCAAATTCTTCCTTATATTCAGCGTCAAATTTTTCAACTCTTTTTTTATCTGATCTGAGTTTATAGGCGATAATTAACTCTAAGATAAGTCCGAGAATGACGATTGCTAGTAAATTGTATGTTTGATCCATAATTCCTTTTATAAAGTCACCACAAAATATGAGCCTGTAATACCAGCAGAAATAATAATGATGCTTATCAATATATTAACAAAAATTCCAGTCATGATGCTACTTTTTGCGAGTGGGTTTCTTCCTAATGCTTCAATGCCTTTTTGCGAAGTTCTTGAGAAGCTAACAAAGGCAATGACAACTGAGGTAATGAGGATTGTGCCGGCAATGACATATTTCAGCACTTCTTTTGGGTCGTCAATGGCTGCAATTGCACTCAGACTGACAACATCTCTTAAACGATCTGAAATTGTTTCTGAGTCTGGAGTGTCTTGTGCAAAAGTAAAATCTTTGCCTATTCTTACTTTAATAAGACCTCGATCCTGAGTAGTATTTCCATCATAATTTTCTTGAGCAATTCCAAGGGTAAAACCAGACTTGATAGCTTTCATACCAACACCTGGTGTAGTAGATGCAGCAATTAGATCACCAATTCTAATTGGTCCGTTTTCTCCAGAAACCAATATCGATGAGGTGCCAGAACTAATAATTGGAGTTTTTCCTTCAACTGTAGTTGCACTTGGAGTAGCAGTGCCAATGAATTCAATAGTAGGAAATAAACTGACAGCTCCAATAATGCTCCTGTCGTAGGCTTCATTACTGAGTTGATATTGACCATTTTTATGAGAGATAAGCATGCCGTCATCAATTTGTTGGCCCTCAAGTATCTGGATTGTAACAGGGTAGGCTATGCCAAAATTTGACTCAGATTCCTGAGCGTGAGCGAGTTGGGCGGTTGGCAACAAAAAATCAAGCAGAAAAACTACTGCAATGATCGTTCTGAGTATCTGTTTCACACTTTCATTGTACAACTATTTTTTGCTTGGTGTAAACATATGCTGAAGTTTTTTTTGCGATATAAAAAATCTCTAGTTGAGGAGCAAAATTGAGTACAAAATATTTGAAAAATATTTTCAAGGATTGCTTCTCGAGGTAATTTGGAGTAATTAAATTGTTCAATGACCAATTTAATGTAAATAATAACTGCTATACATCAAATCTTTTCGTGAAAAATTCGTATGTTGTTTTCCTCGAAAAGAGTCTACTATTAATCTAGTATGTTTAGTCATCAAAAACCACTAAAAAAGGGCAAGGGTTTTTTCTTGCTGTTTTTTCTTTACTCAATTTTCTTTTTTTCGGTACGTTTTGGCTTAGGTTCTTTGTACACAGAATAATGCAGAATACTTGGAAACAAAACACCAGCTTACTAAAATTATTTAAGATATCATTTTTGAGTGTTTTTATTTTTACTTCATTTGTTGGATATCAGGTTTTCAGTAATTGGCTTTTTGGAACTACTGGTGGGGTAACTGAGGGAAAGCAACAAGGAGATGTTAAGGGAGTTACTTCCAAAAATGATGCTCAGAGAAGTCCTGACGGTTCTGTTAAAGCTGTTGCAGATAATATTACAGATAATAGTTTAGTTTTTAGATGCAATTGAGGCGTCTTCAGCGCGGTTTGACGCAGATTTAGAGGTTGGCAATAACGTGACTATCGGAAACGATTTATTGGTTGGAGGTATTTTGATTAGTGAAGATGGGATCGAAGCGCCAAACCTGCTTTACTCAATAGTTGCTGGCGCAGGTCTGAGTGTATCGTAGTAATGCAGACACACTAACTTTTACTGCAGGTACTGGGATTACTTTAACAACAAGCGGAGATAACATTACATTTACATCCGCAGTACCAGATTATTCACTATCTGGCTGGACAGACGGTGGAACAGCAGTCTACAACACTACGCTTACAGATAATGTAGGAATTGGTATTTCTACAGCTACATCCAAACTGCATGTAGTAGGTAGTAGTAATTTATCAGGGACAGTAACTTTAGGTAGTAGCACAAGTGACTCAATTACTCTTACTGGAAGAATAGCCAATGGAACTAGTATTATTCCAGATACTGATATGGGCAGTGATTTAGGATCATCATCTTTGAGATTTAATAATCTTTGGGTTGCAAATATTAATTCTAATTCATCACAAAACTTCTCAGGTCAAACAACTTTTTCATATGCACCAACAGATTCAACAATTACTGGAGCTTCAGTAATAATTAACCCAACCACATCAGCAGCTAATGGACAGCTGCTTGCATTTGCACTTGCAGGATATCAAAGAGCAATGATAGATGAAGACGGAGATTTAAGTCTTGGGTACTCAGACGCAACTTCAGCTCCAGCAACAGATAATCCTTTAATGATTTATGGACATAGTGGAACTAATGTGGCCAACATCAGTTCAGCTGGAGGTGCTTATTTTGCTGGTAATGTGGGGATTGGAGTATCCAACCCAAGTTACAAGTTACATACTGTTGGAAATGGATATACATCAGGATGGTCAAGAGCGGATAAGGTATACATGGGCAATGGCTTTGGTGGTGGAACAGATGGTCCAGGGTTCTACAGTACCGCTGAATTGAATTTCTCGGGAGCTACCGGAACAAAAATCCAGTTCTTAGATGCATACAATAAATCATTGTATGTAAGTCCTAGTGAAATGACCTTTACTAGTGCTGATGCAGGGACATACAAAATGAACTTTTACACGCCCGGCTCTGGAACTTCATCAATTAACTTCGGGGCAGTAGGACCTACGAATTATCTTACAGTAGACACAGCAAATGGAAGAGTAGGCGTTCGAAATTCAACACCAACATACAACTTAGACGTAACAGGAACATTTAGAACTACTGGAACTACAACATTTAATGCTCAAACCTACACTTGGCCAGGATCTCAGACTGCTAGCGGTGTTTTAACTACTAACGGTTCAGGTACACTCTCTTGGGGTACAATAGGTGCTTCTTCTATCACAGCAGACTCTTTAGATTACAGCGAATTCCAAGACACAATGGATCTTGATGCAGCTCTAATTTTAAATCAAACAACTAATACATGGAGTCAGGCGTTTACAGGGACAACGACAACTGGTTTAACATATACTGCAAGCTCTCTAACAAGTGGTACAGCCAATTTAATTACTACTGCAGCTACAGCATTTACTGGAAAATTAGTTGATATTACTTCAACTGGAGGAAATGCAAATAATACAGGCACTCTTCTCCATGTTCAGTCAGCTGCTACCAATGCAGAAACAACTGCCATGATCACAAATTTAGGTACAGGCATATCTTTTAGGGTAAATGATGAAACAGGAGATGCAGAAACAACACCATTTGGAGATGCAGATACAACACCATTTGTAGTTGATGATAGTGGCAGGGTGGGTATCGGAACAACGAGTCCAACTAGTAGATTGCATATAAAAGCAAGTATCATAGATTCTCAAAACTCATCTCCACTATTATCTGCTTAGGAACAAGGTTAGCTCACCAGCTTGGTGGAGAAGATGATTTAAGCTCTGCCATGAACAGTTTTTTTAACGCATTTGGCGGCAATGTTGGTATTGGTACATCAACACCAACGGTTAAATTAGACGTAGTTGGCGCAGGTAGATTTAGTACAGATTTAACAGTAAGTGGTGGTGATATAACTGGAGCAAATAGCGCAGCTATAGATATTGGTGAAGCGACTTCTGGCGATATTCAAATTACTGGAGACCTCCTCCCTGCTACTGATGCAACTTATGATATAGGTAGTACAGCAAAATCTTGGAAAGATCTTTTTGTAACAGGTCAAATTTGTTTTGATGATAGTGATTGTGCTTCAACCTGGTCCGCAGTTGGTACTAACTACTGGAGACTTAATGCTGGCACAA
>CAZZDG010000011.1:0-27075 GCA_964652415.1 uncultured Pseudomonadales bacterium | reverse complement strand
ATGATCTATCAACTAATTTAGCACATATTGTGTGGCTAAACTAGGAAAGACCCTTGCCTATTTAGTTTTCAGAAAAAATCCTCATTCGATAACACATAAACTTTTAGCGTATCTTTCTTTCACAACAATTTTGTGGACTATTACTAACTTTTTTTCTTTATTACCAAGCTCTCCAGAAATAATGCTTTTTTGGGTGAGAATGGTTATGTTTGTAACTACTCCATATGGAACGACAATTCTTTTGCTTTCTAAAGCATATCCCGAGGCAAAATTACAACTACACAAAGGTATAAAGGTATTTTTATTTTTCTACAATATATTTGTTGCTTGGTTGGCACTCTCACCATACATGTTTACCAAGTTAGAAATTCTGCCAAATGGAGGCGTAAATTTGGTTCCAGGGTGGGGAATAAATTTCTATGCAATTGGGTTTATAGGTTTTATGTTGGTGGGGTTTGTAATTCTGTTTTTTAAATATCGAAAGAGCAAATCGATACAAAGATCTCAGCTCCAATATTTACTTTGGGGTATGGTTCTTTCGTTTTCATTGCTATCAATAACAAATTTTGTTGCAGTCAATGTATTTAAAACTGTTGCTATGGCAGCACTTGGCCCGCCGTTTACTTTAATACTATTTATCTTTACTTCATATGCAGTCATTAAACACAGATTTTTGGATATTGGGTATTATGCCGCACGTACAGTGGTTTATATTTTATTGCTCATATTTATATCAACAAGTTATGTTGTAATGCTTTTTGCCTTAACAAAAACATTGCCTAGTTCTGTTGATATTACATTAATATCAGCTGTAATAACCGTAATAGTTGCTTTTGGGTTCGAGAAGTTTAAGAATCTGTTTGAAAAATATACTGATGTAATATTTTTTAAGGGAAGATATAAAACTGAAGAATTATTGTTTAAGCTCACTCAAATTATGGCAACTGAGTTATCTATTACTGTACTTGGAAATAAATTGCTTTCACTAATGACAAAAGAACTGAGATTGGTTAATGGTGCGTTTATCCTAATTGAAAATAATAAAATTCAACATATTGAGCAGGTGAATTTTGACGAAAACTTGTTGAAAAGAAATGATCTAATATCTTTAGTCAACGAGAAGAATGATATGTATGTTTTTGAAGAGATAGAGCAAGAGCGGATAAAGAATTTATTTAGAGAGCTAAATATTTCAGTGGTAGTTAAGTTGAGTGTTCAAGGTGAGCATGTTGGACTTTTGGTGTTAGGAAACAAGGCTTCAGGCGATATTATTAGTGATCAAGATTACAAGTTTTTAGAGATATTTGCTCCACAAGCTTCAATTGCAATACATAATGCTGAGGCGTATAGAAAGATTCAGAGTTTTAATGAAACCTTAGAAAAAAAAGTTGAAGAAAGAACAAAAGAGCTTAGAGAAACACAGCAGAGAGAGCTTACAAAGGCAAATGAGTTATTAAAGATTAAAGATGAATTTGTATTTATTGCAACTCACGATCTTGGCGCGCCGGTTACTGCAATTAATGGATACATATATTTGCTAGAAAAAACAACAAATCATTTATCGCATGAATCGAAAAAACATGTTGAAGCTATTAAAGATGCAACTGAGAGACTAAATGTATTGACTCACGATTTGTTGCAAGTAGCTCGTTCAGAATCTGGCTCGATTAAAATTGATGTGAAAGATGTTAACATCATCCAAATAATTGATGACGCGATTCAACTCAATATTCCTTCGGCAAAAGAGCATCATATTACGTTTAAACGATCCTTCCATAATAAAGAATCTTTTGTTCGTGCAGATGCCGAAAAGTTGTCGGAAGTTATTGAAAACTTACTCTCAAATGCTGTCAAATATAATAAAAAAAATGGGGAGATACAAATTGAAACTGTTCAAGATAACCATACTGTCTCAGTTACCGTTGCAGATACGGGTATTGGAATTGATAAAAAAAACTTCTCAAAAGTCTTTCAAAAATTTTCAAGATTTAGCCAGGATCAAGCGAGCGATATTCCTGGAACAGGTTTGGGATTATTTGTGGTCAGAATGTTAGTAGAAAAAATGAAGGGAAAAATTTCTTTCAAATCATCGCTTGGTAAGGGTACTTCGTTTACAGTAACATTACCTCGTTCAGCTACTGATGTTGAAAAAAGTTAAGAAATACTGTAGATTGAGCGTATGGTTAAAATACTTCTTATAGAAGACGATAGTCTTGTTTCAAAAATGTATTCACAAATATTCAAGTTGGAGGGGTTTGAGGTATTATCTGCAAATAATGGTATTGATGGAGTTCATATAGCAAAAACAGAACTACCTGATATTATTTTGTGCGACATCATGATGCCTAAAATGAATGGTTTGGAAGTTCTTGATGCTTTAAAAAGTGATGATCCAGTAAAAAATATTCCTATAATGATGTTGACAAACCTTTCGGGAAGACAAGACTCTCAGAGAGCAGTTGAGAAAGGGGCATTAGCGTATATTGTAAAAAGTGAATTTAAACCAAAGCAAATTGTAGAAATGGTACAAAAATATATGTTGAGTGTAAATAAAAATGTCTAGAATACTGATTGTTGAGGATGATCCACTTATTCTGAGAATGTATCAATCTGTTTTCAAGTTTGAACACCATGAGGTTGCTGTTGCCAGGAATGGTGAAGAGGGTTTAGAAAGAATCAAAGCTGATAAACCTACACTTATTTTATTAGATATTATGATGCCAAAAATGACTGGCATAGATGTATTGAGGGTCATTAAATCAAATCCAGAGACCAAGAATATTCCTGTAATTGTATTAACTAATTTATCTGGTGACCAAGATGTTCAACTAGCCCTGGAGCTTGGCGCTGTAAAATTTATTGTGAAGTCTGAGTTTAAGCCAAAGCAGGTAGTAGCCGCTGTTGAAGAAATACTTAAGGCAACTAACAGAGATGAAGTTCCTAATGTTGGCTAATGTTTTTTTTCTATATTTGACTAATAATATATTTTGAAATCATAAATGATGGTGCGATTGAAAAAACAAGCAACATTGCAGTAACTAAGAAGGTTTGTTCTATAAGTGCGGTTGCTGCTTGCAAGATTGAAACTTGGGTTCTTCCAACAAATAACATTCCAATAGGGTTTTTGTTGATATCGTTTATTGGTGCATATACTGCCAAGTATGGCACATTGAGTACGTCAGTGCTTCCAGAGAAGAAAGCATTATCAGTTAAAACTGTTTTTTGAATTTCTTGTGATGATTCTTTAACACCTACCCATCGACTCTTACCGTCTGAAGAAATAAAAGTTGTAGCAGATCTGACAGTATCTGCATATAAACTAGCGTCTAATCCTGTGGATGATTTTAATCCATCTAAAAAGGCATTATCAATGATTGTTCCTATCAAAACAGCTCCTATAATTTCACCATTACTAAAAATAGGTGCGGCTGCACGAATGGAAATTTCTGGAGCTATAACACCTTCTTTCGTAATGATGTCCGATGTTTCTTCGTTAGCAAAGGCCTTTTTTATCAGTGGATCATCTGAAAGTGATCCACCGATTTTTTCTGGATCTTCAGCCTTGATAAGTACTGCACCATTTTTATCTACAACAGTAAGGGTTGATTGTTTTTTTGTGAGTAACATTGCGGCAGTTACATTTGCAAGCTCACTGTGCTTTTGGTTTTTGGTAGCACTAATAAGATCAGTGTTCTGCGAGATTACTTGAGCGTTTGAAAGCATTTCTGATTTTTTGCTCTCAAGACTATATTGAAGTACTTTTGCATTTATTTCTAAACTTTGTAATACGTCTTTTCTTAAGTTAGCAAGTGATACTGAAGTAAAGAAAATAGCTGTAACTAAAAATACAAACAAAGTTCCTGAGGTAAAAACCATAAAAAGCTGTGTTTCTAGTCTTTTTATAAGGTAGCTCCAAACCCATTTTCCAAGTATAAACATAGCAATAAAAAGTAAAATATTTTCAAAAATCCAAATTGGTCCATATGGCTCAACAATTTTGAGTAAATCTATATTGTTGGTGTCTCTAAACGTTGCTGAAAGTGATGCTATATCTTTAATGGCTAATATAAATAAGCTCCAGCTGATTGGTTTCAAGTGGTTTTCAAGACCTACAGTTGCTTTGCGTAAATAAAGAAAAGCTGCGACAGATGCCAGTATGGGATACACGAATGGAAAAAGATGTGCAGTCGGAATATTCAAAATTGTTACTGCTGCTACAGTTTTGGCTGATTTACTTCTATAACTTGGTAATGGTTGTATGGGGTCAATCAGTTCACCTATTATTAAAATACTATATCCAATTATTCTTGCTGCGTTAACAATTATGTGTAAGGTTTGCGCACCTAAAATAGGTTGCTGTAAAAGGTTGTTTTCAATTATTGTTGATTGTACTAGAAATGAGAGTGTGAGTAGAAAAAAACCAAGTGATTTTGTTCCTTCGCGATAATCTTTTTGATTTGCCCAGGAGTCACAATATAGCCAAGATGTTGCAAAACACACAAGAGCGGCTAGTAAGTTAAGAACAAAATGTGCGTTAATTAACAAGAATTTAAATTCCATACATATATTATAGTAGCAAATTATTAGCTTACTTGCTGAGGTATTTTTATGAAAGTGTTACAAAGTTGTAGTTGTAAAAAAAAATCAGTCATGAGAACATAAATAATATGAAACAAACGGGATTTTTGGAGAGCATAGAAACATACAAAATTATTTTTGAGAATCTTCCTTTACATGTCATCATAACTGATACTGAGGGATCTATTATTGCTGCAAACAAGAAAGCTGAAGAAATAACTGGTTTTAGTACAAAGGAGATGTTGGGTAACACACCCCGATTGTGGGGTGGCCAAATGAACCCTTCTTTTTATAAAGAATTTTGGCAAACTATTAAGGAAGAGCGGAAAGTTTATGTTGGATTGATAAAAAATAAAAGAAAGAATGGAGCTTTTTATTATGCAGCTCTTAAAGCAGCGCCAATTATAGATGAAAATAATGAATTACAAGGTTTTTGCGGTATAGAGCAAGATATTACTGAGCTAAGAGAACTCAGCGACAAATTTGATGCAAAAGAAAGGTATGAAGCTAACTTACGAAATCTTATCAGGTTTCAATAAAGTAGTTTTTTTAGGTTTTTGACATGGGTACGAGTGATAATGCACTGGCAGACTCTAATGATGCTCAAGAAATAGGTGGCAAGGGTTCTGTTATCCCTGATTTCCTAAAACCTGGTTCTAATAACGTTCAGTCAACAACAATAAAACCAAAGAGTGTTTCAATATTGCCTACGTCTGAGACAGTTCAGCTCAAGAAACCTGTGGAAAGTCAATTAGACTTTTCTACAGAAATTGAAGTTCCATTGGAGAAGAAAAATAAGAAATTATATGCATTTGGCATAGTTCTTTTTATCTTAACTTTTGTATCGACAATTACAATTTTTGTGTTGCGATCACAAATTACTACAGTTGATTCAAATGTTACTCCAAACCCGAGCGCAACTCCAGTTTTTGAAGTGGCCACACCTGTTCCAACAGTAACTCCACAAGCATTAGCATTAGATCGAGAGGACATAAAGCTTGAAATATTAAATGGTTCTGGAGTATCAGGGCTTGCTGGAAAGACTGCTACAATATTTAAGGATTTGGGATATGAGATTGGTACTGTCGGAAACACTGATTTATCAACTGAAAATAAGCTTTATATTCGTTCTGGACTCACTCAAGCAGAGCTTAAGAATTTAATGGAAGATGTTAAGTCAAAATTACAAATTCAAACTGTTACAGAAGAAATTTCAGATCTTGATGTGGATGCTCGAATAGTTCTAGGGAGCTAGAATTTATTTACTTAATTTACGAGATATTCTAATAATTGTTGTTCACTTAACACCTGTGTGATTATTTCAACGATTCTCCCTCTATTATCTAAAATGTAATGGGTCGGGTATGTAGTAAGTTTGTATTTTTCAACAAGTTCTCCATCAGGATCAACAATTATTGGGGTTGTGTAATTACCTCTTTTACGAAATATATCAATTTTTGATTTTGTTTCTTGAGAGGTAACCATAGTTATGGGTGCAGCCTTATTTTCTACTAAATTATTTAAAATAGATATTTGCTCTAATGATGGAGGCGACCATGTACTGACAAAGGAGATAATTTTTGTATTATTATTTTCTATTGATAAACTTGGGGCAGGTTCACCAATCAAATTTGAATTGAATGTGGATACTTCTTCTGAATTTGGTAGTTCTAAGTTTACTGCCAAAGTCTTTTGCAAAAAACTTGGGAGAGGTATTTTAATTGGTCCTAATTTTAAAATTCTGCCTTCTTCTAATGTAAAGTTGGAATTGATAGGCTTAGATTCTGCTAATATGAAAATATTGCTTTTAAGGGTGCTAAATCCTGGGGATTCAATTTGAAAATAGTATGTTCCTGGTGGTAGAAATAACTGATATTCACCCTCTTGGCTTACTGCTTGAGGATTTTCTTGATCAAATGCCTTTGCATCCCAAAGATTCCATTCGTTTGTTTGAGTATCTTTGTTATACACTTTTATACTCCCTTTTATTACTGCGATGCCTGTTTGTTTATTAATTATTTTCCCGTTTGCAATTACCTGAATGGCGTTTAATTCTCTTGTAGTTTTGTTATTTGCCCCATCTACAGCATGAGCTGTTAATGTGTAAATCCCAACTTCAGTAAGATCTAAGAACCCAGACCATAATGTAGTTTCAGGTGAGTATTTTAAAGGTATTTTTTTCTCACCAACAAATAAATCAATCGCAATAGGGCCACCAATGGCTGAAAGAGTAATTTTTTGTCCTAAGCCTGCAAGTGCTACAATTGTTCCGTCTGAATTTGGCATTAATGGTTGAGGACCAAGTGAGATGAGATTGCCTCCAACTAAGGGCGGTAGGCGGTCAATAATGAGTGTGGCATTTTGGGACTTTCCTATATTTCCTTCTAAATCAAGTGCTCTCACTTGAATTATGTAGTTTCCATCTTCATTTACAAATGGGGTAAATTCATATGTAACTTTGTTTGTTCCTAAAGATTCGGTTGTATCTACTGGAAGCCAATTTTTGCCCCCATCTGTTGAATAATCAACACTGCTTATGGTTTTGTTATCTTGAGCAGTTCCTGTTATGAGAGGGGCCACTTCAAAAGGTTTATTAAACTCAGTTTTAATGTTTACTTGCGGAGGAGTAGTATCTCTTGGAATGGGTGTTGGAACAGGCGTTGGAGTAGGTGTTGTTTGAATAATAATTACACTGGTAGTTGGTGTGGGAGTGCTGGAGGCGGTGGTGCTAGTGGTAAAGGAGTCTTCTACAGAACATCTTTCGTTACCAAGACTATCACTACTGCACGCATTGAAATAGTAAATGATGCCGGCAGCAAGTCCGCCAATATTTACTGTGTGAGAGGTTACTCCACTATCTCCAGTTGCCGTTGATTGACCTTGTTCCTCAGAATTATAATTAACTATAGAAGAAGAATTTTCATCTGTAGTCCAAGAAATAGTTGCGGAAGAGTTGGTAACATTTGAAGCAACAAGATCAGTAATTATTGGTGCAGTAGTGTCTGTTACACCAGAAATAGCTGTTCCTAATGATCCAGTGCAATCAACAAGAGAACCGCCACTACTTACTGACACTTGCCAATTTGCAGAAGATGCTTCTGCTGAGCCACTGACAGCATAGTAAGTGAGGTTGTATGTGTTTCCTACAGCGATTGATCCTCCATCCATTTCTGCTTGAGTGCTATTTGCGGAAACAGACCAGCCAGGAACACCACGATTTTCTAATGTGAAGTTCGTTGATGGTCTTGCTAATTTAATAAAAACTATTGGAGCAGTACCAGTGTTTGTTATAGCAAACGTGAATGATGTGCCCGTATTTGTTTGAACAGATGTAGGTGTGACTGTTACGTTACAAGAATCAGCAGCGAAAACTTGATGAGGTGTTGTAGCTGGTAAAAATAGAAAATTTACCAAAAAAAATAACGTTGCAGCAAAAACCTTAATATACTTCATGACACCATTATGGACTTTCTTTCTTTTTATTTCAATTTGGTTTATTATGGTATTGTAGGAGTATTTATGAAGGGGCTATATGTCGTTTTTGAGAAGTATAGGTACGACTGAAGTTGTTGTAGTTGCTTTAGTTGTTGTTGTCTTATTTGGAGGAAAGAAAATTCCTGAATTTGTAAGAGGATTAGCTCAGGCTGTGAAGGAATTTAAGAAGGGCTAAAAATCTAAAAAAATACATAATTTTTTTAAGAACTAGGGTAGAAATTTCTCTCCTAGTTCTTTTTCTTTTAAAAAGTTGTTAGAATTAAATGAAGGAAATAAATCGTAAAATGGCTAGAAAAACAAGACTTATGTCTGTCGTGTTTTTAACGCTTGTAGCGCTTCTATTTTTTGCTGCCCCGGCGATGGCTGGCCCTGAACAATATAGACAATGCTCTGATACGCAATTGTGTGAAATTGGTGAATATTTATTTGACGATGATTACACACCAATTGCAAATGCAACCTGTACGTTATTTAGTCGTGACCCACAAGAAAATATTTTTCTGAATAATGTAGCAATGACAGCTAATGCTGACGGATGGTATTCGTACCAAGTAAACGCTGTTGGTCAAGATTATGGTTTGTACAGAAGTCAAATTTGTTGTACGAGTGGAACAGAATATATCTGTTTGGATAAAAGTTTTGAGATAGCTACTAGTTCTGCACAATTAACTCAAAATGAAATTGCTGGAGCAGTTTGGGATGCGCAAACAACTGATCATAATACTGCCGGAAGTTTTGGAGAGAATCTGCAAAATCCAAGTTCTTTGACGGCAAATGACGTTTGGTCTCACCCACAAAGAACTTTAACTAGTTTTGGTACATTAGTTAGTGATATTTGGAATTATTCAACTAGATCTTTAAATAGCTTTACTTCTTTGATTGCCGGTATTTGGAGTAATACTGATAGGACACTTACTCAGTCAGTTTCTGTAGACACGAATGGTTTGGCTACAAGTTCTCAATTAGATGCAGTTGAAGGTAAAGTTGATACCATAATTAATCAAGAAAATACAACAACAACAGCGATTAATGAAACATCAGAAGATGTGAGTGATTTGAAAAGAGAAATTCTAACTAATAGACTCTACTTAGAACAGTTAACAAATGCTCCGATAATTGAAACAGTGATTGAGTCAGGATCCGCACCAGAGAATCTGCAGACGAAAATTCTTGAAAGCAAAAAGATGGCAAAAAGGCTGTATGGTGAAGTAAATTCTATTGGTAATCAAATCTCAGACCTGAATCGTAACTGGAATGATTCGAACTATAAAATAGCATTAGATGAAATATCTTCAGCATCAAAAGTTTTAGGAGTAACTACTCAAGATTCTGTGAATCCTGATAGTATCAATTCTCAAGTGAGTTGGTTTGAACAAAAGTGGAAAAGTCCAGTTATTAGTAATTTGTCAGTGCAGACTGCCTCAGCATTATCAAATGTCAACGGAATGAACAGGGAAATTAAAAGTTATGGAAAGACTTTTATCTCTCAACAGTATTTAGGTATAGCAGAAGACCACTTAACTAACTTGCAAGATTTGGTTGGGAATGAAAATGATTCTTCAAACAGCGATACTTTATTTGGATACATTGCTAATATTGAGAGAATCAGTGAGATTTTAGTAAATCAATCGCTTGAACTAGATGAGATCTTTGAGCAATGGCATCAACTATCTAATGGTGAAAAAGACTTAAAACTTGCCCGAATTAAAGACACTATTTTGGAAGTTAATCATATTTCTGACGCTGAACTGTTGTTAAAAAAGAAAACAGATGATGAGAATCATAGAGAGAATCTGGCATTGTCACTGAAAGGCTTGATTGATTCTAATTTAACTTACCTTGCTAATGCGTCAGATGTGGTGACACAAGCTACTTGGCTTGAGTTTGGAAGTGTTGTTTTCCGTACCTTAATTTCTAATCCTTCAGCTTTGATTTCACAGGAAGTGAATGTGAAGTATTACTTGCCCGAAGAAGTAAGTATGGAACATATTATAAAAACAGAAGAAGGTGTACAACTGTCATTTGATTCAGAAAAAAATGCTCTTTTTGTCTTTGGGAAATATCAACTAAAGCCTGAAGAAACTAAAACCATTATGGTTGAGGTTGCTGATGTATGGATTTTGCCTCAAGATGAAATTGATTCAATTAGGAAGCAAACTGATCTATTATTTGATTCTCTAAAGAACACAACATTTTTTGCCCAAGGATCAATTCTTAAATCAGACATTGATGTAAAGTTGGATAGAATTGAGGCATTAAACAATACGACTCAAACTCCAGAATTAAAAATCAAATCTTATAGAGAAGCAATATTAGAAATGCAAGCAGCAAAAGCAAATCTAGAAACATTAAAAACCTTGGTTTCTTCTGCAGGGTCATTGAGTACGGTTTTTGGTTTTGTTGGTGGTGTTCAGGCAATTGCTGTGTGGGGTCTTGTAATTATTTTGGTTGCAGGATTTGTCTTCTTGCTAATATATCTGAGAATGATTTCAAATAAAGATCAAGCTAATCCAACTGTTAAGACAACTAAGAGTTCTAAGTCATCAGGTAGTAAAAAAGATCCTTCGTTTTTCTCGCTCATTAAGGAAATACTTGTTATGAAAACAAGTTCTTCCGGAAAATCTTTTAAATTGCCCATACTATTTATAGTGATTTTTGGTTTATCACTCATAGTATTCTTATTACTACAGAAAAGAGAATCAATTGCTATTGATTTATTAAGCCCGGTTCCCAATTATGAATTGATCAATTCTAAAAAGCCTGAAGAGAGGTTTTTAGCACAAGCACAGCCAACAACGGGAATGATTTTGGGGGCAGGGACTGATATTGAGCCATCAACAAATCAACAGCTTAAAACTTTAGTTCGTGCGAATATTCCAGAAGGTTTTCAAGCAATCAATGTGCGATCAAAACCTGAGAAGGATTCAGTATTAACCGGCCGTTTGTACATTAATCAAGATGTATATATGACTCAAAAAAAGGATGGTTGGGTGCTCATTGAAACAAAAAATAGTATTGATGAAAAGCCAGTTATGGGTTGGATATTAGAGAACCTTATAAGAGAAATTGAGTAATGCTTGATATTTTTATTTTTTTAATTATTGGACTAGCTTTACCATTTGTACTTTGGCCAATAGAACTTTTTTTGCCGTTTCCCTATATAGTAGAAGAGTTGGCTAAATTTTTATGTATGGCTTGGCTTAAAAAAGCCCGATTCTTTTGGGTAACACTGTTTGCTCTTTTCTTTTCAGTCAGCGAAGGTGTGTTATATCTAATGAACTATTTTGCTCTTGGTAGCTTGCGTGATCTACCATTTAGGTTAACTGTCACAACATTAATGCATGTAACAACGACCTTAATTATTTTTTCTGCCATACATGAAAAATGGCCATATAGAGCAGTTTCACTAGTCATTGCGATGTTGTTTCATTTTGTATTTAATAGTAAGTTGGGGTTTGACTAAATTCGCCAGATTGTTTATCATGAAATTAAAAGGAAGCATATGTTAAAAAATTTTGGAATTGTTGAAATACTCATTATTGCTGTAGTCGTTCTCTTACTCTTTGGGGCAAGAAAACTGCCGGAATTTGCAAGGGGTTTGGTTGACGCAAAAAAAGAATTCAAGGCAAGTTTTAAAGAAGACGAAAAAGCTAAAAAAGAAGAAAAGAAGTAGTTAAATTATTTCTGGTTTCAAAGATTTAAGTTGTGGGTTGTGCTTTTTTCAAGTATAAGTAAATGCTTGAATTTATCTGAAGATTACGTTACTATTTAGTCAACTTTTAGGAGAGTAATTTGTCATGGCAGCACCAGTATATGCAACTGATTTAGTCGACATCTTTACCGATGGTACCACCACTGGGTGGACTGCTTTAGGTGGTGGTGCTTCTGGATTAGCTCAAGAGACAGACTATTTCGTTCAAGGTACATCGTGTTTATCCAAATCAGCATGGACTGCTACAGCTACACCAAAAGGGATGATTTATGATAATGCTAGTGGTGTTACTGTCACTGCTGGAGATGCAGTTTGGATTTGGATTACTCATTTGACACCTAATTCATTAGATACTCTTGCCAATGGTGGCTTGAGAGTTTTAATTGGAAGTGGAACTGGAGCCTATTACCACTATTATATTGGTGGAAATAATACAATTAGATATGATGAAAGATGGCTGTGTGTTCCTGTTGATCCGAGAACTGGTACTGTTGCTGCTGATGCTACTACTGGCGCACCATCAGCCACGAAACAAACTTTTGGAGGAACAGCAGTTTTGCCTACAACAGCCCCAACAAAAGGTGCCCCATTTGGTATAGACGCTATTAGATATGGACGTACGTTTACTTGTACTAATGGCGATGTGACTAATGGCTATGCCTCTTTTGGTGGCAATGGGTCAGATACTGGGGCAGCAGCATATAACGATGGAACCACAAGGACCTGGGGTCAGATTCAGTTTTCTGGTGGGACATATAAAATGCAAGGATTGTTTAGAATGGGTACAGTAGGCACAGCTGTAGATTTTAGAGATACGAGTAGAATTGTTTTTATTGCAAATTCACTTAAGGTTGCTTCTGGCTTCAATGGTTTTGAAGTGAATAATGCATCTAGTAGGATTGATTGGACCAGTATTTCAATTACAGCACTCGGAACAGTATCTAGAGGTTATTTTTTAGTTAATGCTGCTACTGCTGATATCAATATCTCTTCTTGTTTTTTTACACAAATGGATACCTTTGGTTTTGGTTCGAGCTCAACAATATTAGATACTACTTTTAAAAGTTGCAGCTTAGTAACACAAAGTAGTGCGTTATTTACTAATTGTACTTTCGACTCATCTAGATCTTCAGCATCCGTTTTGTGTAATAATCCAACTAATTTAGATGCATGTACATTTATATCTGATGGTAGCAACCACGCACTAGAACTTACATCTGCTTGCGCGGGTAACTCGTATAATTTAACAGATCATACATTTACGGGGTATGCAGGAAGTGATGGTTCAACAGGTAATGAAGTTGTTTATAACAATTCTGGTGGCGCAGTTACTTTAAATGCTTTTGGAATAACAGGAACAGTATCTGTAAGAAATGGTGCTGGTGCTTCAACGACAGTTATATCAGGAGCTGTTTCAGTAACACTTACTGCTCAGACTGAAACAGGAACACCTGTTCAAAATGTGAATGTTTTTGTAAAAGCTGCTGATGCGACAGGGCCATTTCCTTTTGAAGAATCAGTGACTATTTCTAACTCTGGTGCAACGGCTACAGTGACTCACACAGCTCATGGTCTTGCTACTAATGATAAGGTGTATATAACAGGTGCTTCGTTGTCTGCAAATTTAGGTGTGTTTTCAATCACTTATACAGGAGTTAATACATATACTTATACTATGGGTAGTAGTCCGGGAAGTTCGCCTACTGGCTCTATTACCTCAACATTTGTTATTTTACATGGAACTACAGATGTTAATGGGCAAATTACTATGAGCAGAGTTTTTTCATCAGACCAACCATATACTGGTTGGGGAAGAAAATCTACGAGTGCACCGTATTATAAAGAAGGAGTTGTTACTGGATCAGTTGATAGTACGCTTGGAGCAAATCTTGTTGCGTTGATGATTTCTGATCAGTAGAAATGAAAACAAATATGAAAAAAACAGATCGCAGTTGGGTGCGCCCGCCAAACTCAATGACTAAACAACCGAGCCAAAAAAAAAGAAAGAAGGATAAAGATTTTCCCTCAAAGATAAGTTATTGGGTTGATGAAAATGGAGAAGCTCAGTTGTATACCCAAGAACAACTAGCAATTTGCAATATATTAATGAACTTAAATGTATTGTTAAACAAATCTCTTACTCTGGCAGAAAAACTACAAACAATGGATAAAGAGGTAACTGTTGGAGTTATTGTGCGGCAAGATTACGCACAATTTAAAAAATCTGAGAATTCAGTATATGGTTATTTTGTAGAGCTTATGGCAGCTGCTCCAAATATTACTTTCGGCGAGTTCCTAAATTTTATTTCACAAGGTAGTGATGTAAAGGCATTTTCAAAACTTGGTAAAGAGAAACTGCAAGCAGTTATTAAAAAGAGAAGTACTGATGTTACAACTTTTTATACGTCTGATAGGTTAATGGAAAAATAAAATATTGTTTCTGTTTTAAATACTATTGACTGTTATTCGCCAATAGGATAGTCTAAATATGATTAATTTATAAAAAATAGTAAGAGAGATTTATTATGCCAATTGTAGCAGCAGACTGGACAGTTACAAGATCTACAAAAGTTGTTGCATATATTGGAGATGATCATGGTGGTGCATCTCCTAGTTATGCTACAGTTATAGAATTTCATAGGTGGCTGCAAGGCTTAGCAGATAATGCTCTTGCTGCTGGTGATGATGAGCTTGATATCACCAACACAGACCCATCTAGAAGATCTACAGATAACATTATCACTCTTATCAATGGTTATACTATTAGTGATGCTGAAGCAGAGCACTTATATGATGGTTCTATTATTCAAAACACTGGAGATGACATATATGATGGTATCGTAAACTTCGGTAATTCGGATGTACAAATCCAACTAATTCAGAATGGAGCTGTTCTCTCTGATGATTGGTGGAATTTTGGTGGTGGAGGACTCAATGCGGACTCAGCCCAGGGTATCTCACATAGATTTATGATCAAGACCAGAAGTGGTGGTTCAGATATTGATGGCCGTAGGCTTATTGGTACAACAAGAACTTTTGGTAATACTTTTGGTGAATTTAAGATTAATGGTACTGCTCGTGGTAATAACGTTTTGGCTCTCAATGATGCTACTGACCTTAATAATGCAACATCAATTGGCACAATTGCAGCTCTTGCTGATATATACATCACACGTACAACTTCTACAGCCACAGTAAGTGGTGTTAATAGTACAGGACAAGCGGTGCTTAATACTTCAGATGGCACTCAGTTTACTGTTGGCGATTTTATTATGAAAGGTACTGACAATGATGAGTACCAAATTATTTCGATTTCCACCAACGCTTTGACATTAAACCATAACTTAGCAGCGGCTACTACTGGTGGTGAGGCAATTTATGATTTAAGTATTGGATTTAGACAAATTGATGTTGATAACAGTGGCACTCCAGAAAACTACTATTCTGAATGGAATAAGGGTGCTGGCTCAATTAACACTTTCTATGAAAGACTGAAATGGCTCTCTCGAGATACTTCAGCTGAATATATTTATGGCTTGAGTGGTGAGCTATTTAGAGGTATTACTCATGAAATTACTGTGGACACTCCAACAGGAACCTTTCCGCCAGTAGTGTTAGTGTCATGGTCTGGTGGAACTGGACAAATGTTGGCAATTAACTCTCCAACTGCAGCTACAAAAATGTGGATTCAGCTTTTAACCGGTGTTGCTCCAACAGATAATCAGGTCATTACTGCTGGAATTGGTAGTGCTACTGCTACTGTGAACGTTACAGTAACCGATCGTTCTTCTTTGATTACAACTCCATTTGTTGGTGCTTCTACTGGTTCTGCAATTATCGGTTCATATGGACTTGCTCTTGAAGCGGCAGATTTGACTTCAGCTGATACAGTGTTTGATCTTACAAATACCCAAGTTACACCTCCTAACAACGTTACAAACACTGTGACAGGTTTAGTAAGTGGTGAAGACCGTGTGTTAGTGGCACCTTGGAATGGTAGTTCTACTGATACAAACGGTGATCCAGCAATTACTAAGAACCAATTAACATTAGATTTTGGAACAAATCCTTTGGCAGCCAATAATGAGACATCAGTCGTAGTGACAGCGGCTATACCTTCTGATACTCCTTCAAGTGGTACGATTCGTGTAACAAGTGATACTGGGTTTGAAGTAAGAGTTCCCTACACAAGTTGGACAGGATCAACGTTCACAATTCCTTCAACCGACTTTTCAGGCGCTGATGCTCAGGCAACGGGTGCAAATAACGTTTACATTACATACATAGACCTAATTGCATCTGGCACAACGGCTGCATTTATAAGTGTTCAAAATAGCTCGAGAAACTTAGTGTTGTTGGTGCGAGATGGAGGAGGAACCCCAATTAAGCAATACATTTCTCCTTGGTCACAAACATCGTCTAATTCATCAACGAGTGTTATTCGTACAACTGATGAGTAAAATAGTAGTTAATAGAAAGTTATTACAAAATGTTTACTAAAACGGCTACATCACTCAAAGATAAAAAAGAACAGTTAATGCAGTCATACGAGAAAATTGGTGATAGTTTGGTATTTAAAAGAGTTGATTCAAGAAAGAAAATTAAAGATCTACAGGGAGAGATATCTGACCTGAGACAACTTGGCATTACTGTTATTTTCTTAACAAATGAAGGGCAAGTAACTCATCTTGCTCCTGGAGTAGACCCATACCAAGTGCGGAAACGTATTGATGCATTTTTGCAACAAGAAGCAAAAGAAGCCAATGAGGCAAGTAAAAAAAGTTCTAAAAAAAGCACAACAAATAGTACTGTAAAGACTTCTTCTAAATATAAAGTTGAAGATTTAAATTAAACACGTATTTTCCCTCCTTTTTACATTGTTGAGTTGAAAAATAGTCGAGAAAGCTTTATTATCATCATAGATGTACTATCTGTATTTTGTAGTGGTAGTACGATAATAAGAGTAACTTTGAAAAGGGAGAATATAAAATGGCAGCAGGTGACAGAGAAATTTTAGCAGCACTTCAAGAAACCACCGTTAGAAATGTTAAGGCTGTTATACAACATGCAAACATAACTAGAGATTTAGTTACTGAACTTGAAAAGAAAGTAAATAGCTTAGATGGCTTAGTTAGACAATACGAAAAAAGAATTGACTTACTACAGAAACAAATTGTTGTTTTGCAAACCAAACTATACTCTGGAGGAACCTAGTGGCATTATCAATAGACCCACTCACCTTTATTATTTCTGTACCGAAGGCTGATATGACTTTGGTGCAATCATCTCCGTTTGAGGTTCGTGAGCTGGATTTAAATGCTTTTAGGTTGGAGCTAAAGGCCTATGAAGCTGCGGTATATGGAATGTATTTATTAAAAACCCACGATCATAACACCGAGGTGACCTTGGGAGGTCTTACATTCGCCCGTGTTATAGAAATATTACCCCCATATACGATTACTTTTGAAGACGGTCAATATGCTGTTAACTTAGTTAATGCAAACAGTAATGTAAGTGATAGAACGAATTTAAATCAGGTGCAGATTCGTTCGGCAAACTCAGCAGGTTTAGTTGCTGCTACATCTACAGTTACAGCAGGTGATGTTGAAAATATTGCTGCAGCAGTGTGGGATAAGTTGGTTGCAGATCATGAAACAGATGGAACTTTTGGTCAAAAGGTTGGTAAAAAATTGCTTACTACTAGTAAATTTATTGCCCTTAAGTAAGAGCAGTAATCAACTCTTTGCATCAGAACGAAATGGGTATATTATGAACAGAGAATATAATTAAAAAAGAAACTAGGAGGCTTGAGATGTTTGCAAATATTGGTTGGGTAGAAATACTAATAATAGCAGCAGTGGTGCTTGTTCTTTTTGGAGGATCTCAGTTGCCAAAGCTTGCCAAGGGTTTGGGAGAATCAGGCAAAGAGCTTAAAAAAGCAAAAAAAGAATTAGATGAAGCAATTAAGGATTAATAATTCAGTAATATGTTTAACAGTATTAGTTCATCAGAAGTAATTGTTATAGCAGTTGTTTTACTTGTTTTGTTCGGTGGTAAAAAGCTTCCAGAATTTGCTCGAGGATTAGGTGAAGCTGGTAAAGAGCTTAAAAAAGCAAAAAAAGAGTTTGATGACGCTATGAAGGATGAAAAAAAATAAGGAGAATTATTATGTTTGGTCTAGGAACAACCGAAATTATTATAATAGCTGTTGTTATTTTTCTGTTATTTGGTGGCAAAAAACTTCCCGAATTAGCTCGAGGCATTTCAAATGCTAGTAAGGAATTTAGTAAGGGGCTGAAGGAAGAAAATGAGTCGGGAAAGAAGTCTGACGTAGACAAATAAGGTCTAATTTATCATGACCTCAGTTATTAACGAGGAATTTAAGCCTCTTGATGAGTATAAGCGATATATCAGTGAAGCTCAAACTGGTTTCTGGTTGACTTTAACTTTCTTTGTGATTGGTGTTGTTATTGGCATGACTTTTTATAAGCAAATTTTGGGTGTAGTCATGAGCTCTTTTAATTTGGAGAATATTAATATTGTTTTGACTTCTCCATATCAATTTATTGATCTTTCAATAAATTCAGGTTTCTTTGTTGGTATAGTTTTTGCTACGCCTATTTTTCTTTATTTTTTACTTCGTTTTGTTGAGCCAGCGCTTAAGCCAGAGGAATATACACTGATGGTGCAATTACTTCCAGTAAGTGTTATTTTGTTTATTATCGGTTTTGGTTTTGGTGTTTGGGTACTTCAGTATGTTGTAGATCTTTTTTCTACTGTTTCTAATAGTTTGGCAGTAGATAATATTTGGGATATTAGTGGATTTGTAACACAAGTTGTTATCACTGGTCTTTCAATGGCACTTATTTTTCAAATGCCAACTTTGATTACGAGTTTACTTAGGCTTAAAATTGTAAAACATAAAACTATTGCTAGTAAACGCAAAGAAGTGTATGCCGGATTGTTACTGTTTGCAGCAGTATTACCACCTACTGATATCTTTTCTTTAGTAATTCTAACTTGTGTGCCTTTATTTTTGTTCGAAATTACTCTATTATTGAATAGAAGATAATATTGATTAATAAAATAGGAGGAAATATGTCTTTTTTACAAAATATTGGCTTGACTGAGGTTATAATTATTTCAGTAGTGGTATTGTTGCTCTTTGGTGGAAAGAAAATCCCTCAATTTGTTCGAGGACTAGCAGAAGCAGTTAAAGAGTTTAAAAAGGGAGAGAGTAAATAGTTTACTCTTCTTCTTGTTTTTCTTTAGCTTGTTTCTGAGCTAACTCAATAGCCTCGTGCATTCTGGCATTTGTCAGGTTTCTGTGTATCGAGTGTAGCATTGCCATTAAAAACATATAGGCGGTTGGGATGAGTAAGGCAAAGCCGGAAGCAGCTAAAGATAGTGATAATTCTAGTGGAATTAATTTTGCATTAGTCATAACATCTTGAACGGCATATAGTTGGGTTAGACCCGCCCAAACAAATAAAAATCCCGGTTTGCCAAACCCTTTACTGTCTGAAAATGAGAGCAACCATAATGGGGCAAAAAAGAGTGCTAGGGATTTTATGAAGACCGAGGTAGTACTGAATGGGTATTGGGTCATCAAATCAGAAGTAAAGTAGGTATATGGAGAACCAAGAGTTAAATTGAGGGGTTCGACAACCTGTTCTAGTATATAGGCAAGTACGGCTAAGCCAATAATTAATAACAGAGAATATTCTTTAGGTATTTTCATAATTTCTTTCTAGAATACAACATCAAAGTAATCATATGTCAGGCCTGCCCTATTTGTCCAGTTAGTGCTAAAACTTGAGGTCCCTTTTGTGTATCGATATCCCCCAGTTGCATCTTCTTTAGCAATATACCAGTTTCCGTTTTTATGCACAAATCCATAATAACTTGGAGTTCCAGAATCATCAATTTCACTGATGTTATAACCGTCAGTAGGTTGTTTTTCTGCTGGATCTATTTGTGTTCCATTAGAATCTTTCAGGGAAACAATTCCAGGACCTCCGCCACTACCAAAAAATGCGGCGCTCGCATTTTGTTTAAAGACAAAAAGCATAAGAAAAAGACTGACTCCTCCGCCTCCCAACACTTTTAAAAACTGCCTTTTTTTTATATCTTGGACATCAACCAACTTTGTTTCTTCTCTGATTTTGTCTAGATCAATCTTTGGAGGATAGTCGGGAATTCTTTCAAGAATAGTATGACCTTTTTTATTACTTTTATTTTTGCTTCTATCTAAAGCTTTGTTGGGTTTCATTGATCTGAGCACTTTTAAAATTGTGATCATTTTCTTTAGTTTGAATTGGAAAATGGTTTTTTTGTTGAGAAGATCGAGACAAAACCATACTAACATTGGTACATACAAAACCGTCATGAAAGCTTCTAAAAAGTTTGTACTGTATGCTAGGCTTGCCAAAATCATTAAGACGATCACTATGAAGCTGTAAACTTTCAAAATTTTGATTGAGTTTCTTATTTTTTTGTTATGCCTAAAGACAGCAAAATTATTCAGAGAACTAAAAAAAAGAATAGAAAAGTAAACCCCGATTGGCAATAAGAGTAGGGTTGGTGTGAGTTCTTCATATGTTGCCGTCATGAAGCCAATCGTAACAAGTACAATGACTAGAAGCATATTATACAGAAGTAGAGTAATCCTAGTTATTTTCATTGATCGGAAAAAGTATAATATACTTCTTTTCTATCCAGGCAGTGGATCCATCTTTCAGTTCAATTTGCTGCCACTCCTCGTTTTCAGATACTGTAGGATAGAAGGCTCCTTGTTCAAAATTAAGTATTTTTTTTGAAGTTATTGTCGGGTGAGTAAAAGCCTGAGTGTTATCATCTATCTTTGCATATGCAAGAGAATTAGCAGTGTTACTGGTTTGAGCTAACTTGTCTTCAGAATAATTATTACTAATATATGCTTTTAGTTTTTGGCGAAGGTTTTCATTTACAGAATCAAGAGTTTGTGCTCCCAACACTAATTTTTCATTTTCATTATTTTCTACTTTCGATGTCACTTGCAATAAGCGATTTAATTCCGAAATATTTTCTCTTAAAAGGATAAGCTCTTGAATTTCTGTTTCATGATATCTTTTCATTTCTTCTTGTAGGTCATTTATAGATTGTTGTGAAATGCCATTAGGTTGTGAATCCTGTGAAAATTTTGGTAGCTGATATTGATAACTTAAAATACTAACAGAACTAATCATTGGAATTATAGTGAGGATTAAAATCATGCGTATATGCCATGATTGTTCATTAAACCATTTTACTGGGTTATTAATGATTTTTTCTGCAGTTAGTAATATTTTTGTTAGCATAGGCATCTTTAAGTATATGCTTTTATATATAGAGATGTCAAAAGTTTAATTTAAAATTTTTCAATTGAATATGTCCTATAAAAATGATATAATTTCAGGCGTAAGTTATGAATAAACACACTCAGGAAAAAATAGTTGCAATGACAGAAGGGGGTATGGCTTTAGGCCTGATCAAAACCCAGCTACGTACATTTGCGACTGTTGGCATTTCATTCGAACAAATCGAAGCAGAAGCTCAACGACTTATTAAAAAAGCAGGCATGAGACCTTCTTTCTCTACTGTGCCAGGATACCATTGGGCAACTTGTATTATGCGCAACGAAGAAGTCTGCCATGGGATTCCCAAAGGCAAAAGTATTCATGATGGCGATATTATTACTATTGACATTGGTTTAATCAATAACGGTTATCACCTTGATACTACAATGACTTTTTCTGTAGGCAAAGTTTCTCATGAAATTGAAGAATTTTTGGCAACAGGCCAAAAGTCTCTTGATAATGCTATAGATGAAGCCCGCATTGGGAATTCTGTATATGATATTAGTTTTGCAATGGAAAAGCCACTCAAAAGAAAAGGGTATGGAGTTGTATTTCAGCTTACAGGCCATGGTGTAGGTGAGGCTTTGCATATGGAGCCGAGCATTCCTTGTTCTCCAAGTAAATCAGATAAGAAGATTAAGCTGTATGAGGGGCAAACATTAGCAATAGAAAATATGTTTACTATGGGCAGTCCAGTGCTTGAAGAAGCTGCCGATGGGTGGACGTATGTAACTACAGACGGTTCTTTGTCTGGAATGTTTGAAGAAACAGTATTGATAACCAAAAATGGTCCACAGGTACTGACGAAATCACTATAATCTGGTATAATAATCTGTTCTGAGGTTCTTTTTGCATGCACAATTGTATAGACTTGCAGAGAAACCGGAAGTAAAAAAGGTAGAAAATATGGGTAAAGTTCAAGATCATAAGCGTGCAGCGAAAGCAAGACGCCAAGTCGATACAACTACAGAAAAGTCACAAAATACAGATCGTTTCGAAATAGAAGGCATTGTTGAGTCATGCCTTCCGAACACAATGTTTAGAGTGAAAGTAACGGGTTCTGAAGTGACTCCAATGATTGGACAAGAACTACTCGGAACGCTTGTAGGTAAGATGCGTTTGTTTAGAATTCGTGTTATGCCTGGTGATATTATTAAAGGTTATGTCAGTAAATATGACCTCAAAAAGTGTAAAATAACCTATAGATCAACACAAAATAGTTCGCAGTCAATTTGATTATAGTCAATTTGTCAGGTATGATGTACAATTCAAAGCCTGTTGGAATATATGTAAAGAGTTAGAGTAAAGAAACAGTAGTATGAAAGTTAAATCATCTTTAAAAACAATTTGTATTCACTGCAAGTTAATCAAGCGCAAGGGCGTTTTGAGAAGAATTTGCACTGAGCCAAAGCATAGAGGAAAACAAGGATAAAAAGGAATAAAATAATATGCCTCGTATTTTAGGTATTGATGTACCAGAACATAAAAAGATTTTATACGCACTCCAAGCTATTTATGGAGTTGGTAAGAAGATTGCTGAAGTTGTCTTAAGAGAAGCTCAAATTGATCCAGACAAAAGAGCAAGAGAATTAAGTAATGAAGAATTAGGTAGAATCCAGAGAGTCCTAGATAGATATGAACTTGAGGGTGATTTAAGACGTCATATTAATGACAACGTTGATCGCTTAAAAAGAATCAAAGCTTACAGAGGTTTAAGACACATTATGAAGTTGCCAGTAAGAGGACAAAGAACCAAAACCAACTCTCGTAACGCCCGTGGTGGTGCTAAGAGAAAGACAATTGGTGCGATGACTAAAGAAATGGCAGCCAAGTTAGAAGTGGCAAAAGGTAAATAAGAAGATTTAATATTATGGCTCAAGCAACTAAATCAACCAAAAATGTAAAAAAAGCTAACACTCGTGTTGTCTCAAAAGGCAGACTCTACGTAACTGCAACCTTCAATAGTACTTTAGTGAGTATTACTGACGAGCAAGGAAACGTCGTTTGTTGGTCAACTGCAGGTGAATCAGGATTTGCTGGTTCTAGAAAATCAACTCCTTACGCAGCAACAATTACTGTTGAAAATGCAGTAAACAAAGCAAAAGCATTCGGAATGGGTACTATGGACTTGTTTATTAAAGGTCCAGGTCCAGGAAGAGACGTGGCTCTAAGAGTTTTAAAAGCACAAGGGATTAGAATTGGCATGATTGCTGATATGACTCCAGATCCACACAACGGTACAAGACCAAGAAAAGCAAAGCACAACAAGTAAGGATTGAATATATATGGCAAGATACACAGGACCAAAAAACAAGCTTAGCAGAAAAATCGGTGAAGATTTGGGACTCAAAACCAACGCTTTAAAGGTTGCTAGACGCTTAACCATTAAACCAGGTATGCATGGTGCAAAATCAAAGAGAAAACTCTCTGATTATGGTACTCAGCTCAAAGAAAAACAAAAAATTAAATACATTTATGGTATTTTAGAAAAACAACTCAGAAGACTGTATGATGAAGCATCAAAGAACCCAACAGCTACTGGTGCAGCTTTATTAAGTTTACTTGAAAGAAGACTTGATAACACTGTGTACAGACTTGGCTGGGCAGGAACTCGTGCACAAGCAAGACAATTAGTCGCTCATGATCATATTAAAGTAAATGGTAAAAGAATGAATATTCCTTCTTATACCGTTAATGTAAATGATGTTATTACTCTCTCAACAAGTGGTGCGAAAGTTCCACATGCTGCAGAAGCAATAAAAGAAGGTGTCTCAAGTGTTTCTTGGTTAGAACAAAAAGGTGGTGCTGCAAAAATTGCAAGACTTCCTGAAAGAACTGACATATCAGAAGCAATTGCAGAACAATTAGTAGTTGAGTACTACTCAAGATAAGGAAATAATAAAGTATAAAGTAAATACCAGATACAGATTCTTTGGGAAACCAAAGGAGGAGAAACAAAGGAAAAAAATATGAGTCACAATACAAACTCAATCACCAGTATGAACCCAACCTTCCAAATTGTGGAAGTTGCTGCTAGTGCTACCAAAGCAACTGTTGTCATTGATCCACTTGAGAATGGATATGGCCACACACTTGGTAATGCGTTAAGAAGAGTTCTATTAAGTTCTTTAGCAGGTACAGCAATCACTAGTTTGAGAATAGAAGGTGCAGATCACCAATTTTCAACAGTTGATGGTTTAACTGAAGATGTATTAGAAATTGCATTAAATGTTAAACAAGTTAAGGTAAAAGCTGCAACTTCAGAAAAAGGTGTGTTGCGTTTATCAGTTACTGGTCCAGCAGAAGTTACTGCAGGTGACATTGAATGTGAAGCAGGTTTTGAGATCATCAACAAAAACCAACCAATTGCATCTGTTGCTAAAGGCAAAAAATTAATAGCAGAAATGACGATTGAATCTGGAGTTGGCTATGTATTAGCAGACGAAAGAAATGTTAATACTGTTGGTGAGATTGTTTTAGATGCGTTATATTCACCAGTTATCAAAGTTTCATACAAGGTTGAACAAACTCGTGTTGGAAGAAGAACTGACTTTGATAAATTAGTTATGGAAGTTGAAACCAATGGTTCAATTTCACCACTTGAAGCTGTCAAACAAGCTGCACGTATTTTAGCTCGACAGTTTGTTCAAGTATATGATCCAGTAGTTGAAGAAGTAGAAGAAGTTGAAGAAACATTATCACCAGAAGAAGCAGAAGTTTTACGACTTACTGTTGAAGAACTTGATCTTCCTACCAGAATTGCAAATGCACTTCGTAAAGGTGGATTCAAGACTGTTGGCGACTTAACTGGCGCTCCAAGAGATGTAATCGCAAAAGTTAAAAACTTGGGTGGTAAGAGTGTCGTGTTAATCGATGCGGCTCTTCAAAAGAAAGGCGTATCTTTAGGCGAGTAATCTGCCATAGATTCGATATAACAGGTCATGAGACATAGAAGAAGTATCAAAAAATTTAATAGAGACTCAAAGAGCAGAAAAGCACTTTTTAAGAGTTTGGTTCGTGGTTTAGTTGAAGAAGGTAAAATAGTTACCACAGAAGCTAAAGCAAAAGAAACCAAGAGAATTGCCGACAAACTTATCGGTAAAGCTAGAGTTGATTCAATGGCTACCAGAAGAATTTTACACAGATTCTTTGGCGTGAGAGATGTTGTAAACACATTAGTGAGCAGAATTGCTCCAGTATTTACAGATCGTATTTCTGGCTTTACTCGTATCACAAAACTTGGTGTCAGACGTGGCGACAACGTTGCTATGGTTGAGTTGAGTTTAGTAAATATGCCAGCAACTGTCGGAACACTCAAAAATGTCACAACTGCTAAAAAAGTTGTAGCAAAAACTGAGGAAAAAGTTGTTTCAGCAAAGAAAGAACCTGTTGAAAAGGCTCCTGTTAAGAAAGTCGCAGCTAAAAAAGCTGTTAAAAAGGAGACTAAATAATCATGCAAAAAACATACACACAAAAAGCAGCTGATGTTAAAAGAGAGTGGCACGTAGTTGATGCTAAAGGTAAAATTTTAGGTAGAGTAGCTACTGAAGTTGCAACCAAATTAATTGGCAAAAACAAAAAAGAGTACACACCTCATATTGATAGTGGAGACTTTGTTATTGTTATTAATGCAAAAGAAGTTGCTGTTACCGGAAACAAAGAAGAAGACAAAATGTATTACAGACATTCAAACTTCCCAGGCGGATTAAAAAGTCAAAACTTAGCAAAAGCTAGAGCTTTAAATCCAGAGAGAATTATTGAGAACGCTGTTAAAGGTATGCTTCCTAAAAACAAACTTCAAGATCCAAGAATGTCACGATTAAAAGTGTATGCAGGTAGTGAACACAAACACACAAGTCAATTAGGAGCAAGTAAATAATATGGCATTAAAATTAACAAAAAAGAAAACAACTGCTCAAAAAGTTGTTAAAAAAATTACAAAAACCAAAAAAGTTACTCCAAGAGTTCAAGCAGCTGCTGGTGTGGTTACAATGCCAACTGGAAAATACATTGAAGCAGTTGGAAGAAGAAAAGTAGCTACCGCTCGTGTGAGATTATTTGAATCAACAGGTGATTTTGTTGTAAATGGCAAAGTCGTTGGTCAATATTTCAACACAGTTCCAAATGTTGCTTCAAGATATAACGTCCCATTTGAACTGACTGGCACAAAAGGTAAATTTACTGTCAGTGTTAAAGTTTCAGGATCTGGATACTCAGCACAGTTAGAAGCTATGCTTCATGGTATTGCTCGAGCTTTGGTCAAATATGATCCAAATTTCACGGTATTACTGAAACCAGCTGGATTACTTACCCGTGACGATAGAATGAAAGAAACCAGAAAAATTGGTATGGGTGGTAAAGCAAGAAGAAGTAGACAATCTCCAAAACGTTAAGGTTTGGGATGGTTTGCAGATATTGCAAGAAATCAAAATTGGAAAAGCCCTCGAAGAATCGGGGGCTTTTTTTGTTAACTCCCTGTACTAGAGTACTGTTTTAATGCCCAGTTCCAGGATTTTAAACTAACAAATAAACTCCCAAACCCAACAGCAAATGCCCAAAAAATGTTATAACTAGGATTGATTCCCAAAAATACTTCAGTTGGAACTGTAGTCATCATTCCAATTGGTATCAGGAAAAATAAAACAAAACGGAGGGGCTCCATGTAAATACTGACAGGAAAGCGCCCCATATAGCTCAAATCGCGGTAGATCCATATTATGCCATCAACTTCAGTAGTTAAGATTCCAACGACTAAAACAAGGATATGAAGTGCTGTAGCAATTAAAATAGCATTGAGAACCAAGACAATATACCAAACAGTACTCCAAAAATTAACCGAAATATTTAAAGTGCTGAGGATATAGCCTGCTAAAAGCAGATTCGGAAACAAAAAGATGAAGTCATTGATATCTG
>CAZZDG010000010.1:0-28125 GCA_964652415.1 uncultured Pseudomonadales bacterium | reverse complement strand
ACTAAAAACTTTTCTGAAAAAGAAAATAGAAACAGCCCCATACTTTGGGGCTGTTTTAGTTTCCATTGAAAACCTAGTTTTTTTACGTCATACTCAAGTGACATGAAACTCAAAAATATCCAGAATACTAAGGGGATTTTTTCATTGTTGGATTTTTCAAGAATTGCAACATTAGCTGAGGTAATTGGTCTTGATATTGACCATCTCGAGCATCAAGAACACCTTTCGTTTGTCACAGGCAAAATGATGCAATATCTCTCGGCAGAAGTTTCTGGAGTGATAGTTGATCCCGACTTTGATTTTTCAATAATTTCTAAAAAAACAAATGGAACAGGCCTACTGCTCTCGCTTGAAAAAAAAGCAGATGCGTTAGACCCGATGTCTTTACCAAGATTGGCAGATAACTGGGGAATTGAGCATATAAGTAATAATTATGCAGTTGCAAAGCTTGAGCTTTTTTATCATCCTAACGAACCAGAAGCGATGCGAAAAAAACAGTTTGTGGCGGAAATATATGATTACTGCAAATATGAAAACATAGATTTGTTGCTTGAACTCATGGTGTATCATCCTGCATCAGAACAACCAACCCAAGAAATTTTATTAGAAGCGCAATTACAATCTGCCAGAGAGTTTTCTAATACTTGTGACATTTTTGCTTTAGAATATTTTGGAAACACTTTATCTGCTGTAACTCTTACTGCAGAACTTGATACCCCTTGGATTTATAATGCCCGAGAAATTGGCTATGAAACATTTAAACAAAATCTTAGGGCATGTATTGATAGTGGTGCAGTAGGTTTTATGGCAGGGGATCCATTTTGGGTAGGAAGCGATACTACGCAGAAGTTATCCAAACTAGATCAAGGTCCTGAACAGGAGGAGTTTATTAAAACAGAAATTCGCGACAAAACAATTGAAGCTGTGAGAATTGCGAGTGAGCAAATAGCTGTAAATTAGCTCTACACTTTTTTAATTTTCATACAATAATTGACTTAGTTTGTTATATATGGTTAACTTTTATGTGGAGGAATGCATGGGTAAATTACTAAAAAATTTCAGCGTACTTATTTTCTCACTTGTTGGTATATTACTCATGTTTCGATTTGTACTCAAATTTTTGGGTGCAAATTCACATGCATCATTTGTTACGTTTATTTATGAAAATACACAACCACTGTTGACTCCATTTTTATACGCGTTTCCAACCCCAAGCATTAGTGGTAGATTTGTAATTGAATTTACAACTTTGTTTGCAATGTTTGTCTATGCATTTATTAGTTACTTAATTGAGGAAGTTCTCAATTTATTTGGCAGAGAATCCAAGAAAAATAAAAATTAATATTAAAGGAAAAATATGTTTACATTACCAAAACTACAATATGAATTTAATGCATTGCAACCTTACATTGATGCGCAAACAATGGAAATTCATTACTCCAAGCATCATCAAGCATATACTAATAACTTAAATACTGCACTTGAGGGTCAGGATGATCTATTAGCACTCACAATTGAAGAAATTTTATCAGATTTGGAGGCAATTCCTGGAAGTATTCGCCAAGCTGTGATTAATAATGGTGGTGGGTTTTATAATCACAATTTGTTTTGGGCAAATCTTTCGCCAAATGGTGGTGATGAACCAACAGGTGTGTTGAAAGAAGAAATCATTTCTAAATTTGAGAGTTTTGATGCATTTAAATTGGCCTTTGCAGAGGCAGCAACAAAGCGTTTTGGTTCTGGGTGGGCGTGGCTTGTTGTCGATGAGAACGGTGAATTGGCAATAACTTCAACGGCAAATCAAGATAGTCCACTTTCTGTAGGGCAAACCCCAATTCTTGGCCTTGATGTTTGGGAGCATGCGTATTATTTGCATTACCAAAACAGAAGACCAGATTATATAACGGCATTTTGGAATGTAGTAAACTGGGCAGAAGTTGAAAAACGATACGACGCTGCGGTTTGATAGCGTTGGTGTTCTAGACAAGTTTTTTCTAGTTCGTTATTATAGTTCTCTTGGTACGTTTCTGTTGTATACACAAGATATTGTGGCAGATACTCAAAACTTAGAAAGTGAGCAGTTGTGCTTCAATTAATATTAGATGTAGAAACAAAAAAAACGTTTGATGAGGTCGGAGGTTTTTTTCCTGATAGATTGGGAATTTCTTTTGTCGGGGTTTGTATTCGTGAAGGAAATAGTGGTAAAGGTGAAATGCGTAGCTATTGGGAAAAAGATTTACCAACACTATTTCCTTTGTTAGAAAAAGCTGATTTAGTTATTGGGTTTAATGTTGATAACTTTGATATGCAGACTTTTGTGCCATATTACAGTGCTGACATTACTAAAATTCCCACACTGGATTTATTGTTAAAAATTAAAGAAAGTGCTGGGCATAGGATTAGCCTTGATGCAGTTGCCCAAGAAACCTTAGGAATTGGGAAATCTGGCGATGGATTAGATGCAATCAAGTATTACAACACAAAGCAGTGGGACAAACTTGAAAAATATTGTTTGCAAGATGTAACTGTGACTCGTGATGTGTATGATTATGGTCTCCAAAAAGGTCATGTGAAGTTTAAAAATAAGTGGAATCGGTTGATTGAGTGCCCGGTTGATTTTAGTTTTACCCCAAAAAGAGACGCTGGCGTCCAGATGAGTTTAATTTAGGTTATTTGAATAAATAATTTCTTTTTAAGAACTTTTTCAGGTATAATCCATATATATGAACGATAATTTTGAACACAATTCTCTCAAAGGTGCTCAGGCACCAAAACTTTGTTATACCGCTGGTGGTATGTTAATTCATGAAGGTAAAGTACTCCTAGTTAAGCATAAAAAACTTAGAATTTGGTTAAATCCTGGTGGTCATATTGATGAAGGTGAGTTACCACATGAGGCAGCAGAACGAGAATTTTTTGAAGAGACAGGAATACGGGTCGAAGCTTTTGATTTGAGTGGAAATAAAAATGCTTTTCCGTATGACAAAAATTTAGGGTTTGAACCAAATCCAATCACTACAAACTTGCACTGGGTCAACGAAGAGAGTTATACCCTGCGTTTAAATTCTGAAACTCCAGAAAAAAGATTGCCCACAAAAGTTTGGAAGCGTGGTTGTGAACAACACCTTGGATTTTTGTATATGTTGCGACCAGTAGCGGGTGTTGATTTTTTACAAAATGAAGAAGAGACGGATGGAATTGCTTGGTTTGGGTTAGATGAAATTGAAGGGTTAGACACACGAGACAACATTAGGGCGGAAATAAGGTTGGGTTTTGCTTTACTAGGTGTAGAAACCTAGTTTCATGTTAGAATAAAACCCTCCCAACAGTTAAAATAGAGGGTAGCTATGGCAAAAAATTTACTCAACATAAACGATCTTCATGTTTCTATAGAAGACAAACAAATTTTACAAGGAATCACCCTTTCTGTTAGTTCGGGCGAAGTGCATGCGGTTATGGGCCCAAATGGCTCAGGAAAATCCACAACAGCTGCAACACTAGCGGGACACCCCGATTATATGGTCACTGGTGGCTCAGTAACCATGAATGAAAATAAAATTTTAGAATTATCTCCAGATGAGCGTGCACAAAAAGGATTATTTTTAGCATTCCAATATCCTGTTGAAGTTCCAGGGGTTCGTGTGCAGAACTTTTTAAAATTGGCATATGAAGCTCGTTTTAAGGATCAACCAGAAAAGTTGTTCAAAAAAGTCATTGATTTTAGAAAACATTTGCAAGGTTTAGCTAAAGAATTAGATATTGATGTAGATTTTTTAAATCGAGGATTAAATGAAGGATTTTCTGGTGGAGAAAAAAAACAACTAGAAATTTTACAGATGGCATTGCTAGAACCAGAGTTTGCAATCCTAGATGAAACAGATTCTGGTCTAGATATTGATGCAATTAAAAAAGTTGCTAAAGGTGTCAAAACCGTGATCGAAAAATATAATACTGGTGTACTTGTTATCACTCACTACAAGAGGATTTTAGAGTATCTCAAACCTGATTTTGTGCATGTTATGGTGAAAGGTAAGATTATACAAAGTGGAGGTGAGGAGCTGGTTGATCAATTAGAAAAAGATGGCTATAAAAATTTGGTAGCAGAAAGTTAAGATGTTACAAGCAAATGTCAAACTACTACAAAAAGCTGTTTTGATCCATGACGGCAAGTTTTTAATTCTACAAAGAAACGAACAAGCAAAGTCACGCCCATTGTGTTGGGATTTGCCTGGTGGAAATTCAGAATGGCCAGAAGCAATAATTAACTCTAATGGAGCGGCCCAAAATCAAGAAAATTTACATCAAAAAGATATTGCTCGAGAAATTTTAGAAGAAACAGGCATAACAGTTTTTGATGAACATTTCACTTTTGAGAACATGGTCTTATTCAGAACTTTTTTTGAAGCAAGTAGTGAGGTGTATAGCATTATTACCGGATGGAAAGTTGAGCTGCCAGATGATTTTGAGAGAAGTTTGGTGCAGTTAAGTGATGAACATATCAATCATAAATGGGTAACTTTTGATGAATTAAATGAGTACGATTTTGGAAATAAAAAAGGTGAATTTATCAAGGATGTGATAAGGGCAGCTATCTAAGATCCAAATATAAACATAATATGTCCCGTTTTGCACAGAAAAAGACCAGCGATTTTGAAAGTAGTGAGATTGATTCTTATGAATACGGTTTTTCGTACTCAACAGATACCTATGCACACATTATAAAGCCTGGACTTAATGAGAATGTTGTCAAAGAAATTTCCGCAATTAAAAATGAACCAGAATGGATGCTTAAATTACGACTTGAAGCGTATAAGGCATTTATTGCAAAACCAACGCCAAGTTGGGGTGGTGATTTATTATCAATAGATTATGACAAAATTCGTTATTATTTGCGTCCAACTGATCAAGCTGGAAAAACCTGGGATGACGTTCCTGCGGAAGTAAAGGCTACTTTTGATAGATTGGGAATTCCAAAAGCAGAGCGAGAGGTTTTGGCTGGTGTGAAAGCACAATACGATAGTGAAGTTATTTATGGTTCACTACAAAATGTCTGGGCAAAAGATGGCGTCATTTTTTTGTCTATGGATGAAGGATTAGCTCAATATCCAGACTTGGTAAAAGAGTATTTTAATAGAGTTATTCCTTTTGGTGATAATAAGTTTTCAGCACTTAATACAGCAACTTGGTCTGGTGGTTCATTCGTGTACATTCCAAAGGGTGTGCATGTAAAAATGCCGCTGCAAACATATTTTAGAATTAATGCTCCAAATGCTGGGCAATTTGAGAGAACGTTAATTATCGTTGATGAAGGGGCAAGTGTACATTATATTGAAGGCTGCACCGCTCCAAGTTTTTCAACTGGCTCACTGCACGCGGCAGTAGTTGAAATTTATGTCAAAAAAGGCGCGCGGTGCCAATATACTACGGTACAAAATTGGTATAAAAATATTTACAACTTGGTAACTAAGCGCGCATATGTCGATGAAGAAGGTGAAATGGTTTGGACTGATTTCAATATGGGTTCAAAGCTTACAATGAAATATCCCGGATTTGTTTTAGCAGGCAAGGGTGCAAAAGGAGAGGCTCTTTCTATGGCAATGGCAGGATCTGGTCAGCATCAAGATACGGGTTCAAAAGCAATACATTTAGCTCCATATACGAGTTCGACAATTATGGCTAAATCAATTAGTAAAGGGAGTGGGAGAACAAGTTATCGTGGTCTGATTAATATTGGTCCAAATGCTCATCACAGCAAAAATACAGTTATTTGTGACGCGTTGTTACTTGATCCTTTATCACGCTCAGATACCTACCCAATTGATAAAATTTTTAATAAACAAGTTGAGGTTTCTCATGAAGCTTCTGTTTCTAAAATTGGAGATGATCAACTTTTTTATTTAATGAGTCGTGGTATTTCTGAGGAGCAGGCAAAAAAACTGATTGTTAATGGATTCATTGATGATTTAGTGCGAAAGCTACCGTTGGAATATGCGGTTGAAATGAATAGGTTGATTGATCATGAGATGGAGGGAAGTATTGGGTAATGATTACTTTTAATAGCAAAAAAGTTGTATAAATTACTCGTTGCGAACCTTCGGTCCGAATCAACTCGTTTATTTATACGAACTCTTTTTGCTTAAATATACATAATCAACATCCAATACTGCCCAGAAGAAAAAAGAAGAATGAAAATTTATACAATAGAAAAAAACCAAAAAGAAACAATTAAAATTACAGAGCCAGGTGAGTATTTGGTTGAATTGGTTGGTGAGGGCGCAGAAGCCGAAGTGAGTGGTGCTTTTTTAGCTGAAGATTCGCAAAATATTAATGTGAATATCACCATTCACCACAAAGCAAAAAATACTTTGGCAAATACAACATTAAAAGGTGTAGGGCGTGATAAGTCAAAGATCAGATTTTTTGGCAGAATTATTATTGCAAAAGATTGCGGTGCGAGTAATTCATTTTTAACCGAGCGCATTTTGCTGCTTTCTGATCAAGCAACTGCAGAAGCTGTTCCAGAACTGGAAATTTTAACTGATGATGTGAAATGTTCTCACGCAGCTAGTGTTTCGCAGATTCCAGAACAACAACTCTTTTATTTAATGTCTCGTGGTCTCCCAAAAAAACAAGCTGAGGACTTGATTATTGAGGGGTTTTTGAAAATTTAATTTTGAATCAAGTAAAAACTTGCTTCCAGATGTTACAATATACTTCATGTTTGATTCACAAAAAATAAAAGCTGATTTTCCTATTTTGTCAAGAAAAATAAATGGTAATGATTTGATGTACCTTGATAATTCTGCAACAAGCCAAAAGCCTCAATCAGTTATTTCAGCAATCACAGAGTATTACACAAACCATGTTGCCAACGTGCATCGTGGAGTTCATACGCTTTCTGATGAAAGCACAAACTTATTTGAGCAAAGTAAGCAGAAAATTGCCCACTTTTTTGGAGCAAAAAAACAAGAATTAATCTTTGTTCGTAACACAACAGAAGCAATCAATGGAGTTGCATACGGATGGGGTGAGCAAAACGTTGTAGCTCAGGACGTGATTGTTGTGACAACACTTGATCACCATTCAAATATTGTTGTGTGGCAGGAACTTGCCAAGCGCAAACAAGCACAACTCATTTTTGTAAGGATTACCACAGCTGGTACGCTTGATTTGATTCACCTAGAATCAGTTCTCAAACAATTTTCTCAAAAAATTAAGCTATTGGCATTGCCTCATGTTTCTAATGCTTTAGGCAGTGTTGTGCCGGTTACAAAAGTGGTGGAATTGGTGAGGCGCGCCAATCCTCAGATTAGAATTTTGGTAGATGGCGCGCAATCCGCCCCTCATATGCCAGTCAATTTTGCCAAACTTGGGGTAGATTTTTACGCTTTTTCTGGCCATAAAATGTTGGGCCCGATGGGGATTGGTGGCCTTTTGGTTAGTGAAGAGCTATTAAAAACTGGGGAGATGCAGCCTTGGCTGTTTGGTGGCGGCATGATTTCTGAAGTACACGAATTACATACAACTTTTCATGATGATTTAAGTGAGCGATTTGTAGCAGGAACACCAGATGTAGCTTCTGCAGTTGGCCTGACTGCGGCATGCGAATATTTACAAAATTTAGGGATGCAAAAAGTTTTGGAACACGACCTTGAGTTAGTGAATTACGCACTACAAGAATTGGCAAAAGTTGAAAATATAGTTATTGTTGGTCCAAATTATGAAAACACACCAAACCTCAATCGCGATTCTCAAAATCCAGACAGAGTTGGCTCAGTTTCTTTTTTGTATGAAGGTGTGCATGCGCATGACGTAGCACAAGTTCTGGATAGCCAAGGTGTTGCGGTACGATCTGGCCATCATTGCACAATGCCGCTACATACTTCGCAAAACTGGGTAGCTACAACTCGAGCAAGTTTTCAGGTATACAACTCTAGATCAGATATAGACATTTTGGTACAAGCATTAGGAAAGGTAAAAGAAGTCCTTTTATAAGGGCTTACATTAAAGCCAATGAGCAACTTCTATCATGAAGACCTTCTAGACGAGGCAAAAAATCCTAACAACTTTGGTGATTTGGCTAATGCCGATGTTACAACAACTCAATTTAATGCTAGTTGTGGTGATGTAATCACAGTGTCCGTAAAACTTTCAGATGATAAAACTAAAATAGCGGACATCAAATGGAAAGGGCATGGTTGTATTATTTCTCAGGCATCTATGAGTGTTCTCTCAGAGAAGATTAAGGGATATCCAGTCACCAAAATCAAGGAACTTTCCCAGGAAGTAATCTTAGAAGAACTTGGTTTGCCAGAAATTTCTGTGGGGCGGGTGAAGTGTTTGATCTTAGGATTATCTGCTGTTAAGAAAATCATCTAAGTTTTTGTTTAGTATCAAACATTTTCCAATTCCAAATCTTGAGCTAATTTGTTACACTTCTTGTTGTATGCATATTTTTGTTGGCTCACATAATCCTGTGAAAATAAATGCTGTGGTTGGTGCTACTAGCGAGACTTGGCCGGATGTAATTGTTGAGGGTTTTGATGTGCCTAGTGGTATTTCAGAGCAACCGAAAAGTGATATAGAAACAAAAACTGGAGCCATGAATAGGGCAAAAGCCTCCCTCTCCGAAGGACTCAAAAAACATGAGAACAACGGGATTACTTTCTCAGAAGATCAAGTGCTTGGAGTTGGTCTTGAAGGTGGTGTTTTTGAAGATGATGAGGGTCAAATGTGGTCAACAGTTTGGGTGGTGGTTGTAGATAAAACAGGGTTTATGGAATTTGCAAATGGAGCTCGATTCAAAGTCCCAGATGTAGTCGCAGAACAAATTAAAAAAGGTGGTGAAATGGGCCCTGTTATTTCGCAAATTGTAGGTGAATCTGACGTTCGCAAAAAACAAGGGATGATTGGAATTACAACAAAGGGTTTTGTTGATAGGACAGAAGAATACCAAGCTTTAGCAAAATTGGCCATAGGGTTATGGTATGGTAGGAACTGGCTTCAGGAATATACAAAAATTGAAATAAAAAAGGAATTATGAATAAACCACAACAAATGAAGGCAATTCTTACAGATAAGCTAGTATTTAATGAAAAATTTACTCAATATTCATTTGGTCTGGTTCAGCCACATATAATGGAGTTTGATCCTGGTCAATATGTTTCAATTGTTGTAGATGCTACCGGTGATAGACGTAGTTACTCAATTGCCAGTAAACCTGAAAATAAAGATGCATTTGAGTTGCTGTTAGACCATACGCCATGTGGAGTAGGATGCCAATATTTGGCGGGGTTGCAGATTGGACAAGAAGTTGATGTCATGGGTCCTATGGGTAGGTTTGTGTTTGTACCTGGTGGCACAGAAGAAGAATTGGTTTTTGTCGCGACTGGTTCGGGCATTGCACCATTTAAATCAATGATTATGTCAATGTTGCAAGAGGGTACTGAGCGTAGACCAATGACTTTGTATTGGGGCATGCGGTTTGTAGAGGAATTGTTCTGGCTTGATGAATTTCAAGGTTTGGCTGAGAGTTTCAGTAATTTCAAATTTCATCCAGTAATTTCTCGAGCAATTGAAGAATGGCCACTTTGTCGTGGGAGGGTTACAGATTGTTTAAATATTCACCAAATCCCAATTAATGCTGCCTATTATTTATGTGGAAATGCTAAAATGATCGAGGAAGTCACCGCGTTATTGCAGGGTAAAGGTGTCGCAACAGAAAATATTCACTTTGAAAAGTTTTTTTAGTACCAATATAAAGAAGAAAGGGAAAAGTATGAATGATAACGTACAGGTAAGTGCTGATGGTAAAACTCACACAAAACAAATCGGTAAGTATAAAGTCGAAGTTATACGAGAAAAATGTATAGGTGCAGGTTCTTGTGAGGCTATTGCGTTTAATGTGTTCAAACTTGACGAACAGAATATTGCAATGGTAGTCAGCCAAGATGGTAATACAGATGAAGAGAAGTTGTTGGCTGCACAAAGCTGTCCAACAAATGCAATTATTGTTACCGATACTGAAACTGGTGAACAGGTTTGGCCAAAGGGGTAATCAGTTTTAGTATATACTACCCTTCGTAATACATACTTGGCACGGACATCAAATATGGTATGCTAGAACCCTGTACAAAATAGAAGGTTGCACGTCCTAAGGATAGAACTATGAAAAACATCCCACTTTTACTTGGTACAATAGTCGGCACGCTTATCCTAATAGTTGCTGTCGCACTTTTTTCTTCAAGTGGAACTCAAACTACAGACCAAGGGCAACAGATAGTTGACCAGACCCTCGCAATAGGTGATGCGCGCCATGCATATACTACTGAGGTAACTTCAGAATCGACCCCAGGTGCTCAAACTGCCACAAACAGCGCAGGATCTTCAGAAAACCAAGAAATTGTTACAATTGTTGAGTTTTCAGACTTTCAATGTCCAGCATGTAAAGCAGCACTTCCAGCAGTAGAACAAGTCAAAGCAAAATATCCTGGTAGAATTCAGGTTATCTATAGACACTTCCCACTTGATTCAATTCATCCTAATGCTCGTCTTGCTGCAATTGCTACAGAAGTAGTTGCAAGTTTTGACAAACCAAAGTTTTGGCCAATGCATGACAAACTATTTGCTGAACAACAAACTTGGTCAAATATTACAGATAGAAGTAAGCTCAAAGATACATTTGCAGACTACGCTGTCGAGTTAGGTCTTGACAAGACACAATTCTTAGAGAAAATGAAAGATGATTCTATTGCAGATTTAGTCAACTTAGACGTCTCATCAGGCACACAGCTTGGGGTAAACTCTACACCAACTTTTTATGTCAATGGAATCAAAACAACTGCCCCTCAGTTACTCGTAACTGTAGAATCCGTATTAAGTAATTAATCCACTTGACGAAATCTTGTTATAACGTATAACTATAACTAGATTAAAGTACAAGAAACAGGAACAGGGCAGAATGCAAAAATACACACCGTATGTTTTTCCACTAATAGTTTTAGGAGTAGTTTTTCTCTTAGTTTTCAGATGGTACACCCTTCGTGCTGAGAGAAGTGAATATGCCTTACTTGGCGAAGGCGTTGAAATTGAGAACCTTAGTCAAGAAGAAATGGTTAACTCAATCAAAGGTGTTGGTGATTACGAAAGTGCTGCGCTCACAGCAGAAAATCCAGAAAATAATGGAGTTGTAAGGTATGAGCTTAAAGATGATAAGGTTAGATTCTCAGTTTTGGCAAATTTGCCAGCTCCAGAAACTGAATATCACGTGTGGCTTCGTTCAACAGATGGTACTGCTATGAGAGAAGTCTTTACCCTCACTGAAGGTAAGGGTGGATATATCGGATCGGCAGCTCTTCCAAGTGAACTGCTTCCATTCGAGATGATTGTCAGCGAGAGTACGGATGCAGCAACAGCAAATGAAGAGTATGTTTTAAGAGGAACAATTGAGTCAGCAGCTGACCTCCAAGTTGAGGTTTTAAAAGAAGAATTAAATTAAGATAGTACAAGGCAAAGCATAATAACTGTAATTTGCTTCTTGAAGTGCTTGCCGAGTGTGATAAGCTTAAAAAAAGATACTTTGACGTATCCAGTATTAAAAGTAAGAATTTGAAGCCCCTAGGGGCAAAAGAAAAGGAGTATTAGTATGGCAGCAAACGCTTTCTCATACACCAATGCAAAGGGTCAAGTATATTACTTGCACACCAAAGAAGTAACTCTTAAGAATGGTAGAGTTCAAAGAATCTACTTCTTTGCAAGAGATGTCAGACCAGGTGCATTAGATGCAGTTCCAGCAGGCTATGAAGTCATGGAAACTAAAAGAACAAATATGCCTGTCTTAAAGAGATCAGGCAAATAATCCTTAGATTGTTTTAGGAAGACCCCTTGAGAAATTCTCGAGGGGTTTTTTTGTATTTTAATCACAGCAGTTTGAGAATCCGAATTTTTAACGGTTGCTTTCTTATGTAAATACAATTATTATGTTGTGTAGTATGAAACCAACCAAGGAAAATATTTATCAGTGTTTATCAAAAGTGATTGATCCAGAGCTACATATTGATATTGTCAGTATGGGGCTTGTGTATGATGTAACAATCTCTACAGTTCAAACACAAGCTGGTTCACAACAAAAAATTCACATCTTGATGACGCTCACTACTCCTGGTTGTCCTTTAGCAGGTGTGTTTAGAGAGATGGTGCTTTCACAACTTAATGATCTTGAGGGAATTGATCTTAAAAAGGACATTGATGTTGAACTTACATTTGATCCTCCATGGATGGTAGATATGATGACCGCAGAGGCGAGGGCTGAACTTGGATATTAGAATTAGTTGGATTATTAGTAATAATTACCTGCGTGCCTAGACACGTGAGAAAGGTAATACATGCAACCTAAACATATGGCGCTTGTATTAGTACCGGTAGTAGTTATTGTTGGATACATGTTTTTCAATCAAAATGGTCAACAACTTCCTCCAGAAGGGCCAATGGAGACGCAGATTCAAGAAACGACTGGGGAAGAGGTAGCACCAACAACTGGGGATGAAATTACTGAAACCGCAGACACAACAGAACCAGAAACAGCAATGGTAGAAGGCACAGTTACTGAGGTTGTTGCAGATGATTTTACATTTGATGTCAAAGAGATCAGAGTAAAACAAGGCGAAAAACTTACTGTCTCAGTAATGAACAGCAAAGGTTTTCATGACTTTGTGATTGATGAATTAGCAGTAAACTCAGGAATGATTAAAGCTGGTTCAACTATGGAGCTTGAAATTCCTACAGATAAACCAGGTACCTATGAGTACTACTGTAGTGTTGGACAACACAGACAGATGGGTATGAAAGGTATGTTGATCGTAACTTCTCTTGATTAAAGTACCCTTTCCATGGTTTAGTGATGATATAATTGAGAAAACACTATAATGAACAGAGCAGAACAAGAACAAGAACAAGAACAAGAACAACCAAAAGAAGTACGTATCTCAGAGTTTGAGTTTAAGATGTCTATTGCTCAAATGATGGGAGAACTACTATCAGAACAAAACCGCTTACAAGAAATGCTTCAACAGCTAGATACTTACAATGATCATGATTTTCGTGCTGAATATTATCTTGCTGATGGTAGACCAATGGTTGAATTTAGAAAGAAACCCCAATTGGGATATAATACAAGCCAAATCAAATGAGCAAAAAAAGCAGAAAAGGTTATGAGTTTGATGATAGGATTATACAACAAGAGCTAATGAGGTGGCACACGAAAAATCCTGCTCAACCAACAACAAGATTAGAAGTTCATCACATTTTGCCAGTACATGAGGCTAAAAAACGTGGAGTACCCAGACAAGCTATAAAATCTCAACAAAACGCAGTTGCAGTTCCAAAAGAATTTCACAAAAGAGTGCATAGAGAAACAACGGAAGAAACCTATTCTGCCCTAGCAGAAGCACTTAAAAAGTTATGGCTTGTGTTACCTATTGGTAGTATTATCGCTATTATTAGTTACTGGGCAACTATGCATTAGTACGGATTCTTTTCGTCACTCATAGCTCTATCTTCTGAAACTTTGCATAACTTGTCGTATGTGTTGTAGTCTTTAACAACTCTCAAATGAACTTGCAACCTTAATTCGGGCTTTGTTTATACTTCTCTTGATTAAAGTACCATTTTCATGTAAAGATAGAGGCATGGAAAAACCGATAATTGTCATTGGCAGTGATCATGGTGGATTTGAACAAAAACAGGTTCTCAAAGAGTGGCTGCAAAAAGAGTTATATCAAGTTGAGGATGTGGGAGCACATAATTTTGATCCTACAGATGACTACCCTCAAGTAGCATTTGGAGTTGCTCAGCGAGTTGTTGGGATGGAGTCCCAAATAACACAACCTGAGGCAGTCGGAATTATAATTTGTAGATCTTCCGGTGGAGTGACAATTGCTGCCAACAAAGTAGCTGGTGCTCGGGCAGTAGCAATTTTTGATGAAAAAAGCGCGTTGCATGCTAAAGAACACAACAACGCAAATATAATCACACTTTCTGGTGATTGGATTTCTAAAGAGAGAGCAAAAGAAATTGTGTGGGTGTTTCTAACAACTCAATACAAAAAGGAAACTAGGCATGAACGAAGAATTGCTCAGATTAAGAATTTTGAAGATGAGAAAGCATTATGAACATATATCCAACAATTTTAACTGACCAACTTGATCTAGTTCAACAACAGCTTGATTTGTGTAATGAAAGTGGTCTAGTTCGTACTGTACAAGTAGATATTATTGATGGATATTTCGCAGAGAACGTTACAGTTGCTCCTTCAGATTTGGTTGGGATGGAGTTCGGAGATATGGAAATTGATTTTCACATTCAAACTCAGGAACCAATTGACTTTGTCAGAGAAATTATCGATCACATGGATGAACTGCCTGTAAGATGTGTAATTGGGCAAATTGAGCAAATGAGTAGCCAAGAGTTATTTGTTGATGAAGTGAGAAGATATGGCTGGCAAGCAGGGTTCTCACTCAACCTGTTTACTCCAATTTCAGAAGTTCAATTGGATCAGTGGGACAGAATTAACTGTATTCAACTTATGGGTATTGAAGCAGGATTCCAGGGTCAGGAGTTGCATGAGTCAATATTTAAGAAGCTCAGTGAACTCCGTGAATTTTTACAAAAAAAAGATTTAAATATTGAGGTAATTGTTGATGGTGGAGTAAATCAAGAAACAATAGTAAAGCTACAAGAATATGGGGTGACTTCAGTAGGAGTTGGCAGTGCATTATGGAAAGCACGAGAGTTTGCAGAAGCATTTCAAGATCTTGAAACGGAGGTGTTGTAATGATGAAGACTCAAATTAAGATTCCGGCGCCAAATCTACACTGTACGATAAAAAATGTGGCAATTTTTGGTAGTGCCGATGTGGATGAAAATCACCCTCTGTATCAAGAAACGTTTAATATTGCGCGGTATTTAGCATACCATGATAAGGTTGTTGTTGATGGTGGTGGTCCAGGTGTTATGGATGCAGCAACCAAAGGTGCTCAATCTGCTGGTGGGACAACTATTGCAGTAACGTTTTATCCAAAAGATATGCCTGAGTTTGAAGGTAGATTTCATGAAAATATGGTTGATAAAGAAATCAAAACTGCAAATTATGTCGAACGTATGTTTGGTTTGATGGAACATGCAGATGCATTTGTTTGTATGCAAGGAGGGACAGGGACCCTCAGTGAATGGGCAACTGCATGGCTCTTGGCACATTTGTACTACGGAAACCATAAACCAATTATTCTGTATGGCGATTTTTGGCATGAACTAATGAAAGTTATTAATGATCATTTCTTTATTGGTGAGAAAGAAAAAACAATTTATAAGATTGTTAGAGATGAAAAAGAAATGATTCAAGCTTTTGATGACTTTGAAAAAGATTTAGCTGATCGTTGTGGACTCCCAATCAGACCATAGAAATTGCTTTTACTTTAACGTACAATTAAATCTAAAGATGAAAGAATACACTGCCCATGTATGATGTAATTTCGATTGGTTCCAGCATTGTTGATAGTTTTATAACTTCCAAATCTTTTCAGGTACAGAGAACTGATGTTGGTGTTTTACTGTGCCAAACATACGGTGAAAAAATTGATGTGGATGAGTATATTATTCAAACTGGCGGGGGTGGTAGCAATACTGCTGTTGGTTTTGCAAGGATGGGTTTTCGTACAGCAGTTGTGACGGAGTTGGGTAAAGATGTTTTAGCAAATTTTGTTATAGAGGAACTACATAAAGAGTGTGTTGCAACAAATTTAGTTGTTTCAGAAAAAAATGAGAAGACTGGTGGTTCGATTATCTTACTTGGAGCAGATGGAGGAAGAACAATTATGGTTCATAGAGGTGCTTCAGCTCAACTTGATCCGAAAGACATCCCTGCCGCACACATTACTCATTCTAAATGGGTGCATTTATCGAGCCTTGCTGGTCAAGAGAAAACTTTGCAGTTTATTTTTGATATAGCCCTTAATGCACACACACATCTTTCTTGGAATCCTGGTAATAAGGAATTGCAACTATTGATGCATGGGGGGATAAATTTAAGTCGTTCTCCGGTAAATTTACTTTTTGTGAATAAATATGAATGGGAACAAATTAGAGAAATGCAGGCAGAATTATTGCGAGTTATACCACAAATTGTCGTTACGGAGGGAAAATATGGTGGTGAAGTGTATATGAATGGCAAACATCATATCAAGTTTTTTTCGCAACCACAGCAATCTATTGATGAAACTGGTGCAGGAGATGCATTTATAGTTGGGTATGTGAGCGCAAAAATGAAGGGTAAAACAGTGATTGAATGTTGTAACTGGGGTAAAAAAAATGCTGAATCGGTCATTACAAAAATTGGAGCAAAACCTGGGTTGTTGACAATTACTCAAATAGAAAGTCATAATGAGAGTCATGCGTAGAAAGCTTATTTTTCTAGTTATTTTTATTTTTTTGATGTCTTTAAATGTAGGTTTAGTTTCAGCGCAAACTGCGACTACTTCTGCTAATTCTACAAGTTCAGCTACAGCAACAAATTCTGCCAGCTCAACTAGTGCTGCAACGGCAACGAACTCAGCAACAACACTTCTAGCAACGGGAGCTCATGATGTACTAATTCTTTTTTCTACTGGAGTTATCTTTTTAATTGCAGGAGTAACTGCTTTGAGTGGTACCAAACAAGTTTTTGCAGAGCTTGAAGAACAAACGGAGCGAGAGTAATACAATGAGTGATTATAATCAAGTCCTCGAGCAAGAAATTCAAGAACTAAAGTCTAAAGTAACTAGCTCTCAGCTTCCTGACGAGTTACGTAGAAAAGTTGACAAAGACATTGTTGCACTCGAACGCAGCGTAGCATTGGGTAGTTATGATGAAAAATACGAAAAAGTTTCGAAATATATTGATTGGGTTTTAAAGATTCCTTGGCAGGCTGAAACTCAAGATTCGTTAGATATTAATAAAACAAAAGAAATTTTTGAAAAGCATCATTTTGGCATGTATGATGTTAAAAACCGGTTTCTTGAATATGTTTCTGTTTTGCAATTGCGTTCTCAAAACGCTGATACAGCAAGTGATTTTAAAGCTCCAATTTTATTATTAGTAGGTTTGGTTGGTACTGGTAAAACCACTTTTGCTGTTTCGTTGGCAGAAGCTTTGGGTAGAAAACTAGTACGTATTGCCTTTGGTGGTATGGGTTCAGCAGCTGAGTTGCGTGGAAATTCACGGTTAATTTTAGGTTCAGAACCAGGCAGAGTTATTAAGGGAATTTGTGAAGCAGGCGTACGAAATCCAGTTATTTTACTTGATGAAATTGATAGAGGAAGTGAAGACGCAAACAAAGACATTATGGGTGTTTTGGTTGAGTTGCTTGATCCTGCTCAAAACTATGCGTTTCGAGACACTTATGTTGATTATCCGGTTAATTTGTCCCATGCAATTTTCTTAGCGACTGCAAATAATACAACGGCAATTGCAACAGCTGTTATGGATCGTATGGAGAAGATTGCTATGCCTTCTTACACAGATCAAGAAAAAATCGTGATTGCAAAGAAATATATTTTACCTGGGTTGCTTAAAGATGCAGGATTACGACCAGAACAATTTATTATTCACGATGAGGTCTGGGGAGTTGTAACTCGTCCGCTTGGGTATGATGCTGGGATTCGTACTTTACAGAGAACTCTTCAAGGTGCCGTGCGTAAAGCAGTCAGAATCATTATCGAAAAAGGCTATACAGAAGTTGTCATTACTATGAGTAACAAAAATATCTTCTTGCCACAATATTAAATTTCCTGTTAGGATGAGTTTGATATGGAAAGAAATACTCAAAAAATTGCCAATCAGTTGGCAGAGTTGTACGCCCAACTTGAACAAGATGCTCCAAATTTACCTTTGGCAAGAATTGCTCGTGATATTGTTCCTGGTGAAGGACCAGCAAGTGCACAGGTTTTATTTATTGGTGAAGCACCCGGAGCAGAAGAAGCAATTCAGAGACGACCATTTGTGGGGAGATCTGGGAAATTGTTTCGTTCGGTATTGGAAAGTGAATCGGGAATTAAGCCAGAATTAGTATATATTAGCAATATTGTGAAGGTGCGACCTCCAGATAATAGAGATCCAAGCATAGAAGAGTTAGCAGCATATAAAAAATATTTAGATACAGAAATTGAAATTTTACAGCCGGAATTAATTGTGACTTTAGGGCGGTTTAGTATGGGAAAATTTTTGCCTGAGGCAAAAATTTCCCAAGTTCATGGTCGACTCCATAAAGTGAAATGGGAAGGAAAAACCAACTATATTTTGCCTATGTATCACCCTGCGGCAGCTCTGCGTTCCACAGCTACGAAAAATGCATTTATACATGATTTTAAAAAAATTCCTAAAATTTTACCTTGGGTGCAGGAGCAATACAAACTTGATGCTCAAAAAAAACCAGAGCCACAGCCAGAACTAACACTTTTACAGAAAGAATTTGCTAAATCAGATAAGACAACGGACGCATTACAGACTGCAATAATTGACAATTTGTTTTAAAATGGAAGAACTTATGATTCTACAATATATTTTCGTCGGTTTTTTTGCTGGATTACATAGAGCAAGTTGGGGTGCTTATAAAGACTCCCCATTCGAAGATTTCAACAAACAATCGTTTCTTAGAAGTTTAATACTGTCTCCAATGTGGTCTGTTGTTTTATATTACCTGTTGCCGACTTTGGGTATTTCTAGAGATTCATATCAACTTGTACATATTTTTTCTATCTCCCTTACATTTGATACAATCACTTTAGAGTTTTACAAGCTTTTTTTTAGAACTGAAAGTCAAAAAAAATATTTTATTCCTTCTAGGTTTAATATTTTAGGTACGCAAGTTAAGAAAAATTTTCGGATGTTGCTTGGCGTAATCTGCTTTTTATTTATGGGGACATTATTTTATTTATTGACCCGAGTTGAATTGAGTTTATTTTCTGTTTTCCATTCAATTTTAGTAGGTTTCTTTATGGGCTTTTTAGGGGGAGTACTAGAGGCACTTGGTGGATCATGGAAAGATGCTCCATTCGAAGGATTTGACAAATTAAAGTTTTTTAGAAGTCCAGTGATTGCTGGAATATGGGGAATTGTTTTTATACTACATCAGTCAAATTTAGGCATACTCTTGTTTTCAGTTGCAGGGGCTGTAAGAATGACGGTTGAAGTTCATAAAGCATTTCTAAAAGGTTATCATTCGGGGAAATTTAAAGAAGTGAAACCAGTTTTTAAATATTGGAGTAATAACAGGAGTATCTTGTTTCCTGGATACATTCTAACATGGTTGATTTTTATTCTTTTATTACTTTCTTCATTTATACTTAATAGATAATGATATGATATAAGAAGTGATGATCCTACTTATTCTTATTCCCATTTTTACTGTGACGCTCGGGCTCATGATGTATAAATTTCAAGACAAAAATATTGAAATATTTCGATTGGACGTTGTGCAATTTACATATATGTTTTTGCTTGCACCAACGATGTATGTTTGGCTAAAAACTTTTTTGTTTTACATTCTTAGAAACGAACTTGAATTCAGATTGTCTGTTACAGACTTATTTGTTATTGATACAGCTTTTAGTGTATTGGCATTTATTGTTATGGCTGCTATCGCAATGCATTCGCTTACAAAAACTTTTTGGTTAAAGAGACATAGTGATCCAGAATTTGATCTTTATCGTCTTTCTGAATATTTTCATTTATGGTGGACCCATATTGTTATTTGGGGTGGAGCAATGTTATTAGCAACATTTGTCTCTATTTCAAATGTTTTAATTCCATTTCAAATTGTAACTGCAACAAAGTCGCATTTTTATACATTACTGAGTGTAGGAGTTATTTCAGGCCCCCTTACTTTTTTAGCAATATGGATGTCTGATGCTAAGCAAGGTCATTACATGAGATTAATGAAGCTATTATTAGCTTTCTTTGTGTTACTTCATGTTGTAGTTTATTTTATTCTTGATCCAGCTTTTAACATAACTAATGCAGGATATTGGTTTGTGTTTGCAAATTTCTTTTCTGCAACATTGTGTTCAGCATTTTTTGAACGATATGAAAAAACAAATAAATTGTTAGATTTTTTCGTTCATTTCGGGTGGGGAGATAATAAAGGTGTCGATCTATTTGTGAATAAAAAGAAAAAATAGTAATAAAAAATAATAAGGAAATTTTATGTCAAAATTGAAAATTACTCCGCTTGGCGGACTAGGAAATGTTACTCAAAACATGTTTTTGTATGAGTACGAAAACGAAATTATGATTGTGGATTGTGGAATTGGTTTCCCGGATTCATATATGCCTGGTGTCGATATCTTGATTCCAGATATTGAGTATTTATTGCAACAACTAGAGGCGGGTAAAGAAATTGTTGGTATGGTGTTTAGTCATGGTCACGACGACCATATTGCAGCGACTCCATACATTATGCCGGTACTGCCAAAATTCCCTCTGTATGCCTCAGCATTGACGGCTGGTTTTGCAGAGCAACGTATGAGTGATGGAGAAGACCCACGCACCGTTATGGTGGCTGAAGATAATCAAGAAATTAAGTTAGGCACCCATTTTAGTTTTAAATTGCTGCCTGTGACACATTCTATTCCTGACACTCGTCATATTGTAATTCGAACTCCAGAAGGAATAATTTATCATGGAAGTGACTTCAAGTTAGACCCAAGTCCTGTTGATGGAGTTTTAACAGACATAGAGCATATTTCACAGCTGAAAGATGAAAATGTTCTTTGTATGTTAATTGACTGTTTGCGTGTTGAGTATCCAAAATGGGTTGAAAGTGAAAGGATGGCTGGTCCTGCAATTTTGCAAGCAATGCAAGAGACTCAAGGAAAAGTTGTTCTAACCTCTATGAGCTCACATATTCATAGAATTCAGCAAGCCATAGATGCTTGTGAAAAGTTGAATCGCAAGGTTGTGTTTATTGGTCGTTCGGTTGAACAAAACATCGAAATTGCGCTACGACTTGGTAAATTAATAATGCCTGATGGTATGAAAGTTGACAAAAAATATATAGAAAGTATTGATGACAAAGAACTCTGTGTGATTGTGGCTGGAAGCCAAGGTCAAGAAGGTTCTTCCTTGATGCGAGCCGTGTACGGCGAGCATAGAATCCTGAGAATTCATGCCAGAGACACTGTTATTTTTTCTGCAGACGCAATTCCAGGAAACGAACAAGCATATTTTGGAGCAATTGACGAATTATGTAGAAATAAAGTTCATGTTTTGTATCCAGATGTGATGCCATATTTACACGAATCTGGTCATGCTTCTGCTCCAGAACAACAAGAGTTACTCGGGTTGATTAAACCAAAATACGTAATGCCGATTGGTGGACAAGACAGACATAGATTTAAATTCTTTGAATTGGTGGCTTCAAAGCTCGGGTATGATGAGAAACACGTACTTATTCCGGTAAGTGGCGAAATTATTGGTTTTGAAAATCGTGAAGTTTCTAATGAAGGAACACTCAATTTACGACCACAAATTGTTGATGGTTTAGGTGTTGGAGATGTTGGTCCTATGGTGTTATCTGACAGAAGAACTTTAGGACAGGCAGGAATTGTCATGGTTTTGATTCCAAAATCTCATGGAGAATACGATTTAAAAAACGTCAAAATTGTTTCCAGAGGCTTTGTTTTTATGAAGGAAGCTGATGAAGTTGTCCAGTTTATAAAAACTGAGGCAGCAACATTAGTTGCTGAAGAACTGAGAAAGAAAACTTCAGACGTACAAATGAAAGCTATGCTCGAGAAGCGCTTGTCTAGAAAACTCTATAAAGTTATTAGGCGTGAACCAATGATTGTTGCCGAGATTTTCGAGGTGTAGTATTGTTAGTATTAAAGCTGTGTTTGTTTGCCTCTTGCGCAAATAGGTCAATATGTTATATCCTATAATAATCAGAACAGAGCAAAAAGTAGTATGGGCAGAAAAAAGAAATTTAAACCACTCAAACTAAATGTGAGAACTGAAACAATACACTCTATTGTTGCTATTGTGTTGATTGCATTAGGACTTTTAGTTATTGTTTCACTTTCTGGTCAAGGTGTTATTTTAGCTACAATCAACAATTTTTTGACAACTAAACTTGGCGCATCATTGCTGTTTTTACCATTTGTTTTTATTTCTTCTGGTATGGTGATGTTTCGAACCAAATGGTTCTGGTCGAAGCCTCATGTGCTGCTTGGCACAGTGCTATTAATGTTTGGTTTTCTAGGCCTTTTTAGAACTGGTGATATTGGTCTCAATACTTTTAATAATACTGCAGCACTCATTACGCCTGCGGGTACGTATGTGGTGTTCTTGAGTTTGTTTAGTATTGGTGCCTTAATTATGACTCAACTGTCTATCCATGAAATTGTTGAGTTGTTGCATAAGCTTACACCTCAGAGAAAAGAAAAAGATTCTGGACAGCAAGAAGCTCTCATTTCAGAAGATGAAATTAAAAAAGCACGAGGATTTCAGCTGCCAAAACTTGGATTTTCCCTTAAGAAAACTGCAGAAAAGGGATTTAGTATTAATAAAGGTGCGGGTATGCCAGAAGATCATCTTGATAAAGATGGTAATGCAACAGCACTTGCTGCAAATGCTACAAAGCCAGAATCTATAGGGGAGGGACAGCTCACAGATCAACTTTCCGGAACATTATCTCCAAACTCAAAACAAATCATTTGGGAGTATCCACCACTTTCACTTTTATCCAACTCAGATGGTGGTGAAGCAGATCGTGGTGATGTAAAACACAACGCTTCAACAATTGAAAATACACTCGAATCATTTGGTATTCGCGCAAAAGTTAAGGAAGTTAATTTTGGTCCTTCTGTGACCCAATATGCGCTTGAGATTACTCGAGGTACAAAGTTATCTAAAATCACTTCATTATCTACGGATTTGGCACTTGCGCTAGCTGCTCCTGGTGGACAAATTAGAATTGAAGCTCCAATCGCTGGTCGTAACTTGGTTGGTATCGAAGTTCCAAATCATTCAAGTGAGTTTGTAACTTTGCGTAAATTGTTAGCAAGTCCCCTTATGAAGAAACATAAGTCAAAACTTGCTGTGGCACTTGGTATTAACGTTGCAGGTCAACCACTTGTGGCTGACATTGCTAAGATGCCTCACGTATTGATTGCAGGTTCTACTGGATCTGGTAAATCTGTGTGTATCAATACTTTTATGTGTTCAATTCTATTTCGTTCCAGTCCAGACGAAGTCAAATTCATTCTTGTTGATCCAAAACGTGTTGAGTTGACTGCATACAATAACATTCCTCATTTGCTTACTCCAGTTATCGTTGACCCTAAGAAAGTGGTTTCAGCTTTGAAGTGGGCGACTCATGAAATGGAAGAGCGTTACAAAAAACTTGCTGAAGTTGGGGTCAAAAATATCGAAGGCTACAATGAACTTGCTGGCCACGCAGCTATGCCAAATATTGTGATTGTTATTGATGAGCTAGCAGATATTATGTTGTTTGCCCCAAGCGAAGTTGAAGAAAGTATTACCAGAATTGCCCAAATGGCTCGTGCAGTTGGTATCCATTTAGTGCTTGCGACGCAAAGACCATCTGTTGACGTTATCACTGGCTTGATTAAAGCTAATATCCCAACAAGAATTGCCTTTAACGTTTCAAGTATGACTGACTCTCGTGTGGTTTTGGATTCACCAGGTGCAGAAAAATTGCTTGGTAAAGGTGATATGTTATATATTCCACCAGATCAAGCGCGCCCAAGTCGTGTCCAAGGTACATATGTATCTGAGCCAGAAATTAAAAACTTAATTGAATTTATCAAATCTCAAGGTCAAAAACCAGAGTATTCAGAAGAAGTTACTGACAAATATCAAGCAAACACAGTCGGCGGCGGTTCAAGCTCGTCTGCCGGGACGACTGATGAAAAAGATGAACTATTTGATGATGTTGTGAAGTATGTTGTGCAGGTTGGGAAGGGTTCTTCTTCAAGTATACAAAGAAGATTTGCTGTAGGATACAATCGTGCTGCCAGAATTCTAGATCAGCTTGAAGAAGCAGGTCTGGTTGGTGAAGCTGCGGGTAGTAAACCAAGAGAAGTACATACTGCGAAGGTTATGGAATATTTCAGAAATAGAGAAAGTTCTCAAGGTTAAAATTTTTCTGGTTAGATGATTTTTTTTTGCATTTGACAATTGCCACCATTTGTTGATATTCTTACTGAAATAACTAAAAGGAGGTGATTATGCTAAATGAAACACCAACTCAATCAATCCACGTGGATTTTCCAATTTTGGAGTTAGAACAAGTTGAAAAGAGGCGAAAAGAGCATCGAGCTTTGTTGAAAAAGTTGTTCCCCAATTCAGTACGGTTGCGCAAGTTGATTATAGATATTGAGAAAAACTTTGTTGAAGATATTGCTGCAATTATGGGATCTGTAGATTTTGCAAAAGAACGCCTTTCAGGCTTAATTTCTGCCCTCAAGGAACTTGAACTGCAAATTTCAACTGCAAATTATGTAGAGCTAGAAGAAGTGAGGGAGCAAATTCGACAAGATAATAGAATCCATCAAAGTTTAGAAGATCTTGTCTATGAGAGTGCCCGATTTACTTTAGAAGAATCTTAAACTACCTATCTGCTATAATGAGCCATATGCAAAAAAAACACTTCCTTTTGGTAGTAGTTAGTCTTGCACTTCTTTCCACAGTTTTCTTTGTTGGGAGAAGCAATGGAGGATTTAATCTGCTTAGTCAGATGATGGGTAGAAATTATCCAATGGATGGTTTCGGTGGTGGGTATGCAGTGCCAGAACCAATGATGAATGCTAAATATGCAGTAGATTCTACAGGTATGATGGCTGAGACTCAGGTGATGCCAGTAGATATAATGCCTCCATATTATTACGGAGATAATGCATTGTATATGGAGGAGCGTTCTTACGAAAAATCTTCATATCACTCAGTTATTGTTTCAGATGTAACAAAATACATGCGTGGTTTGAAGGAGTATTTTTCTAGTATAGACGGAGTGATTTTAAGCTCATCTGTTAATTCAAGTGGAAAATACGAGAGTGCTTCACTGTATGTGAAAGTTCCTGTGGGAAAGTTTGATGAAGCAACTGTAAGAATTACTGAAGATGTTAAAAAAGTGATGGATGAGTCATTGAGTGCAAGTGATATCACTGGTGAGGTTGTGAATACTTCAGATGTAGTGACAAGTTTGCAAGAACAAAAAGCATTAAAAGAAGCTTCATTGAAAGACGCACAAAATGAAGTCGCAAAAACAAAAATCCAAATTGAGATTGATAGATTGTCACGACAGATTACAGCTGCACAAAAGGCACAAGAAAGTGTTACAACACGAACAAAATACGCCTCACTGAATATTACAGCAGCAAGTAATGAAAAATACTTTAATCCGGGAACAACTGGTGATTTTGGATATGAGTTAGAGAGAGCTTGGGAATCATTAAAGTCATTCTTGAAAGTACTCGGTGTATTTGGTATTTGGATGTTTGTATATTCAATTGTCTGGGCACCTGTGGTATGGATTATTAATAAAGTTGCACAGAGATTTAGAAAATAATTCTTTGTCTGTTTGGAAATGAAACTTGATGCCCCAGGCAAAATGCCTGGGGCTTTATTATATCGATACTCCTGTGCAAGTTACTCTAAAAGTGTAAAATAGAATAGAAATGAACAGAAAAGAAAAAATAATATTGTTGATGATTTTAGGTGTTTTTTTTACAATTTTTGTAACAGTTTCTTTGCATCGCTATTGGCAGTACGCTGCATGGTATTATGATTTCGGAATCTTTTATAGCGCAATTTCTAGAGTAGCCAGATCAGAACCCCCAATAATAGATCACTACATTTTTCCAGGTCAAAATATTTTGAGTGACCACTTTCATCCACTTATTTTTTTGGTAAGTCCCTTTGTGGCGCTCTTTGATAGAGGAGAAACTTTACTTGTAGTGCAGACACTTTTTGTAACAATAAGTGGGCTTTTCGTCTACTTAACTGCAAGGGAAGTGTTGAAAAAGAAGTTTGAAGCATTTTGTATTTTGGTTATCTATTTGTCGTTTATTGGTCTGCACAATGCGCTGATTACTGAGTTTCACGAATTAGCACTACTACCTTTGCCACTCATGATATTCTTTTATGGTTTAGTGAAAAAACATAAGTGGTGGTATCTCCTTGGATTATTTGGTGTACTGTTTTCAAAAGAGTCAGCTTTTGTCATTCCAGCTTGGTTTGGGTTACTTCTAGCAATTCAAAATAAAGGGTTCTGGCGAAAGGCTGGAATTGCAACGACGTTATTTTCTGTGCTGTATGGTTTTTCGGTTGTTAGAATTATCATGCCTGCGATTAGTGGTAAAGAATACTATTATTTAAATGATGCGATGACAAATATAGACAGAGTTTCAATTTTTAATGAGTTAAAGATTGAAACTATTTTTAAAAGTTTTTTGAGTTTTGGATTTTTACCACTTTTAGCACCAGAATTTTTACCACCAATTATATTTAATTGGCTTACTAGATTTACAAGTTTAGCTACAACGCGCCATGATTTAGGTATGCACTACAATGCAGAAATTGCGCCAACTTTTATTATGGCAACCCTGTATGGATGGTTGAGAGCAAAAAAACTGCTGAAAGCACTGTATAAAAAGTTAAAAGCTATTCATCTACAGTTCTTACTTTTTTCGTTGACTTTATTTTTATTATTTTTTAGTTTTTATATTTTAAAATCACCGGGACTTTTATTTTTTAATACAGCATTTTATGCACATACAAAAAATCAAGTATTTTTGGATACATTAGTTGCTCATATTCCTAATGATGGTTCATTAGTTATGGCACAGACAAATATCGCTGCAAAAATTGCAAACAGAAATGTAATCATGTTGCGTGATAGTTATGACTTTTTTGACCCTGATTATATTGTGCTCGATATTAGGGCAGGGCAAGAACCTAACAATTTTTTAGGCGTGGGTCTGATTGATAAAATTGCGCAGCGCATTGATGGTGATAATAAATATATGCTTTTTTATGATCAAGGTGAACAGCGGATTTACAAGAGGGTGAGATAGTTTTTGAGATTCGTGTTTTAAAATAAAAAAACCTGGACTTTGTTTTTGACTAGTTGCCAGGTATTTTTCAGATGTGGACACAGTAACTAAAAACTGGAACTATTTAATTGATTGGATAGTTAAATGGGGAGAGGAAATCGGGAGATCAAATCACTTGGTAATAACTCCAGTTTATATTTCTTCTAGTTAACCACATATAGGTTATAGAACCATATTTAATCATAATAGGCAGTAATTAGTGAAATTACTGCCTATTTTTTAATTTATTTTCTGTGCAAATGAGGTAAACAATATAGACAGCCATCATATTTTGGATTACTTCTAAGCCAATTGATTAGCTGAGTCTCATTATTTACATTTATTAGATACTCAGCATTTCCAGCTCTGATGATTTCATTTATTTGACATTCAGATGGACCTGTTTGCTCATTATCCAAATCATGGACTTCTAGATGGTCTGGAGATTTATTGAGTAGATATCTCCATTGTGTCTGCGGGTTTCTTCGCATAATTAACTCCTTTGAGTAGTTGTTTTATAATAATTACTGTCCAAGTATTAACTACTCCTATAATAGGATATTAACTCCTGCATTTGACTTTGTCAACACCAGTAGGATAGAATATTCCTAAAGGAGGAAGAATGAAAAAAGATGAAAAGATTTATATCCAAATTGGAGCTATTATTAGAGAATTTCGAGAGAGTTACAAAGGTAAGGGTCTCAGTCAAGATGAATTAGCATCAAAGATTAGCGTTCAACCAAATACTATATCAAGATGGGAAACAGCTACTTATAAAATTAAAATTGCTGATTTGGAAAAATTAGCAAGTTTCTTTACTTTGCCAATTTCTAAATTTTTCCCAGAAGAATACGCTTCTTCTGAGACTAGCCAACTAAGAGCAACTTTACTTAGTGCCACTGCTGATTTGCAGGAGGATGATATAAAAGCATTAGCTGAATTTGCTGAATTTAAACGAATTCAGGGGCAAATCAAGCGAATGTG
>CAZZDG010000009.1:0-28903 GCA_964652415.1 uncultured Pseudomonadales bacterium | reverse complement strand
CAAGATTCTGTTAAAAATGCTCCGCTTTAAGCCGTTATTCTAGGAAAGACCCAAAGAAATATGACATTATTATTCAGGATATTTTTATCAACGACATAATACCAGCATATTTTCTTAGTGACGAATGGTTGAGTAAAGTTACTAAGATTTTGAAAAAAAATGGAATATTTATTATTAATTTTGAAATGATTGACATACGGGTAATTTGTAGATTAATTTTGGATTTTCCTAGCGAATATAGATCAAATAAAATTCTAAAAATTTATAAATTTAAAAACAACACTTATCTTTTCATGCGAAAATAGCCTCAATTGATTATTATGTTAAAGCATGTAAAATGTGATTAAATATGACATACGATATTAAAAAGCGATTCTCAGCTATAACGATTTTTTCTGTCTTCATTTTGGTGTTGGTTAGTTTTGGTGTTATCTCACTTGTAAAACATCAGACTATCAAGGTACAAAGACAATATATTTCTGTAGAGGTTACAGGAAAGGATTGGAGCAATAATTTTACGCAATATGATGGATATAGACCTCCGTTTTGGCTAATTAAAAATTTGCAAATTGGAGCACAAGAGTTAGCTCCAGACGGTCGCGTGGTAGCAGAAATTAAGGATATAGAATACTATGAAAGATCAGGTGGAAATGCACAAGTCTTTTTAACTGTTGAAATAGAGACAATTAATAGCTTTAGTTCGGGAAAAACTGTTTATAAAGGCAGCAATATTGAGGTGGGAGAAAAAATTGATCTACATTTTCAAAACACGGCTATAGTTGGTCAAATTACAAATATTTCTGACCAAGTCTCACCCAATGTTGAAGAACAATTACTAGTTACTGGAATATATAGAAGTAAACCTTCATATATTGTTGAAAATCTTGTGCCTGGCATGAAGATAGTCAATCCATTTAACAATAAAATATATGCCTCAATTGAGTCAACAAAGGTTACACCGAGCTCGCAAGTGGTCGTTTCAGAGTTGGGTAGTGATCAAAGATTGAGTTTCAGAACTGATTATTCCCTAAGAAATCTTGAGATGAAAGTATTGCTAACTACCCAGAAACATCTTGGAATCAATTATTTTGCAGGTCATCAAGTAATTAGGGTTGGAGGAAATGTTTCGTTGTTTTTTAATGATTTGTTACCTGGTTCAATGGAGATCACAGATGTTGAAACATATCCTCAAAGCAGTAAGTAGAGAAAAGATATTTTTATTAACCTATTTTCTTGCGTTTATAAGTTTGCAGTTTGTTTTTGACATCAAGTCTTTACTGCTGGTTGTATTTATTTTCCTCTTACTTTGCACTTATCTTTTTCGTTTTTCTTTAAGAAAAACTTTATTTTATATTATAATTCTTTCATTTAGTTTTGACAAAGGAATAAGAGGTTGGAATATGACAGTTGTTCCAAGGGGTGATGAACAATGGATGAGTGGCTTTACAATTTATTATGGTTTAAGTATACGCTCAATTGTAATTACTACCCTGTTTTTATTGAGTTTACCAAAGTTATTCTTAATGTTTAAGAAAAATCTCTCATCACGAACCCACCAGATTCTTTTTTTACTTGTTCTTTTTATTATAATATCTTTTTTGAGTACAATTAATTCTAGCGATTATTTCTTAAGTTTTTTTGGTTTTTTAAGACTACTACAGTCAGTCTTTTTATTTTTTATCACGCTAACTATTTTGGAATCAGAAATGAATCTCAAGCAATTACTAAGTTCTTTGTCTCTTCTGCTGTTATTTAACGCATACATCAGCGTTCAACAATACTTTGCAGGAGGACCTCTGGGTTTATTTCTTGAAGATGCATTGGGGTATCAAAATCTGGGATTTTTTACTACAGATGGTGCTCAGCGATTGTATCGCAGCTCAGGTTTGATTGGTCATCCAACTTTCTTTGCAAGTTTTTTGAGTATGTTGTTTTCAACTACTTTTGGATTTTTTTTACATTTAACAAGTAAACCAAGTAGAAGCAATGTTCATTTCTTGCTTGCTGCTATAGCAATGTTTATGGGCATAATTGGAATTTATGCCACTTTTTCACGAAGTGCTTGGGTTGCAATTATTGTAATAGCTGTTTTTCTTTTAGCCAAACATCTTAATAAAGGACGAGTTGTTTTGTTGTATGTATTTGGTAGTTTGCTATTTAGCATTCTCATTTTTGGTAAAACTCTGTTTTCTAGATTTTCAAGCATTTTGTATTTTTTTTCACAAGGAAGTGGAGTGGTGAGAATAGCATTATTAGAGCAAGCATGCATAATGATACAAAGATTTCCAGTATTTGGAGTTGGTCTTAATTTAAGTCCAAGGATGATGCTAGAGCAAAGCATATTGCCTCCAAATCTAAGAGGTTTTGTATTTCCAGTACATAATACCTTTTTCTTATTTTTTTCTGAGCTTGGTATTCCTGCTGGTTTACTGTTTATTTTGTTATTCGTGCTAGTGCTCGTATATAGTTTTGAATATATAAAAAATAATTATATTCTTATTGGAGTTTGGATGGGAGTTATTGCGTTTATTATAAATGCTCAGTTTCACACTCTTTTCAACCAAGATCCTAGTTTTGACCTGGTATTTATGTTTTTAGGAATTTTGACTTTTGTATGCATCAAAAAAAACAAATTACACTAGCAATAGTTACAAAAAATAGACAAGAAAAATTGTATAGATTGTTGCTGTCAATTTTGTCTCAAAAGGTTTTGCCACTGCAAGTGATGATTATAGACAATGACCCTAGTTCTTCATCAAAATTTATTGCGAGTAATTTTTCCTCAATTCTACCAATTTTATATATACATGAAAAAAAACAAGGTGTCCCATATGCCAGAAACACTGCTTTGCAACATGTTAAGACAAAATATTTAGCGTTTACAGATGATGATTGTGTTCTGAGTAGAAACTGGGTTAAGAACGCAGAGACTATTATCAATAAATTTGACAATATTTCCTATTTTATTGGTGATTCTGAGGCTTTGAATCCAAGTAATAATGTGGCATTAGCGCAGCATGTTAATCAAAGATATTGGTTCTTACAAAAGTTACACAAAAAAGTTCTCACAACTCCATTTAACGTTGATACAAAAAATATAATTTTTAAAGTTTCGGATTTAAAGGAAAATAAATTGAGTTTTGATACAGATATTAGCATTGGTTGGTTTGATAGTGCAGATACAGATTTGGGCTTTGCTATGAAAGAAAAGGGTTTGCAAGGAATATATGTTGAAAGACTGAAGTTGTGGCATGAGGAGACAACAAGCTTAAGATATTTTCTAAAAAAGGGTTTTTATAGAGGGAAATTGTCAAAGTTGCTAGCAAGAAAATGGGATATCGAAGGAGAATTTGTTTATCTTCCTTTTTTGAATTGGGTGAATTATTTGAAATCAACTAAAGGCTGGAAAGATGAATATATAAAATATTTTTCAGTATCAAAAAAAAGGAGTGTCATATCATTTTTATTTTTGAAGTTGTACGAAAGATTTTTCTTTGGTGGTTATATTGATTAATTAGTTCCCGTACATCATAATTAGCCCATGCATTTCAGACTGAATAATAAGCTTTTGAATAAGAAAATATTATATGTCTTTTTATTTATTGCAGCATTGTTTTCTCTCTCATTAAATTTGGTGAATAGGACAGAGAACAGGTATTACCATATTGATGAAGTCATTAATTTAGAAAGAACTAAGTTTTTTGATTGGTATATAACGGCAGAATTTAGTGATTCGTATTGGAAAACTGAAGAATCATTTGACCAACCAAAATTTTCAGAACTTTTTTTTGGTTTGCTCATGAGAGTGCTTTACAAAAAGAGTGCAATAGAGACTCTGTCTTCTAATGGTTTTTATAGGATGACAGAACTATACTCTGATCCTATTATTGAAAAAGACATACAAGATTATTGTTGCAGTATAGGTAACTTACCTGTATTAACCGCCTCAAAAATTAATGTAATATTTGATCTCAGAAAAGCACTTGTTTTACTATTTTCAATTCCTACTTTGATTTTAGTTTTTTTAATATGTCATAAAGTAAAAGGATATCTATATGGTTTATCATCAATGATAATTATTGGGTCAAATAATCTTTTTATTGACAGCAACACTACAGTTATGGATGATAGTCTTCTCTGGTTTTTTTCATTATTATTTGTATATATTTCCTTTTTTTATTATGAAAATATAAAAAATAAAAATTCATCAAAAAAACTCTTATTGCTTTTGGGAGTTGTTTTAGGCATAGCTATTTCAGTTAAGTTAAATGCAGTAGTCTTGTTTGTATATTTTTTAACTTTAAGTTTACTGCTTATGATTGAGAATAAAGGTTCGTGGTTTTTGATAAAAAATATGTTTATACTATTTTTTAGTTCATTTTTGGTGTTTTATATTTCCAACCCCTTCTTATGGAGTCAGCCAATCTCTGGGTCAATTAAGATGGTTAATCACAGATTAGCATTACTGGACAATCAAGTTGAAGAAAGATACTATGCAAGTTCATTTGAAGATCGGCTAGTAAATGTTTATAAAAAAACCCTCTCGAAAAACAGTCCCTATTCAAATTTTGGAAAATATTTTCCGGTTTTCAATGCTATTTCATTGGATTTGTTTATTATTTTGATTGGAGTTGCAGTTTTTCTTTTTAAATATAAAAAAGAAAAACTTAAAATTCCAAAAAATAATATAGCTTTTGTATTATACTTTGCTATATTATTTATGATGACGATCTTTTTTATAAAGATTGACTGGGATAGATATTATATTCCCTTTATACTCATTTTAGGTTTAATACATTCATATATATTTGTTTATTTATTTAAAAACTTGTTTGTATTTCTAAAAAAGTTTATTTATCGCATGAGAACTTTAGAATAACTTTTGAGCCATTTAGTATTTTCTTTTTCAGAATGCTTTTGTAGTAAGTATTTTTTTTGTTCGTAGGAAATCTTTTCTTGCATTTTTTTTGATTTTATTAGATTGATTGTTTTTTGTGCGAATGATTTTTCATTTTCTGCTTCGATATAGTGAATATTTTTTTTCACTTGTAACCCTTCAATTCCGAGTTTTGTGGAGACAATGGGTATGCCTGCAGAGAGAGCTGTTAGAGCTTTTAGCCGAACACCTCCACCCACCCTAAATGGAAGTACAAAAATATCGGCCTTTCTTAGAAATGGATTTAAGTTTTCTTGGTAACCATGCAAAAAAACATTTTTACTTTTTGGAAGTCTTTTAGTTAATTCTCGATTATCTTTTCCAACTATGTGAAATTCTGCATTTGGAATTTTAATAAGAATGTTAGGAAACATTTTACGTACAAACCATTCTACAGCATCTTCATTAGGAGGCCATCCAAGACCACCAATAAACAGTATGTATGGATTTTTTCTTTTTTCTTTTTTTAGTTTTGTGATTGGGTATATAAGAGGCTGTGGATCGACATTTTTAAAATTAAAGAACTTTTTAACTCTGGTAGCTTCTTCTGGAGAGATTGTAAACACGTGGTCGAATTTTTTGATCTTTTTTGATTCAAATAGAAATGTTAAAGTTGCCTCTATTAGCAAGTAGAGCTTTCTAGACAACTTATTTGAATGAATAAATCTTGTCCAAAGGAGGTAAAATTCTAAATTATGGTGTTCAAGTATCCATACTTCATTTTTTTTCTTTGGGAGATATTGGGCAATATTAATATGATCGACATGAATTATTTCTGGTTTAAACTCACTAATTGTTTTTTCAATAAATGAGAAGGCGGGGTTATGAGTATATTGAAATACATAGTGAGGGTTTAGTTTTAGAAAATTTGTAATTAAATGAGGGTAGTTATCTTTTACTGAAGCAAGAATCGTTTTGTTAAAAAATACCTTAATTTTCTTAATTCCAAGTTTTTTTAGGTAATCTAAATCTTCTTTGTTTGGTTTTTTTTCCGAAACAAATATTGCGTATATTTCATATTCTTTAGCAAGAGCAGAAAGAGAATTGAGTGTTTTTATTTTTCCACCTCCATCCGCAGGGTAGGGGTAGACTTGACTTAAGTAAAGCAACTTTTTCTTTTTCATTACTTACAGTTTTCCATATAAAAAATCTTTTGTAATTTGTCTGCCTATTTTGAAGAAAAATAAAGTGTTCAATATTGTGTACCTTCTCCAGAGCCTCTTGGGATCCTGAAGTAGACGAAAAAACCATTCTAAGCCGTTATTTTGCATCCATTTTGGAGCTTGTTTGACGGTACCTGTTATGAAATCGAATGCAGCTCCAACTCCTATTAAAGTTGAAGCATTAACTTTATCTCTATTGCTAATCATCCAGAGTTCTTGGTTTGGGCAGCCCAAACCAACGAAAACAATATCAGGTTTTGCTGTATTTATTTTTTTAATTATCTGATTGTTTTCTTTTTCAGGTATAGGTCTTATTGGAGTATCTTGTGTTCCCACCACTTCTAAATTAGGAAATTGTTTTTGAAGTTTTTCAGCAAGTTTTGATGATTGCCCAGATGCGCCTCCGAGTAAAAAAATTTTAAATCTATACCTTTGTGCAAGTTTGCATACCATAAGTGTTAAGTTTGGTCCGTATATACGACTAGCGTTTTTATTACCATACAATTTTGATAGCCAAACCAAAGGCATCCCATCTGGAGTAACAACATCTGCTTTTTGTACACCTACAAGAAGATTATTATTTTTTTGACACTCCATAATTAAGTGAGTTGCTGCAACACAGATATAAATTTTTTTATGATAATCGACACTTCTTTTGATTTTATACAATATATTTTTATAACCTTTTTGATAGATGGGTATATTTAAGACTTTTGTCATGTTAACTGTTCGTCAATGATATTATCTATAGTGTAAGTTATTTTCCAATTGGGGTACTTTTTTTGAAATTTTCTTGTATTTGAGATATAACAAATATGATCACCAGTCCTGTTTTTTTTAGTATATTTTATTTTTGGTTTAATTCCAATTTTTTTTGAAACTATGTCAATGGCTTCTAGAACAGAAATAGAATTTTGGGGTCCCCCTCCTAGGTTAAAAACCTCACCAATTCCTGGTTTTTTTATTATTTGTTCAAAAGCAGTGGCTAAGTCATATGCATGAATTTGATCGCGCACCTGTTTGCCTTTGTAGCCAATAATTTCATATGTTTTTCGTTCCTTTAATGACTTTATTAGGTAGGAGAGAAATCCATGGAGTTTGACACTAGAATGAGCCTTGCCAGTAATACAACCAAGTCTTAAGCAGGTTGTTTTGAGTCCAAAATATCTTCCATATTCTTGAACATAAATGTCAGCACTTAATTTGCTAGCGCCAAACAATGAGTGTGTCGTTTGATCAATGCCTGTTAGTTCGTCAAACCCAGTAAATGACTTGTCTTTAAATACGTATCTATATTTATTTTCTCTAAGCATGACTTTGTTTGGATTATCACCATAAACTTTGTTAGTACTTGTAAAAATGAATACTGAATTTGGAGTATTTTTTTTTGTTAACTCAAGCAAACTGAGAGTAGCAAGTGCATTAATTTCAAAATCGAGATGCGGTATGTCTTTTGCTTTATCATGGCTAGGCTGAGCTGCTGTGTGAATAATAACTTCTGGTTTATATTTTTTAAATATATTCTCAAGGTATTCTTCATTTCTGATGTCGATGTTAAAGTGTAAATAGTTTTTGTTTTTTTTGAGATTCTCAAGTTGATTATCAGTGCTTCCATCATTCCCAAAAAAGGTTGCTCTCATATTATTATCAATGCCCAAGATAGTATTATTGGTTTTGAGAAAATGGTGAGCTGCAGTAGAGCCAACCAAACCAAGTGAGCCGGTAATGAGAATTTTCATAGTGAGAGGATTATAGCGCAGTACCTCCTTTTTCAGAATAAGAGCTTACTGTGTTTATTTCTGATGTAGCTTTTTTTAAAAGAGTTGTTTTTCTATTTCATCTCAACGATAAACATAGTGCCATTATTTATATTGTATTTTTCTTTAAATGTGTATGTTTTTTTGCCATATAGATTAGAGTTAGCTATAGTCTTCCAGTTATTTAAACAAAGTGTTTCTTGATAATTTGCACAGATTAAATAGAGGTACTTAGGAATTGTATGAGGGTTGTTTAGTTTTGCTTTGCCTGAATAAAACTCAATACTAACTAGATCTATATTTAGTTTTTTTTCTAATAAATACCAGTACATACTAGAATCCCAACCCCATATGTCTGATGGGCTTATTACGTGGAAGAAAGGGAATGGTTGTTGTTTTTGTTTTGCATCATACATCGCAAAGTTAACGGTACTCTGAATTGTATATAAGTTGGTGCGTTCATGAGTACGGAAGTAGTAGCCATTCATTGGTAAAATTGTAACAAGAATATAAATTAGTACTGAAAAGTTTAGTAGGTATTGAGGAATGTGTTTGTGAATGATGCAAAAAAGAATAATAACAAAAGGAAATATAATATTGATGTAAGCCCTATCCCCTGATATTGATGCGTTAAAGAAAAGAGCAATAAGAGTGCCAATAGGAATAAAAACAAATGAACTTGAAAACAAGAGAAGCTTTTTCGCATTTATATCAGATTTTTTTATAAAACCGATAAATAATACTAATATATATAGTAGTGTCAATTTTGAGTGATTAACAAACTCATTTGAAAAAAATCTCATTATTTTTTCATTTAATTTAATCGTTTTCTGGATGAAATTCAGTGGATTAATTTCTGTTTCACTTACATTATTCAGTTCCATTCCTTGTAAAAATAAAATGACTGAATTTGTGTTTGCATAATTATACTTGTATTCAATAGCAACAAAGGGCAAGTAGATAATGAATGCACTTAGGAAAAAAAGTAAAAAAATACTGTTTTTATTTTCAATTTTCTTTATGAGTATATATAGAAATAAGATAGCTTTTGGCACTAATAGCAAGTACATGGGTGGGTACATTTGTGTAGCAATTAGGCTCATTATGCTGCCGTAAAGAAACATTTTTTCATTATTATACTTAATATAGTAAGCCACTAAAAATATAGCTATTGATTCAAAAAACAAAGAGTTAACTGGTTGAGACGTCCACACGGATGCATTAAGCATGAAAGGAGAGAATAGAAGTATTATCCCAGCGAACTTTGCTATTTTTTTTGAAGTAATAATCAGAGTTGCTTTATAAAGGAAAAACGCTGTTAGGAAGTTGAGAATAGAATATAAAAAAAGGAACATAATTTCAGATCTAAAGCTAAGTATGTATAGCAAAGTTTGAAAGTAGATACCTAAAGGTGAGTTGTGAAGTTTGAACTTACTATTTTGATCTAAAGAACTTAGCTCGCCAGTCACCGTGAAATAGTCTCTATTCAGAATATCTTCAGCATAAATAAGCTGGATGCCTTCATCTCCAGCAAACATGTCAAGTTGCGTCCATTTATATGCCCTAAGTAGAAAAGCCGATAAAATAAGTGTGAAAATGATTATTTTTTTTATGTATTTTTTCATTTTGTAAAAATAAGTATAGATCTGTTCTCATTTCTTTGACATGGTATTTTGAGGAATATAGGTGAAAAACAAGGATCATTTTCTACAAGAAAACTTTTTTCAAGGTCAAAATTATTTTCTATTGCATCCCAATATAATTTATCATCACTGGTTGGTGTAATGTATATAACCTTGCTTTCTTTTTCAAATTCTGTTGTAACTTTTTGCTTTTGTTTTATGTAACCTAAACTAGTATTAGTTAAAGTATTGTTGTCTTCAAAATGGCTATAAATCAGTTCGTTATTGTAGTTAGTCTCTAAGAATTTGACTGCTTGTTTTTTTGTATTTAAAATCTTTCTAAGATAGACACAATCTTCAAAATTATGAGAAAAACAGTTTCCAAAGTTTTTAAATTGAAAAATGGGGAGTAAAAAAAGTATTATTAAAAGTAACGTATTAGTTTTATTATTAAATTTCTGTATTACTATGAACGTGAGTAGATAAAATGGCAGTAGTATTGGAAAAATATATCGAGGTAAAAAATATCCTAACTTAGCAATAATGACAAAAGTTGGAATAGTACTTACCAGTAGTAGTGATAGGAACCTATCAATCTTGAAAACGATTTGTTTTAAAACTATTTTTTTAAGCAAATAGATGGAGCTGACTATTAGCATTACTGTATATGCATACCTACCTTGCCAAAGAAAAAGATACTCAATGCTGTCTCTGACAGCTTGGGTTGGGTTCTCATTAAAGTACCTTTCTGGAGAAAAAAACCACCAGCCTGTGAACAAGTAGTGTGTGAAAAACCAGAGAATTGTAGTCAGAGTGATTAACGAAATAGCGGTTAACAATTTTCTGTCTTTTTTGACAAAAAAAAGCAGATCAAATAAACCTACTACTGGTAGAATAAAACCGTTCTCGAATCGAATTAAAAATGCGATAACTGAAATTACAGCAAAATGCGCATACTTTTTTCCAATTAGAAAGTAAATAGCAGTAAATCTACAGAGGCTTCCGATTATTTCAAAGTAAACGATATCAGTTTGAGAAATAAAAAGTGGGTTTGTTATAAAAGAAAGTAATAAAAAAATTCCTAAGAGATTATTTTTCTGATATTTTTTGTTAGCGGTGAAAAAAACAAATAGTAGAAAGAGAACAGATATTAAGATGCTAAAGATGTGTATGAATATTATTGGGTTATCAGATATTTTGAATAGAAAAGATAATAAGAATGGTAAAAGGAAGGTGTGAGGATAGTCTGTCATTTTAATTGTATAGTTGAGAAAGTTTTCTGATTGTGCCATTTCTTTTGCGGCTGGAATTAGGAATGCGCCAGTATCCCAGTAAAAGGGGAGATTATAAGACTTAAGTGCAAAAAGAAAGAAAATAAATATAATGGTAAATCCAATAATATTTAGTAAGTTGACTTTTAGCATAGTATTGAGTATATGGATGATTAGTTTTATGGGCAATGGTTAAACAGGCTTACTTTATTTTATGACTAAGTAAGGCAGTGTAGAGGCTAGATATTGAATACTCAGGGAAAATTATGCAATTTCTTTGGTTTGTCAAAATTTCAGAAACTGCTCCAGAGTTATATGCAATTACTGGAATCCCGTAAGAAAGCACTTCTGGAATCACCAAACCATAGTCTTCATCAATGGCAGCACATAGGAGTGCAAGAGCATGAGCAAAGATTGTTTGTTTTTCTTTTTCTTTTATGAACCCCTTAAATATAATAGTTTTACCCGCAATTTTTTTTAAATACTTTTCTTGGCTTCCAGTTCCAATAACAACAAGAGGTAGTTTGTACTGTGTGCAAGTTTTAATTACTAATTCAGCTCCTTTTTGTCTTTCTAATCTAGAAAAGAATAGATAGTATTCTCCTGTTTGTTTTTTAAAATGTGTTGGAGCATTGTTGTGAGGTGGGTAAATAACGATGCTATCTCTTCTATAGTATTTTTTAATTCTATTTTGCACATTTTTTGAGTTAGCAATAAGTAGGTCAGGTTTTTGTGCTGAATAGAAATCGTGTTTTCTTAATAAGAAGAGTATGGGTGAAAACAGCAGGCTAAAAGGAAATTTTTTAATCCAGTTCATTTCATTAAACTCGCCATACAAGTATTTGGGTGGGGTATGAATGTAGGAAACATGTCTGGCATTTTTTCTTTTATTGACTGATTTTGAGGAGAAAGAATGTGATGAGGAAATGATGAGATCATATTTTTTTAAGTTAAGAGTTTCCCAATAGAGTATGATAATTGGTTTTAATAAACTCGAATATTTTTCAACAAATGGAAATTTGCTAAAGATTGATGTGAAAATTTTTCCTTCTGTTTTTATTTCGTCATAGAATTTGTTTTTTAAAAGCGGGATGTATATGTCTGCTTTTGGATATGCTGCAATAAATTGACTCAACACTTTTTCAGCGCCACCGATATGGAGATAACTATCATGCACAATCGCAATATTTTTCATCTTGATATAAGAATATCTTTTTATGCTACCATTACAGTATGATTCTATCATTGAGAAGAAGTGTTTTTTTACTATTTTTCTCTGTATTCCAGATTCTACTCATTTTTTCATTCGCTACGAGCTATGAATTGATTGTTGTATCATCATATATTTTGTTTTTCCTTGCCTGTTTTTTTGTTTTTAGATTGAAGATAGTTCTTGACGGGAAAATAGCATTCTTTTTTCTTCTATCGATGATTTTCTCTATTTTATCTTTGTTTTTTTCCCACAGTTTTTCTCTTTCACTAGAGTCTGTAGCATTATTTATCGCATCTTTTTTAGTTTTTAGTTTTTTTTATAGTGCATTTCATTTGAAAAAAATTGAGAGGGAAGATGTCTTTTTATCAATACTTCTTACAGTATTTACTTTATGTTTCTTTTTTATTTTTATGTTTGCTTTGCCAGAGTTTGTAGTTATTTTACCGTCATTAAATTTAATCACAGTTTCGTATGGGCATAGCCACTTTGCAGCAGTACTGTTATTAGCTATACCCATATTATGGTGGTTTATATATTCAAAATATTCAAAACTATTTAAATTTAAAATGTTTTTTCCTATACTATTTTATATACTGCTGTTGTTTACCTTTGGGAGGTTAGCTATTGTGCTAGCTCTACTCAGTCTGCCTTTTCTATTACAAAAAGACATATTTGAGAAAAAAAGCTCAAAAGTAATATTTCTTGTTTTATCCTCTGCTATTCTTTTTGGAATATTTTTTGTTTCTTCACGGGTTGATAGTTGCAAGATGACTGAACTCAAGCAGCAACTTTGTAAGCCGATTAGTAAGGAAATTAGGCCTGAATATTTTAAACAATCTTTGAGTTCTTTTTTAGATTACCCACTTTTTGGATATGGACCAGGAACATTTTCTTTAATTACAAGAAGGTATAGTTTAATTGGGCAACATGGTTCGATTTTTGCACATAACTTTTTTCTTCAAACCTTTTCAGAGTCAGGACTAGGTAGTGGCGTGGTAATTTTATTTTTATTTGCCTTAATTTTAAGTCAGGCAATGAAAGTTATTAAGTCAAATACTAGTAGGAGTATAGAATACTACTTAGCAATAAGTTTTGTTTTACTGTTTATTAACTCGCTTCTAGATTTTGACTGGAACACTTTTTTTATTTTTCAACTATCTTTGTTATTTGCTGCGGGTTTTTTGCAAAAACCTAATTTAGAAAATAAAAGATTAATCAAGTTACAATCCCTATTTTGGGTGCTTTCAGCTTTCATAATTGTTATTCTCGGGTTAGTAGTTGTTTTAACAAAGTTTCTGCTCGCTGATAGCCAGGTAAATTTATTGGTAAGAATTTTTCCGTATTCGCGTTATCAAGCAAAGGAAATAGTAAGTAGTAAAGAATTGAATAAAACTAGTTTTTCAAGAATGATAAAAATACACAGCTATGATTCTGATATTCTATATCTTTTTTTAGAGAAAACCATAGAGCCAAGTGGGAAAATTGCTCTTTACAGTAAATTGATAGAAATTTCACCATGGGTAACTAGTGATACAGAGTATATGAAACTACTTGAATCTGAGGGCATGTATAGGGAGTTGGGAATAGTTGCAGTTAATGGTTTAAAAATAATTAGTCAAGCACAGGAAAAGGGATATGCATTCCGTCATGAAACAAAGGAAGAAATAGCACAGTATTTAATAAAAGTAGCTGATTACCATTTGGGTATTGGTGACCCAAAAACTGCGGCAGAATATTACAAAAGTGTATTGCAAATTGAAAAATGGACATTTCACTTGTCTGAGCCATATTTTATTAACCAAGAATCTATAACAATAAAAGATGTAGGTGTTTTATTAAGGCTGACTGAACTAAAGCCACCACTGTTTGGGAAAAATCATGAAAAATTTATCTTATGGCTAGAGTCAAGAATTGTTACAGACGCTTTATTTTTTAAAGCTGATGATATACAGGTATACCTCAATTTTCTATCAGAGGATCAATTGTGGCATATTGTTTCAAGTAAGATATTTTATCATATGCAAACTTTATCTCATGAAAATGGTAGACCTTACTTGTTGTGGTGGTACGATTTTTGGTATGACTATATTCTTCTTGCGGAAAAACCTAGTGCAATAGAAAAAGAGTACCAGTATCGTCTAATGAATACTTTGTTTGCAAGAGGTGAAGATGAAAAAGCGAGGGTTATTCAAGAATTTATTTACCACGGAAAATTACCTAAAGATTAATGTCTCAAAAGCACAGTTTTAATTGATTGGAGGATTAATGCTAAATCATTTTTTATAGAGGCATATTTCAGTCCATTTAATTCAAGATTTTTCCATTCTGCGAGTGAGGTATGTCTTTTTGGTGAAAGTGCCCATTTTGACAATATCCCAGGTTTTACTTCGTATCTAAAATCCCAATTTGTTGCTAGTTGGTTTGCTTCGTGAATTGGGAGAGGTCTTGGTCCAATAAAACTCATATTACCTATGATAATGTTAAAAATTTGCGGGAGTTCATCAAGACCCAGCCGTGAGAGTATTTTACCCATCTGAGTAAATCTTGGATCGTTTTTAATTTTAAACATTGGATATGGTGCTTCATTTATTTTTTGTAGTTTTTTTTGAAATTGAGAAGCTCCCTCACGCATTGTTCGAATCTTATACATTATGAAAACTTTTTTATTTTTACCAAGGCGTTTTTGTTTAAAAAGTGGAGGGTTTTTGTCTATAAGTTTCACCAAAAGCAGAAGACCTAAAAGTAGTGGCAGAAAAAATAAAAGTAAGACTAAGGCTAGAGACAAGTCAAAAATCCTTTTTTTTGTTGAATTATAGTAGGGGTGAATGTACATATTTAGTCGTAATTAGAGCCTGGATGAGAAATGATTTCCTCATGAGAGTATACATTTTTTTCATTATTTTGATAGATCATTGCTAATAATTTATCAACTATAATAAAAACAAAGTATTTATGAATTCTCCAGGATAAATAGTCTTTTATTGTTTTTGTACTTCTTACGTTTTTTATTTCATATTTATTTGCTAGTTTTTTTACTACCATGTTTACTGGTGCAAAAGCATGTACATGCTGTTCTGAGTTTATAAAGTGAGCTTTAAATCCTTTTTTTAAGATGAACTCTATTTGATTTTGTAGTTCAAGTTCGATTTCCGAAAGATCTATTTTTTTAAATATAAGTCTGAGTAGAAGTTCAGGTAAAGAGTAAAATTTACTATTTCTCGCTAATAGTGATGGAATCTTGTCTGGATCAGTTAAGGGCTTGCCTCTCACTAAATTGAGATGGATCGCAATATTACAATTTTTAGTTATTGTATGAAGAGCAAAAAGTTCTTTTGCTGTGACCATGTTTGGTAATATAGAGATAACGTTAACTTGTTGTGTTGAAAAAAGATCTAGAATTGCAACGCTAGTAGTTTTGTTTATACCATAATCATCAGCAACCTTTAGTTTTACATTAGGGTTATTTTTTTTTGCAAACAGTAGAAAAGATACGATTCTAGCAATATCTGTTGCTGTTTTTTTAATTCTTGTGAATGAGGTATATCGAGTCGGGCGAATCTCATTGATAGTTATGGGTAGTTCAGTTACAGAATCTTTTAAACGGTAGAGTAGTTCAGTATCAAATAATTCATGTTTTGCGACTACAGTGTTAATGCAATCCTGAAGTTTCTTTGTATTGTGAAAGACTTTGATTCCATGTGTGTCTGTTCCTGGGTATCTAAGGATAGTATTCAGAAAAAAATTAAATACTTTTGTTCTTAGTTTATATATGTAATTTCTTTGGTCACTGCTTTCCTTATGGAGTTTTGAACCGTTCACTACGGTGAATTTTTTTACTAATGGTAATGCTTTTCTAATAAATTCAATATCAAAAAAATCTACATTTAGCAGAACTAATATATCTGAGTTAGAACTTAATAAACCATGTTTAACTGCCAATCCATAAGAGCCAACAGCAATTCTTTTAGCAATTATTTTTTTATTTTTTATGGCTAATTTTTTACAGACTATCCAAGAATTATCAGTGCTACCATTTTCAACTAAAATAATATTTGTCAGAGCTAGATGATTTTTTTTAATCTGTTGTAAGAAATATTCTATTTGTTTTTCTAGATATTGAGCTTCATTGTAAACAGGGAAAATATATGAAATGCTGTTGTTATCCATTTGCGACCTTCTTTTGATACCACTCAATAGTTTTTGACAACCCTTTTCTCAAAGTATGCTTTGGTTTCCATCCAAGCTTTTTTTTAGCTTTTGCATTTGAAATGTAACTTCTTTGTTGTTCTTTAATTTTTTTTGATTTAAATTTCGGTTCTATATTTGATTTCATCATTTTTTTAATTTGAGTAAAAAGTTTTAAAATGCTAGTCTCACTCTCAGAAGAAATATTAAAACTAGTATTTTCCATGTATGCAAGCGCAAGCATATTTGCACTCTTTAAGTCTTCAACATATAAAAAGTCTCTTGTTTGTGAGCCATCATTATTAATAGTTGGCTGCTGGTTGTTTTTTAGGTTTTCAATAAGGACGGAAACAATTGGCCTGAGAGTGTTATTTTGTCTTGGTCCATAAACATTAGAGTAGCGCAAAATTACATAGTTTAATGCATACAATTCGGCATATACCTTAATGTAGTATTCACTTGCAAGTTTAGAGACCCCATATGGCGAAATTGGGTTAGTTGGTGTTTTTTCTGTGAATGGAAGTCTTGTGCCACCTGAATATAATGCACCTGCTGATGATGCGAAAATTATTTTTGGAACATGATATTTTTTGGAGGCTTCAAGTAAGTTAATAATTGCAGTAATATTATTTTTAGCGTCATATAGTGGTTTTTCAATTGACTTAACTAATGAAATGTTTGCTGCATGATGGTTAATGATGTCGGGTTTTATTTTTTCAACAAGATTAATTACTTTTTTTGAGTCTGTTAAGTCAATTTGATAGTAGGTTGCTTGATCATTTTTATATGTAAATAAATTGGATTTTTTTTTGTCAGCGACAACAACCTCGTGGCCAGCCTCAACATATGCATCAACTATATGTGAGCCAATGAATCCGCATCCACCAGTAACCAATATTTTCATATTTCTTTCTTGGGCAAGTTTATTCGATTGTAGATTTATTTGAAAAAGATTTCAAGGCTAAAATTCAACTTCTTCTTTTCCGAGCTGATGTGAAATCCAGAAACTCCACAAGCCAGAAATAATAAAGAAAAGACCTCCGAAGATAAGTGCGAGAGTTGTGCCAACAGAGCCTGAAACTGGCACGCCACTGCCTGTAGCAGGCATGCTTGTTCTGCCACTGTCAGTTGCTGTAGCAGATGGGCTAGCGGTAGCAGATGCACTTGCAGGAGTAGGTGTTGGGGTAGGTGTCGGAGTAGTTGGTGGGAATGGGTTGCCTGAGCCAAATGGTTGAGTCTGTGCAAGTTGTTGTGCAGCAGGTTCGACAACAAAGTTGACAGTTTTCGTGATAACCTGTCCTGTAGTTGGGTCAGTGTAGGAATACGTCGCAGTATGTGGGCCTGGCTCTAATGTTTTTGAAAGCGCAGCGATATCAAGGCTAAAGTTGCCATTTGCATCAGCAGTCACAAATTGCTGAATATTTGTATCTGAGTGAACTTCAATTGTAACTGTCACGTTTGGAGCTGCTTTACCGATAATTGTTGGTTGTGTGGTGTTAACTTGTTGAGGCTCAGTTTTTTCTAAGTCGACAGTAGTTACACTATTACTGCTCCTTGGACCGCCAAGGAATGCAGCTGAACCACTTGCTTGAGCAGATGGGCTAGCACTAAAGAATGATACTGTTTCTGGAGTCGCACTTGGTTCTGGTGTAACTTCTGGGGTAGGTGTTGGTTCTGGCGTTGCTTCTATAGTTGCTTCTGGAGTTGCAGTCTGAGTAGGAAGAGGAGTTGGACTTCCGGCAGGTGGTGTAGTTTGCCCAAATTTGAGGGTGGGAACCGGTTGTGCATCTGCAACAGTGGTATTAAGCGAGGCTATTTCAGTTGGAGTAGGTCCTTGTACGCTAATAATTATGTTATCAACATCAGAAATTTGAGCATAGCCACTCCCATCTTTTGTTCTGGCATTAGAAAGAGGTACGGCCCAACTTCCTGATGCCTTTACAAGTGAAGACATTTCACCAGCATTTGCAAGGGCAATATACACAACAGAGCCATCAGCGGGACTGCCGGTTTGATTACTGACACTTCCGTAAATTGTTTTAGCAGCTGCAGGCGCACCATTACGCGCAGCTGTTTTAATTAAAAATGGCATGCCATTGTTATCGAAGCTTGTTCCAGCTCCTGTACCCAATGTATAGTAGTAGTTTGTTGTTGGCTGTAGGCCACGAACAGTAATGTGATGCATTTTAAAGTCAGCAACGGTTCCACTCAGTTGATCTCTGTCGTCACTTGCCTGAGAATTGAGAGCACTTTCTGTTGTGCCGTATTTCACAAATCCTGGAGTGATATCGTCGGTAAGAAACGAAATTGTAAAACTGTTATCAGTGACATTGGTAACTTTAATGTTTTTTGGAGTTGTTGTTGGAGTTGCTCTTGGAGCAAATACACCTGGACCTTTCCCAAGTAAGAGTGTTCCGGCAATCAAAGCAACCACAAGAACAAAAATGCCTAAAAGTGTTGGAATTCTTTTATCGAGTAATTTGCTTGGTATTGCAGGCTTTTTCATATTTTATTCAGTAATCAAGAGACCCATTAAAGTGCCTATCCTTAACTTTAAAGAAAAAATTCAAGGAAATCAATGCGAACAAAAACCAAAAGTCATGAGAAGAATTCATTAAAGTTGTTCTCCCAAGTTTGATCCACTTGTGGCAGGTTGAGATACTGGTTGGGTAGTTGGCTGTGTTGTAGGTTCACTTTGAACTTGGTTTTCCTCTTGTAGTAATGATCTAGTAGTACTTTGTTTTGTATTTTGCTCTTGGTCAAGTTCATCAGCGGTGACCTCAAGAGGCACAATACGCTCAGTTCTTCCATCTTTGCTGACTAAAACTTTAAAAATAGTAAAACCAGACAGTTCCTCTTTGGAATATTGTCGTTTAGCAGAAATTTTTTCAAACACTTTTGTATCAATAACAGGTGTGAGTGGTTTTGCTAGTTTTTGGAGCTCAGGAGATATTTTTTCAGTTGTCTGTGAGCTGATGAGAGAAACGGTAATCCAAAACAACAAAGCAATAAACAAAAGAATTAGAATAGTCAAAAATTGTTTGTTTTGCTGGAGTTTTTTTATATCTCGTTTAACTACGTCTTGTTGTGTCATTTTTTTGCTGTTTGGCTAATTGGGGCAGCTAACCCAAAATATGGTGTACCAATAGTGATATTTGCACTTAACTTTCTACTACCTCTATCTTCTTCAAGCGAAAAGACTACAGATTCAATTACAAAACTTTTTCTTGAATTTCGTAGAGTTTCTGCGAATTCTCTAATTGCAACATAGTCACCAGTGATGTTGATTGAGATATTAACAAGTTGTTTTGATTTTTGAGCAAATCCAATTAAAGGGTCGCTATCTTCTGGAAGCTCAGAAACAGAAAGGTTTTTGATAACTACCTTATTATCAGCGGCAATTTTTTCAATTAACTTTGTGCCCAAAATAATTTGGGGTTGCTCTGGTATTGCCTGATCAAGAACAACAATCTCGTTCTCAATATTCATGTATTGTGTTTGAGCTGTTTGCAAAGATGCAATTTTTTTGGTGAGTGCTGTGTCAAGTTCTTTTTTAGTTTCAATCTCTTTGATAAGTTCAGACATTGTTAAAATTGTTGGGCGAATCGCAAATGCGCCTAAGAAAAGAACTAAACCGATTGTTAAAAAGAGCTCTGTTGATGCTTTTGCGACAGGATTAATATAAAACTGGTTGAGTATGACAGCTAACTCACGTTTTTTCTTTGCCATAGAAACATTTGAGTTTGAGTTTGCATGTTCTGTCATTTTATAGTCCTTGTGTTCTGTCTAGCAAATCAACTTTTTCAGTGTCGCCACTTTTTGCCTGTACTTTTTGTACAATTTTTGTATCAGCTTTTATATTGAAAGTGATTCCTTTATCGTCATCATCACTGGACTCAATTTCGCTCACATTTATATTTTTGAATTTCGAAGAGAGTTGCAGATTATTGATAAGAAGATTAAAAGCAGTTTGAGAAAGAGTGTTGCCAGAAATTGTGACACTAGTAGGCCTAATTGCGAGTTCATTGAGCGTAATACCATCTGGGACAACAGCGCTTAAGTGAGTAAAGGTATCAACAATGTTTGTTTCTTGGTCAGTTTGCTGGTATTGAGCTATTTTTTCTTGTACGGTTCTAAAATTATCTTCAAGATTACCGTAAGAAAGAATGATTTGTCTTTTTTTTTCTATTGCACTGTTGAGATCTGTCACTTGTCGATCAAGTGTAAATCGAGCTAAGAAACTCATAATAACCACAAGTTCTGTGAAAATGACTATGTAACGTCCTGCAGAAAGTGCCCAACGCAAAATTTTTCCGAAAATAGTCGAAAAAAATGGATCTTTTGGAAGAAGATTGATATTTACTTGGGCAGCTTTTTTCATCACTATTTTTATTCTACTAGATAATTATGAGAACACCAAGTACATCAGACTCGTTCATTATCAACCGATGTTTCAACCATAAATTCTTCAGTTTTGCCAATACTTGGACGCCATTTTTTAGAAAAACTTTCAAGTGTTCTGGTGATTAATTCTAGTTCTTTAATTTCAAGAAGAGCGGCAAAATAGATATATACCAACATTCCGATTGTTCCAGTTGTTATAGTTAAGCCAATAAGTTCAACGGTTTTGGTAGTGTTGAAGATAAGTTCATCAAATATTCGAAAAGGTAGATACAGAAATACTGCCATAAAGAAACTTGCTAAAAGCATTTTGAGTTGGGGAATCAACATTTTTTTACTTATAAATTCTGGAACAATTCTGTTTAATAAAATCACGTACAGAAGCAATTCAACTAGAAAACTAACAGTGCTTGCTGCCGCAAGGCCAACCACGCCATATGAAGTAAATTTAGCAACATAAAGTGAAGTGAGCAAATAAAAGGTTGTAAAGATGAAGGAAATAACTAATGGCGTTTGTGTATTTTTCAGTGCATGAAACCCTCTCACTAATAGTTGCACCATGGCTTGTGCAGTGATAGAAATTGCAAGAATTGCCAACACTTTCCCTGTAGTGACAGTAGAAGTCCAGCTAAAGTTGTCTGTGCCAAATGCTAAACGAACTATTGGCACTCTCAAAATCAGTAGTAGAACTGATGTTGGCATAGCAAGGAAGGAAATTTGGTGTAGGGATTGTAAAATTAAGTCACGGAATTTTGCTAACTCATCCTGTTTAGAGTACTGAGATAAAAATGGTAATGCGGCTTGACTAAGTGGTACGCCAAACATTCTAATTGGGAAAACTGAGAGGTAGGTAGCATAAGATATATACAAGAAGCTGAGCTGGCCAATCGAAGTCGCAAAGTAGGCAAGTGCGAGGGTTTGAAATTGAGAAATTCCGATAGTTAAAAATCTTGCTGGTGAAAGTAAAAATAACTTTATCACCCCTGGGTGTCTAATGTTGAGAGAAAAAGTAGGTTTGTACCCCAATTTCAGGACAAGCGGGACTTGTACAATCATGTGCATAAAAGCACCAAGGATAACTCCAAGTCCTGCAGAATAAATACCAAATGTACCTGAAAAAAGTACAATTCCAAGAATAATGCCGAGATTATAAATAACTGGAGCAAGACTTGGCACAATAAATCGTTTGTAGGATTGTAAAATTCCAGTCATGATGTTAGAAACTGTGAAGAAGATTTGGGCAAGTAGCATGACTCGGGTAAGCTTTATGACTATCTGTATTTGATCAGCGGACAATTTATCTCCTATACGAGCCATAGTGAGTGGTTCTGCAAAAATGAAGATAAGTATGCTTGCTAAGGTGAAGATAACAAGTAAAACGTTCAAAACAATACCACTCATTTTAAAAGCAGTTGCTTCGTCATTATTTTTTTTCAGTGACAAGAATATTGGAATGAATGCGGCAGAGAGTGCTCCAAATATGAGGAGTTGAAAGAGGAGATCTGGAATTTGAAAGGCTAAGGTCCATGCGGTCACCACTTCTTCCGAAAAGTAACTCAAGACAATTCTAGTTCTGACAAAGCCAAAAACTACCGAAAAAGCATTCGCCATTGCAATTATTGCGGCTGCAGAGTTAATACTTGTTTGCTGAGTTTCTAACCATTTCGTGTTATTTGTGAGTAGTTTTGTGATCGAAAAATTACTAAATGAAAACATGTGTACTAATTCTAAAATAAATCTGGTATAATACCTATCTGTTCTATATTATAGTAGTTTAGAAGGAATGTAAATTATGCCAATATTAGCAAATGCTAGAAAAGCACTCAGAGTTAGCAAAAAGAAAACTGAAGTTAATTCTAGAGTTAAATCAATTTTAAAAACTATGGTCGACAAGATGAAAAAGTTACCAACTGCAGAAAATTTGAGAACCGCTTATTCTGCTGTTGATACAGCTGTTCGTAAACATATGATGCACAAAAACAAAGCTGCTAGAGTGAAATCTCAGCTGAGTAAGTTGTCAAAACCAGGTGTAAAAGTAGCAGCAGCTCCAGTTAAAAAAGCTGTAGCTAAAAAAACACCAGCAAAAAAAGTCGTTACAAAAGCAGCTCCAAAAAAGGCAGCAGCAAAAAAAACTGCTAAAAAATAATGTCACTTCAGAAGGATATTAATTCTTCTATTCGCAATTTTTCCATCATTGCGCACATTGATCACGGCAAAACAACCTTGACTGATGCTTTTTTGCATCTTACTCATACTGTTGATGATCTAAACGTAACTGAACGGATTATGGATAGTAATCCTATTGAGCAAGAACGTGGTATTACTATTAAATTAGCTCCAGCTCGCATGGAATATGTGAGTAAAATCCGAGGTGGAGAAAAATTTATTCTCAATTTAATTGATACTCCAGGACATGTTGATTTTGGCTATGAAGTAAGCAGATCTTTAGCAGCGTGTGAAGGTGTACTCTTGGTTGTTGATGCTACTCAAGGAATTCAGGCTCAAACATTGTCAAATTTTGAACAAGCCAAAGCTTTGGGGTTAGTTGTCATTCCTGTGATGAATAAAATTGATTTACCTTCTGCTGAGCCAGAACGAGTCGCTTTAGAAATCATGGAACTGTGTAGTTGTGACGAGAACGACATCATTATGGTGAGTGCTAAAACTGGTGAAAATATTGATAGAGTTCTTGAGACAATTGTAGAAAAAATCCCCCCTCCAGTTGGCAGTATTGAGAATGATTTGCGCGCATTGTTGGTGACTTCGCATTTTGATACGCACCGTGGTGCAATTGCGTTAATTAGAGTCGTAGATGGTGTTGTGAAACGAGAAAAACTTGGATTTACTAACTCAAGTGCTAGTTTTCAACCGGTTGAAATAGGTATATTTTCTCCTGGAATGGTGCCTCGTGCAGAGTTACAAGCTGGTGAGGTTGGGTATGTTGCGACTGGCTTAAAAGATACCAGAACTCTTAAAATTGGTGATACACTCACAACCTTTAGTAAACGAGAAAAAGTAATTCCACTTCCTGGTTATAAAGAGCCAATGCCAATGGTGTTTATGGAAGTTTATCCAACTGACCCTGCAGAGTTTACTTTTTTGCAGGATGCGATGGATAAACTTTCACTTCGTGATGCAGCTTTGAAATTTTCTGGAACTCATTCACAGGCATTAGGTTCAGGTTTACGCATTGGATTTTTGGGCATATTGCACGCAGAAATTGTGATTGAGCGATTGCAAAGGGAGTTCAATCTGGAACTGATTGCCACTGTTCCTTCTGTGACTTATGAAGTGACGATGCAAAATGGCAGTGAAATTATTGTACAAACACCTGCAGAAATGCCTGATCCTTCGTTAATTAGAGAAATTCGTGAGCCAATTACCCAAGTTAAAATCTTAGCTCCACAAGAACAAATGAGCGGGATTATCAATCTTTGTAGAGATAGACGCGGTGAGTTTGTAAATAGCACTCACGTTGGAAATCGTGTCAGTATTGTGTGTACTGTACCTTTGGCAGAGTTGATTACTGATTTTCATGATACGTTGAAGTCACTCAGCTCTGGCTATGCTTCTATGGAGTATATAGTCAAGGAATTTGTGCCTGTTGAAGCAGTGAAAATTACTATTATGTTAAACAGAGAACCAATTGAGCCCCTGAGTTTTATCACAGTTCGCGAACGAGCTGAGGCAGAAGGCCGAAGAGTTGTTGCAAAACTAAAAGAAGTAATCCCGAGACAAATGTTTGAACTGCCAATTCAAGCTTCCATTGGTGGTACCGTTGTTGCCCGAGAAACAGTAAAGGCATTTAGAAAAGATGTGACTGCTAAATTATATGGTGGTGACGTTACCAGACGTAAAAAACTGTTAGCAAAGCAGACTAAAGGCAAAAAACGTATGAAGAAGTTTGGAAAAGTTGAGCTAAATCAGGATACGTTCATGGCGGTGCTCAAAAGATAAAATGTAACGTTCGTTGCGAACCTTCGGTCCGAATCAACTCACTTATACATTTTATCTTTTTCGCAAAGTGTCTTCGGTCCGAGCGACTCACTCAAAACACACAAAAATTTTTTCACTTTCCAAATATATTTTACCGTTTTTTGCGTATATATTTCATTTTATTGTAGTGATACAGTTATTTTTAATATGCAAATAGTCATTGGTCTTGTTGGTCCTATCGCTAGTGGAAAAGGTACGATAAGTGAGTATCTCAAATCTCAAGGTTTTCAGTATTTTTCTCTTTCTGATGTTGTACGAGAAGAGACAGTTGTTCGTGGGTTAGAGATGACTCGTCAGAACTTGCAAGATGTGGGGAACGACTTGCGTGAAACATTTGGTGGAGCAGTGCTAGTTCACCGCCTAGAAGAAAGAATCAAGAAAGAGGACTTTGTCGTCATTGACGGCATTCGTAACCCAGAGGAAATTTACGCAATCAAAGAACAATTTGGTGGCAAGATAATTACTATTTCAGCATACAAAAACCGTCGTGTTGAGCGCTACTTAGAGCGGGCAAAAGTTCGTGGAGAAGATACAGCTTCAGTGGCTAGCTTCAACAAAATTGATGAGCGAGATCTTGGAAAAGGTGAGGATGCTCATGGTCAACAGGTACAAGCTTGTATCGATTTAGCCGATTTTACTCTAAAAAATAATGGATCGATAGAAGAATTTCACCAAAACTGTAAAGAAATGCTCGATAACTTTTTTTTTCAAAGCCATAACATGAGTTTTGCAGAAGTTGCGGTTTTAGTGTCAAAAATAGAGATTCCTTCATAAAGTGTTATAATAAAACTATGCCACATACAAAAAACAAGAAGTTAACCCCTGAAGAAGAATTAGTAGAAGCAACTGCTCCAAAAAAAACAAAACCGAGAAGATCTGTTGATGAGTATTCTGAGGTGATGAGAAATGAGCCAGTTTGTGATAATCACTTTGCAGCTTATATGCCAAAACCATCAAAACTTTTACTTGATGTTTTGGAACAACATGAACAAATTATTTTAGTTTTAAGACAACATCCAATCACCCAACTTAAGTATCTTCTCGTTGTGATTTTTATGGTTTTTTTACCACTTCTTTTTAGCTCAGCAAATATTTTTAATTTTCTTCCTGCAACATACCAGTTCGCGGCAGGTTTAGGTTGGTATTTACTCACTTTTGGTTTTATAGTTGAAACATTTTTAAATTGGTTTTATCACGTTTACATTATTACTGATGAACGTATTATTGATGTTGATTTTCTCTCTATGATTTATAAAGATATTTCGACAACCAAAATTGATAAAATTGAGGACATTACTTCGTTGAACGCAGGATTTCTTGGTTCCTTAGTTGACTATGGAACGTTGATTATCCAAACATCAGCTACAAAACAAGAGTTGCTGTTCGAAGACACACCACATCCAAGTAGAGTAGCTACACTTTTAAATGATCTTATTTTAGAAGAAGAGCTTGAAAAATATGAAGGGAGGGTAAGCTAATGTCACTACTTACATTAATCTCCGGTTCAGGCTTACTTACAGATCCATTTTCTTTGGTAAACTCCAATGAAGCTTTGTTATTTGGAGTGAAATCGCTCTTTATTATTGGTGGTGTAATCTATACTTTGTTCGCAATTTTAGTTACCCGCCAGATTGCAATTATGAGTAGTACGATTAAAACCACTAATTCTGTAACAATTAAGCTTATTGGATTTGTGCATCTTGTGCTAGCAATACTTGTTTTGATATATTTCTTTACAGTTCTGTAGGTATTTTTTTTAAACATGTGGTAGAATTTGGATAATGCTTCGATTGAAGGTTACTCCAGTTGTTGGATTGCCACAATTTACCGGTTGGTCTCAAGTGGCGGAAAGTACTGTTTCTGTAAGTGCTCGTTTAATTGTTGTGTATGCTATTTCTGGTAAACACGCTGGCAATGTTGGCAGAGATATTAACGAAAAAGTTTCCGATTATTATTTCCATGATGCCCAACAGTTGCATGAATTTTTGCAACAATTGGTAAGCTATGCTCATACAAATGAGTGTAAAATTTATTTTTCTTGTGCAGTTTTAGGCAAGAACAAAAGCATTTTTGCAACATATGGTGGCTCAATTTTTCTCAAGCGCGGTGAAAAATCTGGTAGAATTTTACTCAGTGACTACGACGTAAAAATAATTGAGGGCAATTATGTTGTCGATGATGTCTATGTGTTAACGACGCTGCAGGCAGACCAGTTTTTGAGCGAGATTCAGTTGAAGTTTGGACAGGGGTACGATACAGACATCATCATTACTTCAGTTGTCCCGGGATTACATGCTCAGGTAGATTCATCTTTATCTGCATTGGTGTTTATTACTAAAGATGATGAGAAAAGCGAAGTGGTTGAGCAGTTACAAGAAGAAGTCGCTCCATTACTAGAATTTGAGGAAGAAGATCTTGAAGTATCACCAAGGGCAGACAAAAGTGGTGGTCAGGAAGAAATTGTTTTAAATAACGCTGGAGTTCCAGTTCCTGGTTCAGAACCTTCAAGTTTAGCATCGGTAAGTCTTGAGTTAAAAAAAGTTGAGTTGCCAAATTTTGTTGCGAGAGTTTTAGCTTTTGTGAGTTTAACATTAAAAATTTTGGCAAAAAAAATCCAGTCATTTTTGCTATGGATACTGAGATTTTTGGTTTTACTTGTTAAAAAAATGGCTTTAAATGTGAGAAGCATTGACGTGCATAAGATAAAAGAAGTATTTTCGGTAGCAAATATCAAAAAGCTAACAAAAAAAAATACGTATATTTTAGAAACAGGATCACAGAAAAACGTGTGGAAGTTTGGTTTTTTTGTTTTTTTGTTTGCAGTTATTTTAGGAGTTTTTGCTTTTTTTAGTTACACAAGAGAGAAAGAAAAAAATCGCATCCAGACATTACTTACTTCTATCCATGCAGAGGTTAATACAGCGAAAGAAATTTTTGTAAGTGATCCTATTTTAACTCGTGCGAGCCTTGTAAGTGTAATCAATAAGATTGAAGTGTTAGAGACTGAAAATAAAAAAAGCACTGCTCTACAGTTAATTTTGGATACAAAGCAAGAAATTACCACATATTTAGCATCAATTTCCGGTACCCAAGATGTCAAAGAGTTAGATATTTTTTATGATTTACGGTTGGCAAAGTCAGACTTTATTGCATCAGGTATTGATTTGCGCGATAAAACTTTTGTTTTATATGATAAAGATATGAAACAGTTGATTTTGCTTGATTATGAAACGAAGAGAGTTTCGGTGCGAGATTTTACCCAGCAAGCTACTTTGAATGGCGCCGTGTTGCAGAATAACTCAGTGTTTATTCTGGTTGATGGTATTTATTCTTTTTCGGCAAACTTAGATTCGCAAACTAAATTAGAAGAGGTGAAAAAAGCAGGTGATTCAAATAAGAATGCACTTTTATTGGATGCATATGATAGATACGTGTACGTGGTTAATCCAGAAAAAAGAAATATATATAGGTATGCACAAACCGATGATGGATATTCAGATCCTGTGGGTTGGATGAAATCTGTGACAGGAATAAAGTATGAAAATTTGCGGTCAATAGCAGTTGATGGTGATGTTTGGCTAACTACAAATGACGGACAGCTTAAAAAATTTACCTCGGGAAGAGAAGAAACACTCAGTTTGCGTGGTTTAGACATTCCATTTACTAAAGATATTTATGTCTATACTAGTGAAGAATTGCAGAGTTTGTATGTATTAGACCCAAGCAATAACAGAGTAGTGATTTTTGACAAAAGTGGCACTTTTACAAAAGAACTGAAGTCAATTTCATTGGCAAGCGCTAATGGGATTACTGTGAGTGAATCTCTTGGGAAAATTTTTGTGAGTAGTGGTTCTATTATCTATCAAATAAATTTATAAAGGAAAAAATTGTGGGATTACGTAAAAGAGCAAAACAAGAGGGCTATGAAAATTCTGAAGATGCTGGAAAGGTTTGGCTCAAGCAACAACTGCCAAGGTTGGCTGCAAAAATTCACCGTATAGAAAAAGTCGTCAAACAAAAGAACTCAGAAGCAAGTCTGCGAACGCTAAATGAGTTGGTGAATACCTATAATAACTTGCTTATAACTATTTTTGGCGCAGAAGGTTCTGCACGCATACCTAACTTTAGAGTAAGCGGGAATGCAGTTGAGACGTATATTCCTCAAAGTAGCGCACGATCACAAAGTAATTCAAGACCAAAAGAGCAAAGACCAGCGCAGAAAGAAAAGCCAGCTCAAAGGGATCTTGTGGAATTAACTCCTGAAATGTTATCAAGAGTTGGACATGACAGTGATGAATCGGGATACAGATATTTAGTAGACTTAGATATGGCGCAGGGCCAACCAAGCATAAAACTATT